>NZ_LT607554.1:51787-140963 GCF_900095275.1 Pseudomonas sp. UMAB-40
ATCGACCAGGGTGCCGAAGTGCGCGTGGTCATGACCCGTGGCGGCAGCGAGTTCATCACCCCGTTGACCATGCAGGCCTTGTCCGGCCACCCGGTTCATCTCGACCTGCTGGACCCGGCGGCTGAAGCTGCCATGGGGCACATCGAGCTGGCCAAGTGGGCCGATATGGTGCTGATCGCCCCCGCTACGGCGGACCTGATCGCCCGACTGGCACAAGGTATTGCCGACGATCTGCTGACTACGCTGGTGCTGGCCACCGATGCCGTGGTCGCCGTTGCCCCGGCGATGAACCAGGCCATGTGGCGCGACCCGGCGACCCAGGCCAACCTGCAAACCCTCGAAAGCCGCGACATCAAAGCCTTCGGCCCGGCCTCCGGGAGCCAGGCCTGCGGTGACGTCGGCCTGGGCCGCATGCTCGAAGCCGTCGAGCTCGCCCAATGCGCGGCGGACTGCTTCAAGCGCCAGGCATTGACTGGCAAACACGTGCTGATCACCGCCGGCCCGACCCAGGAAAACATCGACCCGGTGCGCTACATCACCAACCACAGCTCCGGCAAAATGGGCTTTGCCCTGGCCGAAGCCGCGGTAGAAGCCGGCGCCCGAGTCACGCTGATTACCGGCCCGGTGCACCTGCCGACCCCGGATCGCGTCACGCGCATCGACGTGGTCAGCGCTCGCGACATGCTCGCCGCCTGTGAAGCCGCGATCCCTTGCGATCTGTTTATCGCCTCGGCAGCGGTCGCGGATTACCGCCCGGAAGTCGTCGCCCCACAGAAACTCAAGAAAGACCCTACGAACGGCGACGGCTTGTTGCTACAGATGGTGCGCAACCCGGACATCCTGGCCACCATCGCCACGCGCCCTGACCGTCCGTTCAGTGTCGGTTTCGCCGCTGAAACCGAACACCTGCTCGACTACGCTGCCCGCAAGTTGAAAGACAAGAACCTCGATTTGATCGTCGCCAACGACGTCGCCAACCCGAGCATTGGCTTCAACAGCGAAGAAAACGCCTGCAGCGTGATCGACCGTGAACTGCACGCCACACTTTTCGCCCAGACCAGCAAGAGCAAAATCGCTCGCCAGCTGATCACTTTTATCGCCGAACGTCTGAACCAGGTTTAATTTACATGCACGCTTTGCAAGCCAAGATCCTCGACCCTCGCATCGGTACCGAATTCCCGCTGCCGCAATACGCCACGCCAGGCTCCGCCGGCCTCGACCTGCGCGCGATGCTGGAAAAAGACACCGTCATCAAGCCGGGTGAAACCGTGCTGATCCCGACCGGCCTGTCCGTCTACATTGGCGATCCAGGTTTGGCTGCGCTGATCCTGCCGCGCTCCGGCCTGGGGCATAAGCACGGCATCGTGCTGGGCAACCTGGTCGGTTTGATCGACTCCGATTACCAGGGCCCGCTGATGGTTTCGTGCTGGAACCGTGGCCAGACCGACTTCAACATGGTGGTCGGTGAGCGCCTGGCGCAGCTGGTTCTGGTGCCGGTGGTTCAAGCGCACTTCGAGATGGTCGAAGAGTTCGTTGAAACCGAGCGCGGTGCTGGCGGTTTTGGGCATTCCGGCAGCCACTGATCCAAAAGAGTTAAGGAATTCATTGTGGGAGCGCGCTTGCTCGCGATGACGGTTGCACATTCGACAACGGAGTCGCGAGCAAGCTCGCTCCCACAGGTTTCGCACTGAAAATTGCACGAACGTCATCTGCAAGGTTTAACACTGGAAATCAAGGCATTGGCCGTCCAGATGCTCAGTGAAACCGGTGTCATGGCCTTTTCGTACCACGAACTCTCAGTGGAAAACGCCGTCATACCCTTCAGTTTGCGCCTGCTGACGAGTTCTTCGCAGACAGGTCCAGCCACCTTCGAGATGGAGCATTTCCAGTAATGAGCAGCCCAGCCACAGTCGCACCCAAGTTCCCGGACAGCATCTTCCGCGCCTACGACATTCGCGGCACCGTCCCGGAACTCCTGAACGCTGAGACCGCTTATTGGCTCGGCCGCGCCATCGGTGCCCAAAGCCTGGCCCAGGACGAACCGAACGTTTCCGTTGGCCGCGACGGTCGTCTTTCCGGCCCGGAACTCGTTGAACAGTTGATCAAAGGCCTGGCCGACAGCGGTTGCCACGTCAGCGACGTCGGCCTGGTGCCAACCCCGGCCCTGTACTACGCCGCCAACGTCCTGGCCGGCAAATCCGGCGTGATGCTGACCGGTAGCCACAACCCGTCGAACTACAACGGCTTCAAGATCGTGATCGCCGGCGACACCCTGGCCAACGAACAGATCCAGGCCCTGCACGACCGCCTCAAGACCAACAACCTGAGCAGCGGCAAGGGCAGCGTCACCCAGGTCGAGATCCTCGACCGCTACAACACCGAAATCGTCCAGGACATCAAACTGGCTCGCCGCCTCAAAGTCGTGGTCGACTGCGGCAACGGCGCGGCCGGCGTGATCGCCCCGCAATTGATCGAAGCGTTGAACTGCGAAGTCATCCCGCTGTTCTGCGACGTCGACGGCAACTTCCCGAACCACCACCCGGACCCGGGCAAGCCTGAAAACCTCGTCGACCTGATCGCCAAGGTCAAGGAAACCAACGCTGACCTGGGCCTAGCCTTCGACGGCGACGGCGACCGCGTCGGTGTGGTGACCAACACCGGCAGCATCGTCTACCCGGACCGCCTGCTGATGCTGTTCGCTCGTGACGTGCTGGAACGCAATCCGGACGCGGAAATCATCTTCGACGTCAAATGCACCCGCCGCCTGACGCCGCTGATCAAGGAATACGGCGGTCGTCCGCTAATGTGGAAGACCGGTCACTCGTTGATCAAAAAGAAAATGAAACAAACCGGCGCGCTGTTGGCCGGCGAAATGAGCGGGCACATCTTCTTCAAGGAACGCTGGTTCGGTTTCGACGACGGCATTTACAGCGCCGCGCGTCTGCTGGAGATCCTCAGCAAGGAAAAATCCACCGCGGAAGAGCTGTTTGCGACCTTCCCGAACGATATTTCTACGCCGGAAATCAATATCCATGTGACCGAAGAGAGCAAATTCAGCATCATTGATGCATTGCACGACGCGAAGTGGGGCGAAGGCGCCGACCTGACCACCATCGACGGCGTGCGAGTCGACTACGCCAAAGGCTGGGGCCTGGTTCGCGCGTCCAACACCACACCGGTGCTGGTGCTGCGTTTCGAGGCCGATGACGAGGCGGAATTGCAGCGCATCAAGGACGTATTCAAAGTCCAGCTGAAGCGTGTTGCACCTGATCTCCAATTACCGTTTTGATCTTCTGAAGCACCCGGAGCCCTGAATGACCCTCGAACGCGAAGCCGCCGCCAACACCGCCAAGGTCCTGTCCGAAGCGTTGCCTTACATTCGCCGCTATGTTGGCAAGACGCTGGTGATCAAATACGGCGGTAACGCGATGGAAAGCGAGGAGCTGAAAACCGGCTTCGCCCGCGACATCGTGCTGATGAAAGCTGTCGGCATCAACCCGGTGGTGGTTCACGGCGGCGGCCCGCAAATCGGCGACCTGCTCAAGCGTCTGTCGATCGAGAGCCACTTCATCGATGGCATGCGCGTGACTGACGCGCAGACCATGGATGTAGTGGAAATGGTCCTCGGCGGCCAGGTGAACAAGGACATCGTCAACCTGATCAACCGTCATGGCGGCAGCGCCATCGGCCTGACCGGTAAAGACGCCGAGCTGATTCGTGCGAAGAAGCTCACCGTGACCCGCCAGACGCCGGAGATGACCCAGCCGGAAATCATCGACATCGGGCAAGTGGGCGAAGTGGTCGGCATCAACACCGACCTGCTGAACCTGCTGGTCAAAGGTGATTTCATCCCGGTCATCGCGCCGATTGGCGTTGGCGCCAACGGCGAGTCGTACAACATCAACGCTGACCTGGTGGCCGGCAAAGTCGCTGAAGCGCTGAAAGCCGAAAAGCTGATGCTGCTGACCAACATCGCCGGCCTGATGGACAAGTCGGGCACGGTCCTCACCGGCCTGACCACCCAGCAAGTCGACGAGCTGATCGCCGACGGCACCATCTACGGCGGCATGCTGCCGAAGATCCGTTGTGCGCTGGAAGCGGTTCAGGGCGGCGTCGGCAGCTCGTTGATCATTGATGGCCGGGTGCCGAATGCGATTCTGCTGGAGATCTTCACCGACACCGGTGTGGGTACGTTGATCAGCAATCGCAAGCGTCACTGAGTCAAGAACGGCAAAAGATCGCAGCCCTCGGCAGCACCTACGAATGTACGAATATTCCGTAGGCGCTGACGAAGTCTGCGATCTTTTTTATGCGTGCCGGAAACATCCGACCTGACTCAGCGAAACGTCCGACATCCTGCCTGCAACAGTCCGCATAGGATCTTCCCTGTATCCACAGGAGAATGACCTCATGCAAAAAGACTACGTCCCTTACGGCAGCGATGTTTCAGCAGGCACCTTTGAATGCGTGGACTGCGGACATCGGTATTCGAATCAGGCCAAAACCTCGATTCCGCCGTGCCCTCAGCGCCAGAAATCGGTGCACCTGCTTAATGGCTGGAAAGTTCTGACCGGCCAGGGCGACGCGGTGAAAGATCCGTATCCAAACAGATAAGCACAGTCGTTTTTTTCCCGATACAAAAAGGCCCTGTTCTCACAGGGCCTTTTCTTTAGACGCCGAACTGAGCCCTATAGGCTTCAACGGCTGGCAAATGCTGCTTGAGCTGCGGATCGTCCGCGAGGAATTCCAGCACCTGGTTCAGCGACACGATGCTGATCACCGGAATACCAAAATCACGCTCCACTTCCTGGATCGCCGACAACTCGCCGTTGCCACGCTCCTGGCGGTTCAGGGCGATGAGCACGCCCTTGGCCTTGGCGCCGTCCTGGGAAGCGATGATCTGCATCACTTCGCGGATGGCGGTGCCAGCGGTGATCACGTCGTCGATGATCAGCACTTCGCCGGTCAAGGGCGCGCCAACGAGACTGCCGCCTTCGCCGTGGGCCTTGGCTTCTTTGCGGTTGAAGCACCATGGCAGGTCACGGCCATGATGTTCGGCCAGCGCCACTGCGGTGGTCGCCGCCAACGGGATGCCTTTGTACGCCGGGCCAAACAATACATCGAACGAAATGCCGCTCTCGACGATGGCTGCCGCGTAAAAACGACCCAGCTGCGCAAGGGCAGAACCCGAGTTGAACAGGCCGGCATTGAAGAAGTAAGGACTGGTGCGCCCGGACTTCAGGGTGAACTCGCCGAAGCGCAAAACGCCGCGATCGATGGCAAAACGAATGAAATCGCGCTGATACGCTTGCATGAAAAAAACCCCAAATACCACGGATTTAGCTAATTAGGTTGACGCCGTGTATCATACACGCACGCGATTTTTGGGGCCATTTATGCGGATCATCAGTGTGAACGTCAATGGTATTCAGGCTGCAGTGGAGCGAGGTTTGCTCAGTTGGCTGCAAGCACAGAATGCCGACGTCATCTGCCTGCAGGACACCCGCGCCTCCGCCTTTGAACTGGACGATCCAGCCTTCCAACTGGATGGCTACTTCCTTTATGCCTGCGAAGCCGAAGTTCCCGCCCAGGGTGGCGTGGCTTTGTATTCGCGGTTGCAACCGAAGGCAGTCATCAGCGGTCTCGGCTTCGAGACGGCCGACCGCTACGGGCGCTACCTGCAAGCCGATTTCGACAAGGTCAGCATCGCGACCTTGCTGCTCCCTTCGGGGCAGAACGGCGATGAAGACTTGAACCAGAAGTTCAAGCTAATGGACGACTTCGCCCGTTACCTGGATAAACAGCGACGCAAACGTCGCGAGTACATTTATTGTGGCTCGCTGTACGTGGCGCAACAGAAGCTGGATATCAAGAACTGGCGCGACAGCCAGCAATCCCCGGGCTTCCTGGCACCTGAACGTGCCTGGATGGACGAGATTGTCGGCAACATGGGCTATGTTGATGCCCTGCGTGAAGTCAGCCGTGAAGGCGACCAGTACAGCTGGTGGCCGGACAACGAACAGGCGGAAATGCTCAACCTCGGTTGGCGTTTCGACTACCAGTTGCTGACCCCTGGCCTGCGCCGTTTTGTTCGCAGCGCACGCCTGCCACGCCAGCCACGGTTCTCGCAACACGCACCACTGATCGTGGACTACGACTGGACGCTGACCATCTAAGCGTCGTTTCGCAGACACAAAAAAGCCGACAGCAGTGTCGGCTTTTTTGTGCGCGCTGATTTTTACTGTGGGAGCGAGCTTGCTCGCGATAGCGGTCGAACTGGCACTGATGCAGTGACTGTCAGACCGCTATCGCGAGCAAGCTCGCTCCCACAGGGATTCTCATCGATCGTTATTTGATCAACCGCCAGGTGAACGGATACCGATACGGCACCCCCTCATTGGCTTTCACACCACCGATGATCGTCAACACCAACGCACCAATCGCCACCAGACCCAACAGAAAGAACCCGACGATCACCACCATCAACAGGAAGCAGATGGCGGAGGCAATAGCGACGGTGATCTGAAAGTTCAGCGCCTCCTTGCCCTGGGCATCGACAAACGGGTCCATCTCGCGCTTCATCTGCCAGAGGATCAGCGGGCCGATCAGCGTACCGAACGGAATCCATATCCCCAGCAAGGCGGACAAGTGACAAAACATTGCCCACTGCCGAACCTCTTTGCTCGGGATGGGAAGTAGCTGCTGCTCGTCACTCATGGTGTCCTCCTTGCGTGGAACATCCGATCAGTCGGCCAGTGCGGCCTTTTGCAGTTCGAAGATCTCGGTCATGCCTTTCTTCGCCAGTTCAAGCATAGCGTTCAGCTCTTCCGGCTGGAACGGCGCGCCTTCGGCTGTGCCCTGGACTTCGATGAAGCCGCCAGTGCTGGTCATCACCACGTTCAGGTCAGTCTCGGCAGCCGAGTCTTCCAGGTAGTCGAGGTCGAGCACAGGCTCGCCCTGGTACATGCCAACGGAAACAGCAGCGATCATTTGCTTGAGCGGGTCGCCGCCTTTCAGGCCGCCGCGCTTCTTGATCACTTTCAAGGCATCGACCAGCGCAACCATGGCGCCGGTGATGGACGCGGTGCGGGTGCCACCGTCGGCCTGGATCACGTCGCAGTCGACGTACAGGGTGACGTCGCCCAGCTTGGACATGTCCAGCGAAGCACGCAGGGAGCGACCGATCAGTCTCTGGATTTCCAGGGTGCGGCCGCCTTGCTTGCCACGGCTCGCTTCACGCTGGTTACGCTCGCCGGTGGCGCGCGGCAGCATGCCATATTCGGCGGTCAACCAGCCTTGGCCCTGGCCCTTGAGAAAACGTGGTACGCCGTTTTCAACACTGACGGTGCAGATGACTTTGGTATCACCGAACTCGACCAGTACAGATCCCTCGGCGTGTTTGGTGTAGTTGCGGGTAATGCGGATCGAGCGGAGCTGATCGGCAGCGCGACCACTTGGACGTTTCATAGGGAATACCTGTACGGAGGACGGAAAACTGCCGAGCATTATAGAGCCGCGCGCCAAGACTGGGCACTTCTAAAAAATCCGTCCGACGATTGAAGGCGCTGACTAGAGCGTAGAACAGCGCTTTACCGACGGCCTGCCGCCCTTTGTCACACCGTATGTTTGGGCGCATCCACCCCACTGCGCTACAATCCTGCGCCTTTGCTGCCTGTCGGCTTTAATTCACAGATATCGGGTCTCGCGAAACCTTTGGTAACGCAAACCTGAATTGCGAGGTACCTCCATGGTGCACAGCATGACCGCCTTCGCCCGCGTTGAAAAAGCCGGCGCCCAAGGCACCCTGAGCTGGGAACTGCGCTCGGTCAACAGCCGCTACCTGGAACCCCATCTGCGCCTGCCGGAGTCGTTTCGCGACCTCGAAGGTGCGGTCCGCGAAGCGCTGCGCCAGGGCATCTCCCGGGGCAAACTCGAATGCACTCTGCGCTTCACCGAAGAAAACACCGACAAACCCCTGCAAGTGGACCGCGAGCGCGCCGCGCAATTGGTCGCCGCCGCCGAGACCATCGCCAGCCTGATCAAGAATCCGGCCGCGCTCAATCCACTGGAAGTCCTGGCCTGGCCCGGCGTGCTGGTGGGCGACGCCACCGACCCGCAAGCCTTGAATGCCGAAGCCCTGGCGCTGTTCAACGAAGGCCTGAAAGAACTCAAGGCCGGCCGCGAGCGCGAAGGCGCGGAGCTGGCCCGCTTGATCAACGATCGCCTGACCTCCATTGAAGAAGATGTGGTGACCCTGCGTGAACTCGTCCCGCAGATGCTCGCCACCCAGCGCCAGAAAGTCCTCGACCGCTTCGCCGACATGAAAGCCGAGATGGACCCGCAGCGCCTGGAACAGGAAATGGTCATGCTCGCGCAAAAGAGCGATGTGGCCGAAGAACTGGATCGCCTGAGCACGCACATCATTGAAGTTCGCCGGGTGCTCAAATCCGGCGGCGCTGCCGGTCGGCGCCTGGACTTCCTGATGCAGGAGCTCAACCGCGAAGCCAATACACTGGGCTCCAAAGCCTTCGACCCGCGCAGCACCCAGGCGGCGGTCAACCTCAAAGTGTTGATCGAGCAGATGCGCGAACAAGTGCAGAATATTGAGTAAGGCAACCCTGACATGACCCACAGCACCGGCACCCTTTACATCATTTCCGCCCCTTCGGGCGCGGGCAAGAGCAGCCTGGTCAAGGCCCTGACCGACGCTGATCAGGAGATCCGCGTCTCGGTCTCTCACACCACCCGCGCCATGCGCCCCGGCGAAGTGAACGGCGTGAACTATCACTTCGTCGAACGCGGCGAGTTCGTGAAGATGATCGAGCACGGGGATTTCCTTGAGCGCGCCGAAGTGTTCAGCAACCTCTACGGCACTTCGCAAAGCCACCTGCAGCAGACCTTGGACGAAGGCCACGACCTGATTCTGGAAATCGACTGGCAGGGTGCCGAGCAAGTGCGCAAGTTGATGCCCCAGGCCCGTTCGATCTTCATTCTGCCGCCCTCTCTCCAAGCCTTGCATCAGCGCCTGAACAATCGCGGCCAGGACAGTGACGAGGTCATTGAGGGGCGGATGCGCGAAGCTGTCAGCGAAATGAGCCACTACGTCGACTACGACTACCTGATCATCAATGACGATTTCGCCCATGCGCTGAAGGATTTGCAGGCGATTTTCCGTGCCAATCAGCTGCATCAGAAGCGTCAGCAGCAGCGTAACGGAAAACTTTTGGCTGAATTGCTCGGCTAAACAGCCCTTCCCAAAACCGCTGCAAGGGCTTTACATTGGCACTTGCAGCGCGTTGAAGGGCTTGGTCAAAAAATCAGCGCTTCCCTAATCGCTGGTGATTTTTTAAACTGTTCAGTCCGCTCGCCCACCCGGGCAGCGCGCATATTGCATTCGCTCCGAGGAATACCATGGCCCGCGTAACCGTTGAAGACTGCCTGAACCACGTGGAAAACCGTTTTGAACTGGTCATGCTGTCCACCAAGCGTGCCCGTCAACTGGCCACCGGCGGCAAAGAGCCACTGGTACAGTGGGAAAACGACAAGCCTACCGTTGTAGCCTTGCGTGAAATCGCTGAAGGCCTGATGAGCTACGAGTTCATCGCCAATGCTGAAATCGTCGAAGACGAACCGCTGTTCGCAGCGTTCGAGGACGAGTCCAACGAGGCCGTCTAAGCCTATGCCTGGTCGACGTAGCACGGCGCGGGGTCACAGCGAACGGCAGGAGTCATCATGCCGAGCATAGACGCCCTCGCCGATCGCTTATCGACCTACCTCGGCAAGGACCAGGTCAACCTGGTCCGCCGAGCGTATTTCTACGCCGAACAAGCCCACGACGGGCAACGCCGCCGTAGCGGTGAGGCGTATGTCACGCATCCTCTTGCGGTGGCGAATATTCTTGCCGACATGCACATGGACCATCAGAGCCTGATGGCTGCGATGCTGCATGACGTAATCGAAGACACCGGTATTGCCAAGGAAGCGCTGCAAGCGCAGTTCGGCGAAACCGTGGCCGAACTGGTCGACGGGGTCAGCAAACTGACCCAGATGAACTTCGAGACCAAGGCCGAAGCCCAAGCCGAAAACTTCCAGAAAATGGCCATGGCCATGGCGCGCGACATTCGCGTGATCCTGGTCAAGCTCGCCGACCGCCTGCACAACATGCGCACGCTGGAAGTCCTGTCCGGTGAAAAGCGCCGGCGGATCGCCAAGGAAACCCTGGAAATCTATGCGCCCATCGCCAACCGGCTGGGCATGCACGCCATCCGCATAGAATTCGAAGACCTCGGCTTCAAGGCCATGCACCCGATGCGTTCCGCGCGGATCAACCAGGCGGTCAAACGCGCCCGGGGCAACCGCAAGGAAATCGTCAACAAGATCGAAGAATCCCTCAGCCACTGTCTGGCCATCGACGGCATTCAGGGCGAGGTCAGCGGTCGTCAGAAACACCTCTACGGCATCTACAAGAAAATGCGCGGCAAGCGTCGGGCCTTCAACGAGATCATGGACGTCTATGCGTTCCGGATCATCGTCGACAAGGTCGACACCTGCTACCGCGTGCTAGGTGCTGTGCATAATTTGTACAAACCGTTGCCGGGACGCTTCAAGGATTACATCGCGATCCCCAAGGCCAACGGCTATCAGTCGCTGCACACCACGCTGTTCGGCATGCACGGTGTACCGATCGAGATTCAGATCCGCACCCGTGAAATGGAAGAGATGGCCAACAACGGCATCGCCGCCCATTGGCTGTACAAATCCAGCGGCGACGAGCAGCCAAAAGGCACTCACGCCCGCGCCCGGCAGTGGGTCAAAGGCGTGCTGGAAATGCAGCAACGGGCCGGCAACTCGCTGGAATTCATCGAGAGCGTGAAGATCGACCTGTTCCCGGACGAGGTCTACGTGTTCACGCCCAAAGGCCGGATCATGGAGCTGCCAAAAGGCTCCACGGCGGTCGACTTCGCTTACGCAGTGCACACCGACGTGGGCAACAGCTGCATCGCCTGCCGGATCAATCGTCGTCTCGCACCGCTGTCCGAACCGCTGCAAAGCGGCTCCACGGTCGAAATCGTCAGTGCTCCCGGCGCGCGGCCAAACCCGGCGTGGCTCAACTTCGTGGTCACCGGCAAGGCGCGGACCCACATCCGTCATGCGCTGAAACTGCAACGCCGTTCCGAGTCCATCAGCCTCGGCGAACGCCTGCTGAACAAAGTGCTCAACGGTTTCGACAGCTCGCTGGAAAAAGTAGCCGCCGATCGCCTCAAGGCGATGCTCGCCGAATACCGTCTCGAACTGATCGAAGACTTGCTGGAAGACATCGGCCTGGGCAATCGCATGGCCTACGTGGTCGCCCGCCGTCTGCTTGGCGAAGGCGAACAGCTGCCAAGTCCGGAAGGCCCGCTGGCGATCCGCGGCACCGAAGGTCTGGTGCTCAGCTACGCCAAGTGCTGCACACCGATCCCGGGCGACCCGATTGTCGGTCACTTGTCCGCCGGCAAAGGCATGGTCGTGCACCTGGACAACTGCCGCAACATCAGCGAAATCCGTCACAACCCGGAAAAATGCATCCAGCTCTCGTGGGCCAAGGATGTCACCGGCGAATTCAACGTCGAGCTGCGCGTAGAACTGGAACATCAGCGCGGCCTGATCGCTCTGCTGGCCAGCAGCGTCAACGCGGCCGACGGCAATATCGAGAAAATCAGCATGGACGAACGCGATGGTCGCATCAGCGTGGTCCAACTGGTGGTCAGCGTGCACGACCGCGTGCACCTGGCCCGCGTGATCAAGAAACTGCGTGCGTTGACCGGGGTGATTCGCATCACCCGCATGCGCGCCTAAGCCCACTATTACAAGGAGTCATTCATGACCAAGACTGTTATCACCAGCGACAAGGCCCCGGCCGCCATCGGTACTTACTCCCAGGCGATCAAGGCTGGCAACACCGTCTACATGTCGGGCCAGATTCCTCTGGACCCAAAAACCATGGAACTGGTTGAAGGCTTCGAAGCCCAGACCGTCCAAGTGTTCGAGAACCTCAAAGCCGTGGCCGAAGCCGCTGGCGGTTCGTTCAAGGACATCGTCAAACTGAACATCTTCCTCACCGATCTGAGCCACTTCGCCAAGGTCAACGAGATCATGGGCAAGTACTTTGACCAGCCATACCCTGCCCGTGCCGCCATCGGCGTCGCTGCCCTGCCAAAGGGTTCGCAGGTTGAAATGGATGCCATTCTGGTCATCGAGTAATACATCCGGCGCAGCCTTTCAAGGTTGCGCCGACTTCGTTTCTGAAAGGATTCCACCATGCGCCATGCGCTAGCTCTCTCGCTGGTCGCCCTACTCTTGGGCGGTTGTGCCAGCAACCCTGCCGATCGTGACATCAGCGGCACCTGGATCAATCAGGTGGCGATCGACGCTGCGTCCAAAGGCGGCCCCCTGCGTGAAGCGCTCCAGGCTTATGGCCCGAACCTGGAATGGGACGTCAACACGAAGGCCGCCCAGGCCCGCTACACCAATGGTTTTGAAAACGTCGACGGCAAGTTGCTGGGCGAAGAGTCCGGCGCCTGGAAAGTCGACTTTTATGGCAGCTCCGCCAGCGAACTGAAGCGTGACGGCAAGCAACTGAGCCAGGCTGCCAGCGAAAACGAGCCGGAGCAGGTCTTTGACCGTGCGCTGATTCCGGTGCCGGATGGCGCACCGATTGGCGCGAGCTTCGAACGCGCGCTGTACACCGCCTACATGGGCGGCAGCTGGAAAATTGTCAGCGGTCCGGGCGAAGGCAATACCGTGCAATTCCAGGCCGATGGCCAGGTTGCCGGTTTGCCGGGGGCCGATCGTTA
Organism: Pseudomonas sp. UMAB-40; assembly: GCF_900095275.1. Lineage (NCBI taxonomy): Bacteria > Pseudomonadati > Pseudomonadota > Gammaproteobacteria > Pseudomonadales > Pseudomonadaceae > Pseudomonas > Pseudomonas sp. UMAB-40. The sequence goes on from NZ_LT607554.1 coordinate 64,624, forward strand.
TGCCCTGTGCCTGGCGGGCGATTGCGCGTCGATGAGCGGCGGCAATGACAATATGTGGCTGCAAGTGAACGGCCAGGGCAATACCTGGATCTTTGCGCGCAAGGGCAAGGAACTGGAGATTGTGCAGGCGGTGAACACGGCTCAGGCGGATGAAATGCCTCAGTTCACGCCGGGTGATCGCAAGTGGTTACTGGAAAAGCAGTAACCCGGCCCTAGAGCCAACAGATAACCCTGTGGGAGCGGGCTTGCCCGCGATGGCGGTGTAACAGTCAACCAGGATGTTGAATGTTATGGCCTCATCGCGGGCAAGCCCGCTCCCACAGTTGTTTTAGGGAGTATGGAAGTCAGCAACGGCCTTCGAGAATCGCGGCGTAGCCTTCGCGATAGCTTGGGTACTTCGGCGTCCAGCCTAGGGCCTTCGCCCTGGCATTGCTGCATTGCTTGCTACCAGTACGCCGCACGCTCGCGTCGTCAGCCCACTCGGTCACGCCCAAATACTCACGCAACCAGGCCACTACTTCGGCCAAGGGCGCAGGTGCATCGTCAACACCAATGTAGATGTCATCCAACGCCAACCCGCGTCGATCCGCTTCAAGCAAAAACGCCATCAACCCAGCCGCGTCGTCGGCGTGGATGCGGTTGCCGTAAAGCGGCGGGTCAACGGCCACGCGATAGCCGCGACGCACCTGAGTCAGCAGCCATTCGCGGCCGGGGCCGTAAATGCCGGTCAAGCGCACGATGCTCGCCGGGATGCCGCTCTGCAGCGCCACTTGCTCGGCCTCCAGCATCAATCGGCCCGAATAACCTTCGGCAATGGTCGGCGAAGTCTCGTCGACCCACTCGCCACTCTGCTGGCCATAAACACTGCTGCTGGAAACAAACAGCAGGCGGTTCGGCACCTGCCCGTAGTCGTTCAGCCACTCCAGCACATGCTGCAAGCCCTGCACATAAGCGGCGCGATAACCGGCTTCATCGTGATCGGTAGCGGCCGCGCAATACACGAGGTAATCCACCGCACCGATGGGCCACGTCTCAGGACAGTCCTTATTGAACAAGTCGCCGGCAACGCCGATTACCCCCTCGGGCAGGCGTGAAACGTCACGCCTCAGGCCATGAACTTCCCACCCGGAAGCCACCAATTGCGTGGCCAGACGACTGCCGACATCACCACAGCCGGCGATCAAAACAGAAGGCGCAGACATCAGAAAACTCCCATCAGAAAGGCAAAGACTAGCGCCGACAATGGACGAGCGGCTAGCAATGAAGGAAAAAAAGATACTCTATTACTTTTGTTAACAAGAATTACTTGCAATAATGCACGCCACTTTTGTTCTCGGCCTTACGAGGCCTGGAAGAACATTCTCCCTATTTTTCTCTCAGGTCCGGCCAGCATGACACGCAATCAATTCCCCGCTTCGCCAACCAAACGACCTCGCGCCTGGAGCGCAGTGGCTGCCCTGCTGCTCAGCCTGATGCTGGCACCGACCGCTGCTTTCGCTGACGCACAGGCGCCAGCCACTCCGGCTACTCCGGCCGCCGCTGCTCCAGCCCCGGCTGACCATGCCGCCCCCGCCGTAGCGCCAGGCGCAACCGACCCGGCCCAGGCAGTAGACGCCGAAGACGTTCCTGAAGTCCTCGAAGCCGACAACACCTTGGGCATGGCCCACGACCTGTCACCTTGGGGCATGTACCAGAACGCCGATATTATCGTGAAAATCGTGATGATCGGCCTGGCCATCGCCTCGATCATCACCTGGACCATCTGGATCGCCAAGGGCTTCGAGCTGATGGGCGCCAAGCGTCGCCTGCGCACTGAAATCGTCCACCTGAAAAAAGCCACGACCCTTAGAGAAGCCAGCGCGACCGCCACCCAGCAAGGCACCCTCGCCAACCTGCTGGTGCATGACGCCCTGGAAGAGATGCGTTTGTCGGTTAACAGCCGCGAGAAAGAAGGCATCAAGGAACGTGTGGCCTTCCGTCTTGAGCGCTTGGTTGCAGCCTGCGGTCGCAACATGAGCAGCGGCACCGGCGTGCTCGCCACCATCGGTTCCACCGCGCCGTTCGTGGGCCTGTTCGGCACCGTGTGGGGCATCATGAACAGCTTCATCGGAATCGCCAAAACCCAGACCACCAACCTCGCCGTCGTAGCGCCGGGCATCGCTGAAGCCCTGCTGGCCACCGCGCTGGGTCTGGTTGCGGCGATTCCGGCCGTGGTGATCTACAACGTCTTCGCTCGCTCCATCGCTGGCTACAAGGCGCAAGTCTCCGATGCCTCGGCTGAAGTCCTGCTGCTGGTCAGCCGTGACCTCGATCACCTGCCGACCGCCGAGCGCTCTGCGCAACCCCACGTGGTCAAAGTAGGGTAATCAGCCATGGGCTTGCATTTGAAAGAAGGCGCAGACGACGATCTGGCCGAGAACCACGAAATCAACGTCACGCCGTTCATCGACGTGATGCTGGTGCTGTTGATCATTTTCATGGTGGCCGCTCCATTGGCCACCGTGGACATCAAGGTCGACCTGCCGGCCTCCAGCGCCAAGCCGGCGCCGCGGCCGGAGAAACCGGTGTTCCTCAGCGTCAAGGCTGACCAGCGCCTGTACCTCGGCGAAGAAGAAGTGAAGGCCGAAGCACTCGGCGCCACCCTCGACGCCAGGACCCAAGGCAAGAAAGACACAACGATCTTCTTCCAGGCCGATAAAGGCGTGGATTACGGCGACCTGATGAGCGTGATGGATAACCTGCGCTCCGCCGGTTACCTGAAGGTAGGTCTGGTCGGGCTCGAGACGGCAGTCAAGAAATGATCACGACGCGCCATAAGCTGACGCGTTATAGCGCGAGCCTGGCCGTGGTGCTGGGCGTCCATGCACTGGCCATTGCGCTGGCGCTGAACTGGACGTCGCGCCCACCGATCGAGCTGCCTCCGCAGGCGATGATGGTCGAGTTGGCACCGGTTCCGGCCCCGCCACCGCCAGCACCGCCGAAGGTGATAACGCCGCCACAGCCACCGGCCCCGGTAGAAGAACTGCCGATCCCGAAACTGGCCGAAGTGCCGAAGGCCGAGATCGTTGTGCCGAAGCCGGTCAAACCCAAGCCGAAGCCGCAACCGCCCAAGCCTGTGGAGAAAAAACCGGAGCCGCCGAAGGAGAAGCCGTCCGAGGAGAAGCCTAGCGACGCGCAACCGACCCAGGCACCGACGGAGAAGTCCGCGCAACCGGCACCGGGTCCATCGCCGGCGCAACAGGCGGCCAAGGCCAGCTGGGAAGGCACTTTGCTTGCGCACTTGGGCAAGTACAAAAAGTACCCGGCGAGCGCACAGAATCGGGGCAAGCAAGGCACCAACCGCCTGCGCTTCATCGTTGATGGCGAAGGTAATGTGTTGTCGTACGAACTGGTGGGCCGTTCAGGCGTTGCCGATCTGGACCGGGCCACCCTGGAAATGATCCGCCTCGCCCAACCGCTGCCCAAGCCACCGGCCGACATGCTGACCAATGGCACGATTGAAATCACGGCGCCGTTCCTCTACTCACTGGAAAAACGCCGCCGCTAAACACAACGCAAACCCAATGTGGGAGCGAGCTTGCTCGCGAAAGCGGTGTGACAGTCGCCATCAACTTTGACTGACACACCCTATTCGCGAGCAAGCCCGCTCCCACAAGGTTATCCACCAGCCGGAAGACTCCAGCCATAAAGGCACCGAAAGGTGCCTTTTGCATATCCGCCAGCGGCAAACCGGCATTACCCAGTGTCACTCAGCACACTCAGTCTGATAACGTGCGTCTATCGATTGCAGCCGGTATGCTTGGCGCGCAACTTCATGGACGCTTGCTATGACTCTCACAGAATTACGCTACATCGTTACCCTCGCCCAAGAGCAGCATTTCGGCCACGCGGCCGAGCGTTGCCATGTCAGCCAGCCGACCCTGTCGGTGGGCGTGAAAAAGCTTGAAGACGAACTCGGTGTGCTGATTTTCGAGCGCAGCAAGAGTGCCGTGCGCCTGACCCCGGTCGGCGAAGGCATCGTTGCCCAGGCGCAGAAAGTGCTGGAGCAGGCCCAAGGCATTCGTGAACTGGCCCAGGCTGGCAAAAACCAGCTGACCGCTCCGCTGAAAGTCGGCGCGATCTACACCGTCGGCCCGTACCTGTTCCCGCACCTGATTCCGCAACTGCACCGGGTCGCCCCGCAGATGCCGTTGTACATCGAAGAAAACTTCACCCACGTGCTGCGCGACAAACTGCGCAACGGCGAACTCGACGCGATCATCATCGCCCTGCCGTTCAACGAAGCCGACGTCCTGACCCTGCAACTCTACGACGAGCCGTTCTACGTCCTGATGCCGGCCCAGCATCCGTGGACGCAAAAAGAATCCATCGACGCCAGCCTGCTCAACGACAAGAGCCTGCTGCTGCTCGGCGAAGGCCACTGCTTCCGCGATCAAGTGCTGGAAGCCTGCCCGACCCTGGCCAAAGGCAACGACGGCGCCAAGCACACCACGGTGGAATCCAGCTCCCTGGAAACCATTCGCCACATGGTCGCGTCCGGCCTCGGCATCTCGATCCTGCCGCTCTCGGCAGTGGACAGCCATCACTACGCCCCCGGCATCATCGAAGTGCGCCCACTGACGCCGCCGATACCGTTCCGTACCGTGGCCATCGCCTGGCGCGCAAGCTTCCCGCGGCCGAAGGCGATTGAAATCCTCGCCGACTCCATTCGCCTGTGCTCGGTGGCCAAGCCGCCGGTGCCGGTGGTTGCAGCGTAAGTTGCTGTCATGACCGAGTTGTCGCAAGTGTCGGTCACGGCACTCAAGGGTGTCGGCGAGGCCATGGCCGAGAAACTGGCCAAGGTCGGCCTGGAGAATCTCCAGGACGTGCTGTTCCACCTGCCGCTGCGTTATCAGGACCGCACTCGCGTGGTCCCGATCGGCCATTTGCGACCTGGGCAAGACGCCGTGATCGAAGGCACCGTCAGCGGCGCCGACGTGGTCATGGGGCGTCGCCGCAGCCTCGTCGTGCGTCTGCAGGACGGCACCGGCGGGCTCAGCCTGCGCTTTTACCATTTCAGCAACGCCCAGAAAGAAGGCCTCAAACGCGGCACACGGATTCGCTGCTACGGCGAAGCCCGGCCCGGCGCCTCGGGGCTGGAAATCTACCACCCGGAATACCGCGCCATCACCGGCGACGAGCCGCCTCCGGTGGATGAAACCCTGACCCCGGTCTACCCGCTCACCGAAGGCCTGACCCAACAGCGCTTGCGCCAGTTGTGCATGCAAACCCTGACCATGCTCGGCCCGACCAGCCTGCCCGACTGGCTGCCAACCGAACTGGCGCGCGACTATCAACTCGCGCCGCTCGCCGACGCGATCCGCTACCTGCATCACCCACCCGCTGATGCCGACGTCGACGAACTTGCCCTCGGCCATCACTGGGCGCAGCACCGTTTGGCCTTTGAAGAACTGCTGACCCATCAACTGTCTCAGCAGCGCCTGCGCGAAAGCATGCGTTCCCTGCGCGCGCCAGCGATGCCGAAAGCCACCCGACTGCCGGCCCAATACCTGGCCAATCTGGGCTTTACGCCAACCGGCGCACAGCAACGGGTCGGCAACGAAATCGCCTACGACCTCAGTCAGCACGAACCGATGCTGCGACTGATTCAGGGCGACGTCGGCGCAGGCAAAACCGTGGTCGCCGCCCTCGCCGCACTGCAAGCGCTGGAGGCCGGTTATCAGGTTGCCCTGATGGCGCCCACCGAAATCCTCGCCGAACAGCACTTCATCACCTTCAAGCGCTGGCTCGAACCGCTGGGCATCGAAGTCGCGTGGCTGGCTGGCAAGCTCAAGGGCAAGAATCGGGTGGCCGCGCTGGAACAAATCGCCAACGGCGCACCGATGGTGGTCGGCACGCACGCGCTGTTCCAGGACGAAGTGCAGTTCAAGAACCTCGCGCTGGCGATCATCGACGAACAACACCGCTTCGGCGTGCAGCAGCGTCTGGCGTTGCGGCAGAAAGGCGTCGGCGGGCGGATGTGTCCGCATCAGCTGATCATGACCGCCACACCGATTCCGCGGACGCTGGCCATGAGCGCCTACGCCGACCTCGACACTTCGATCCTCGACGAATTGCCGCCCGGCCGAACCCCGGTCAACACGGTGCTGGTCACCGACACCCGGCGCGTGGAAGTCATCGAGCGGGTGCGCGGCGCCTGCGCCGAAGGGCGCCAGGCCTATTGGGTGTGCACGCTGATCGAAGAATCGGAAGAGCTGACCTGCCAGGCCGCCGAAACCACTTACGAAGACCTCACCGCCGCGCTCGGCGAGTTGAAGGTTGGCCTGATCCACGGCCGCATGAAGCCCGCCGAAAAGGCCGCCGTCATGGCCGAATTCAAGGCCGGTAACCTGCAACTGCTGGTTGCGACCACCGTGATCGAAGTCGGCGTCGACGTGCCGAACGCCAGCCTGATGATCATCGAAAACCCCGAGCGCCTCGGTCTCGCGCAGTTGCACCAATTGCGCGGCCGTGTCGGTCGAGGCAGCGCCGCCAGTCATTGCGTGCTGCTCTACCATCCGCCGCTGTCACAGATTGGCCGTCAGCGCCTGGGCATCATGCGTGAAACCAACGACGGTTTTGTCATCGCCGAAAAAGACCTCGAGCTGCGCGGACCCGGTGAAATGCTCGGCACGCGCCAGACCGGCCTGCTGCAATTCAAGGTCGCCGACCTGATGCGCGACGCCGATCTTTTACCCGCCGTGCGCGACGCCGCCCAGGCGTTGCTGGAGCGCTGGCCGGATCATGTCAGCCCACTGCTAGACCGCTGGCTGCGCCATGGGCAGCAATACGGCCAAGTGTGAGCACCGTCGCAGTTTGTGGACGATGCTTTTAAACAAGCTGGTTATACTCCTGCAATTGTTTGAATACGGATACAGACCATGACTGAAGCTGCCCTCGCCCCGGAACCCCTGCACGCTCCGTCTGTTATTCGGCTGCTGCTGGGCAAATTGGGCATTGCCTACGAAGAAATGCTCGATCACCACGGCCTCAACGCCTCGCGCAAAGTGCAGGCGGTGCTGGTGGACGACGCGGTCGGCGCCTTGATGGTGCTGTTCCCGCAAAGCCAGTTGCTCGACCTCAATCGCCTCGCCGAACTGACCGGCCGCCGCCTCACCGCCGTGCCCACCGAACGCCTGGTGAAAATGCTTGGTAAGCACAGCTTGAGCCTGTTGCCCGGCCTGCCGGCGCTGACCAGTTCGCCGTGCCTGTACGAAGAAAGCCTGCTGCGCGAACCGAAGTTGCTGATCAACTCGGGCGAGCCGGGCCTGCTGCTGGAAATCACCAGCGAAGATTTCAAGAGCATGCTGACAAAGGCCAGCGCCGCCAACTTCGGCGAGAACCTGACCAGCATCCGCCCGAACCTTGACCGCCCCGACGATGACCGCAAGGAAATCACCCAGGCCGTCCGGGCGTTCACCGCGCGGCGCATCCAGCAACGCCTGGAAGAGACCATCGAGATTCCGCCGCTGGCCGAGACCGCGCAGAAAATCATCAAACTGCGCGTCGACCCCAACGCCACCATCGACGACATCACCGGCGTCGTCGAAACCGACCCGGCGCTGGCCGCGCAAGTCGTGAGCTGGGCCGCGTCGCCGTACTATGCCTCGCCGGGCAAGATTCGTTCAGTAGAAGACGCGATTGTGCGGGTCCTGGGTTTCGACCTGGTGATCAACCTCGCACTGGGCCTGGCCTTGGGCAAAACCCTGAGCCTGCCCAAAGACCACCCGCAACACGCCACGCCGTACTGGCAGCAATCGATCTACACCGCCGCCGTCATCGAAGGCCTGACCCGCGCCATGCCGCGCGCCCAGCGCCCGGAAGCCGGCCTGACCTACCTCGCCGGCCTGCTGCACAACTTCGGCTACCTGCTGCTGGCCCACGTCTTCCCGCCGCACTTCTCGCTGATCTGCCGTCACCTGGAAGTCAACCAGCACCTGTGCCACAGCTACGTCGAGCAACACCTGCTCGGCATCAGCCGCGAACAAATTGGTTCGTGGCTGATGCGCTATTGGGACATGCCCGACGAACTGGCCACCGCGCTGCGCTTCCAGCACGACCCGCACTACGACGGCGACTACGCGGAATACCCGAACCTCGTCTGCCTGGCCGTGCGTTTGCTGCGTGGACGCGGCATCGGTTCCGGCCCGGATGAAGACATCCCCGAAGCCCTGCTGGAGCGCGTCGGCCTGAGCCGCGACAAAGCCAACGACGTGGTCACCAAAGTGCTTGAAGCCGAAGTCCTGCTGCGCGAACTCGCGTCGCAATTCAGCCAGGCCTAAAAGCATCGCGGGCAAGCCACGCTCCCACAGGATCTACGCAATCCCTGAGGGAGCGGGCTTGCCCGCGAAGAATCCCCCGCCGATCCACCTGAATCACCACAACCCCTTGTGGGAGCGAGCCTGCTCGTGATGAATCCAACCCGGTCTACCTAAAAGACTTCATACCTTGGCTTTAGCCTTAGCCTTGCGCGGCTTCAAATACTTGGTCAACCCCTGAAACCAGATCACCAACGCCGGATTCCCCTTGATCTGAATCGACTTGTCCTGAATCCCCGTCATAAACGCCAACTGCTTGTTCTTCGCCTGCATCGTGGCAAAGCCATACGCCGCATCTTTAAACGCAATCGCAAACGCCGGCTCGGCATACACGCCCGATTTGCTGGTAATGCGCTGATCCTTCACAAAGAAATGCCGCGCCACTTTCCCGTCCAGGGTCTGTAGCTGGAACACCAATTCCTTGTCACCCAACTGCTGCTGAAACGCAGGATTAGTCCGACTGGCCTTACCCATCAACAAACCCAGCATCCACAGTAGAAAACGAAATTTCATGCGCACAGCCTCAAGAGAAAAGTGAACGGCCGGCGCAGTGTAGCGGCTTCAAGCGAGAACGCCACTGTTGTGCAGCGATAGAAGAAGATACGGTGGTTTTTGACGCTGATGACTACCAAGTCATTGACGAAACGAGGGTGTTTAAAAGCGTGAAGATTTTGATGTTTCTACGCTCGACGCCATCGGATATTTCCTTCAACACGTGGTGCTGTTCGTGAACTAGGCAGGGTTTGGCTTCATCGATAGGCTTTGTTCGTCGCCGCAAAATCGGTGACACGGACGTGCAAGTCCGGCGGGATACACAATGGTTATGGCAATTCATCGAGCATTTTCCTATGCTCGCGAACCGTTATGGCAGTTGTGTATGGGAGACCTTCGGGTCTGCCGGGTATCCCGCCGGTCTTGCACACCTATGCACAGCTGCCACCTCTTTCGAAGTGCAAGCGAAACGGTGTCGGCTCCATAATTACGGGATAACACTTATGATCAAGCCAACACCCAATCCACCACAAAACGAAGCCACATCCCCCTACGAATCCCTCGATTCGAAGAAACTCCACGAAGCCGCCGAACGCGCCCTCAACCACCATTTCGCCCCACCACCCGGCGATAAACCCAAGCCTCGCAAAGGCAACCTCTTCGCCGTCTCCCCCGACATCGACACCGAAGCCCTCCTGGCCAACGCCTCGGAAGACCTGCTGTCCATCAGCGCCATCGCCGCCAACCTGGCCGACGACGTGGACGGTGCACGACGTTCCCTAGCCTTGGCGCTTAGCAGATTGGCGGATGGGGTTCGGTTGTTGGTGGAGCGAGCGCTGGACCACATTGATTCGCCGAATCCGGCGGAGCATCGGACCAAGGTGTAGCGCACGAAAAAGGGCGGCTCTTTCAGAGCCGCCCTTTTATCGTTTTGCAGTTACACGTTCTTTTCAGAAGACTTCAAGTTGCTGGCCTGATCGGCCACCAAGTCGAGCCAGCCACCGGGCTTGTCCTCATCGTTAGCCGCTTTCGCCACCATACTGGCCAAAGCACCAGCATCCTTCTTGCGAGCAGCTTCCACTGCTTCAAGCGCCTGATGGGCTACCAGAATTTTCTGCAGAGCCGGGGTGTTAGCGGTGGCTGCAGTCAATGGCTTCAGCGGTGGCAAGGCAGCGGCTTTGGCCACCAAGTCGCCTGGTTCTTTGGTGAATGTCCTCAGAGAATCGAGGTTGTTGAGCATCGGTAGTGCTATACCGGTGATCGGATCGAAGGCACTGATTTCTGGAAGCCCAACTTTTCCGCTGAGTACAGGACGAGCTAACGATGGTAGGAACAGCCCCAATAGCATACGTGGGTCTTTTTTCTTAATACTCAATCCAACGCTGGCCAAGGCGATGCCAACTCCGATAACTCGACCGGCAGTTGCTAGCAGGGACAGCTGCTTGTTGGACTCGTTGTCGAAGTGCACCAAGCGAATACGGAAGTAGTCAGTAAATGGCTCGCGCGGACCAATAGCAGAGGTATTCATAAACCATGCACGAGAGTCATGAACCTGATCATCAAACAGCGCAACAATACTTTCCTGCCCCGATATCGGTTTGTTTGGCCCGATAAACATAGCTTTGTAGCGTGCAGTACCTTCTTTATACAAATACGAATACTCTTCGGCTTCGTCCTCCTCATTGATCAGGTAAACAGTCCCACCCAACAACATGTCAACCACACCACCGACCGTGAGCCCGTCATCCACCATGCCCCACTCCTGAAGATAGTCATGGCGGAACTCTGCGGCGGCTCCGAGAAGTTGGCGCCGATCAAGAGGAGGTTCGAAGGCTTTTTCCCAGCGAGCCTTTTCATACTTTTCTTTGCCGACAATTTGAATATTCAGTTGATATTCTTTTTCCTCGGCTTCGCTGTACGTGGGTTCCGGCTTACCTTCCGCGGCTGCCGTCGTTTGAGCGACATGACGCTTTTCTAGCGCCTTCCATGCATCGATTTTGGCCTGCGGCATATCTGCAGAGACGTTGTTTTTAAAGAAGTCCCGCTGCGCTAGGCCACCTGCATAACGATCAATTCGCCAAGCAGTAATCAGCGCTTGTTGCTTCTTAATCATCTCTTCAAGCGGGCCTGTATGGCCGGCTGCGTCAGCTTGCCAAGCGTTGAAGCGCTTGATGAGTTCATCGGACACATCGAACTCTTCAAAAGTGGCGCCAGGCATTGCTCGCCATTCTTCATGAATCCCATCCTGAACGATTAACCCCGGTACTTGCAGGGGAGCACCTGCCATAAATGCTTCTGCGTAGAGGTGATGTAGGGCAATCTGAGATAGAAGGTGGCTTGTTCCGGAGGAAGCTTTTCCTTGATCACCTGGCGAGTACCCGCCCCCGACATCCGAGTGCACACCGGGATATAAAAATTCAACTGTACCCTCGCGATAACAGGACGGCTTAGTTTTATCACGTTGACCATCCGATGTTTTCGGCAGCCGACGGATCGAATCTAACGGAAAACTGGCACGCTGTTCATGAGCGGACACCAAATGAACGCAACGTTTCAAATAATGGCAGTCATCTGTTAGCGATGTATCTAGGCAGCCTAAAGCTTCATCAGGCAGGCGCATGGTGCCATTTGCCCAGTCCATATGTCCTGCAGAGAATGGAGCGCTGTCCGCTAGGCCGACAGCCGCAACGGTGTCATAAACGCCCAAAAACTCGATGGAGATTGGCAAACCGGCAAAGCGATACTCAACTTTTCCATTAGCCCCTTCGCATTTCGTGAGCGCCTGCAACCAGTTAGCAAATGTTCTCGCTTGAGCAGCACCTCGAGAAAATCCATAGACATACAAGCGCATAGCCAGAATATGAGGTTTCTCTTCAGCATCACGACGCTGATTCAGAAGTTTTTCCAAATCATCCATGTATGGGCGCAGAGCGGCTTCACGCTTCTTTTCGCCATTTTCTAACAAGCCAGCAGTGATCGCACTGCCAAACCAACAGGTTGCCATACCGTCGATAAGAGTCTGGGTAGCTGGCAAGAGTAATGGAGTTTCAGGTGTCAGTTCTTTTTTCAGTACGTCTATCAATCGAGTTAGTCCCCAATTGATTCGATTTTCACCACCACTAGCGCCGATTAGCCCCATTCCATCAGGTGTGAATTCGCGCACATCCGGGAAGACGGTCCCGACACCTGGGCTATAGTAGCGATAGAATCCCATTGACTGGCTGTCTGGGACGCCCCCCAAACTTGCATGATAGATTCTCGCAATGTTGCTACATGAAGACGGGACAGAGGCACTGTCCGCACTGTCGTTGTTGTTAGTTCCATCAAAAGCCAACGTTATATGCAAGGTTTTGCAACATTCGATACCACTGTGTGCTTGGCCATTAGCCACATTTTTCTTACGTTGCTTATTACCAAAGGCGACCTCATCTCGTTTTTGTTGACTAATGTTTTTTGAGAGTTGATTTGGCTCGGTAGGAAGCAGTCTAGTTAACGGGAAGACCGGAGCAACTGATGCAGAGCTTGGGCGTGGCTTTGCCTGAGAAATTAGTGGCTCGGACATACTTTTGGCTCCGGCATATTCATTGGAAAGTTATAAGGATAACCAGGGTAACCAGGAGAAACACCAGCGGCCGAAACACGCACCTGATCACAGGGAAGAAAGTGTACTTTTAAACTTCCCGGAACATCATACTGAGGTATTTCAACAACTATTTTATGACGCGAGTTTTGCTGTTTTTGTTCTGCCATACGCTTTCGCCAAGCATCAGAGTAAGGCTTCTCCGGCCACTTTTTATAGGCATATGGATCAGGATCCGTTTCCCACTCGACAATGGCTCTCAATCCCGGAGTCCAGTTGCGGGGGACCACGCCACAGCATACTTCACTGCCACCGCCCTGATGCGGACCTACGTTACCTCCGCCGGCACCATTGACACTAAAGCTGTTGATATTTGTGGAAGTATGGTTATAACCAGTCACTGGCGCGGATAACATCCTCGACTCTGCTTGGCAGGCACTTAAGGTAAATAATCCGACCAGCAGCAAAAATTTACGTAGGCCGTACGAATCTTGGCTTTTAGACACTTTCGCCACTTGCCTTTCTTGGAAAAATCCGGCGGACTTCAATGTCGCGACAAGTCGCACCTCGAAACCCGTACTTATGAGTTTAAACATACCTTCGCCTCCTCCATGCTCATCGAATAGTTAATGAAACACCCGGAGAGCCGGGTGCAATGCTTCCTGCAAGTATATTTATTGATTGCATGACAAAATTTCTCTTTTCTACCCTAGGCATAACTTCGCTCAAGTCTCACAGGACGTGGAACAGTAGGCAAAAGCCGACGCAAAGGAAATGCCGGCGCAACCGATACAGAGCTAGGACGTGGTTTATTATCTTTTTTTATCGGCTCGGACATTCTTTTGGCTCCGGCATATTCATAGGATAGTTGTAGGGATACCCCGGATATCCGGGTGTTATTCCAGTGACTGAAACGCGCACTTCATCGCATGGAAGAAAGTGAACTTTTAAACTTCCAGGTACGTTGTACTGCGGAATATCCACCACTACCTTATGACGCGAATAATTAGCTGCATGTCGCGCATAGTCCTTGGTATCGAGCTGCCCATGATCTCGCTTGATACTTCCGCGAAGGTCAGGGTCTTCCTCCCATTCGACAATAGCCTTCAATCCTGACGTCCAATAGCGAGGAACCATGCCACAGCAGACTTCGGTACCGCCACCTTGATGAGGCCCTATATTTGCGCCACTGGCGCCGTCGACACTAAAATTATTAATGTTGGAGGATGTGTGGTTGTAACCCGTCACCGGTGCCGCCAGCACCTTCGATGGAGCACTGCTGCAACCACTTAACATCACTACGATCCCTAACACCCACCCACGGGCCAGCCAGGAAGAGATCGCCTCCCCGGCAAATCCCGTCAAGATGCTCATCAAATCAACGCCCTCACCGGCTCATCAATCACAAACGGCGAGTTCTCCACCAACCACTGCTCAATAAACGGCTCCCGCTCCTCCGGCTCTTTCAACCCCTTCTGATTCGCCGCCAATTGGCTTCTGTACAAATGACGAATAAGACTCTCGTTGCGGCTCAAACCATAGTTCTGAGGCACAGCACAGCGATCAACCCGGTAAGCATCAGCCTCTGTCCAGGCAAGCAGGTTGGCCACTTGCGGGTGGTCGAACATGACGGGGCCGCTGGCCGGTGTCGGTGCGTGGCGCACGTAGTTGCCGGGCAGGCTTTGTGGGTGTTGGTCGCGGTCGAGCCAGTGCCAGGAAATCACAGCGGCGTGGAAGGCGTTGCTTTGCGCGGGGGTCAGGGTTTCGGCGACTGGCAGCAGCATGCGCGGGTCGTAGTAACGCAAAACGCCTTCGGAGCGGCCTTGATTCCATTGCGCCTGGAGGAAGCCTCGCAGATGATCGGCCAGCGCTTCGAATGACCAAGGGCTGAACAGGGCGACGACGTGTTTGTTGCAGTCGACGGCGCTGATGAAGGTTTTCAGCCAGGGACGTTGGGTGTTGTCTACGCGCAGCAGCAGCGGGCCGAAATCGGCGATGGCGACTTCCGGGGTGTTTTCGAACAGCTTGGCCAGTTTGGCCACGTCGGGTTGCTCCGCCAGTTCTTGCAGCAGCGGGTAGTCGAGGCTGGTGGCGTCGATCAGCAGGTCGAGGTGCTGGTGTTGCAGTTGCTGGGCGTTGACCCATAACTCGTCGAGCCAGTGCACGTTGCTTGTGTACATAAAGTCGTCCTTTATCTCGCGGCCAGAGCTTGAGCGTTACGTTTGGCCCGGGCCAGACATTCCTTGCAGACTGGCGGTGGCGGCATTGGCGCATTGCCGAGCGCCTGTGGCGGTACCGCACCAGCGATGTCTGAATCCGCAGCGCCCGGCAGACGCGGTGGCTTGATGCCAATCCCCGTGCCACTGCCCGCCGAACCGCCGGCATTGATCTTCACCACCGGCCCAACCACAGTCACACCACTGGCATCCAGTTTGATGAAGCTGCCACTACCCTTGATGGTCAGCTCCGAACTAGCCTCAATAACAATCTTCGCCCCAGCCTTCAGATGAATCTCTTTCCCGACACTCGTCAGCTGCGCAGTCCCGAGCTTCACATGCTGGTTCTGCCCAATCGTCAGGTGATCATCCAGCCGCGTTTCAACCTTACGATCAGCAATCGTCGTGCGATGCTCTTCAGCCTTGAGTTCGGTGTAGGTGTTCTTGACCACCGTGTCATGCCGCTCATTGCCCACACGAATCTTCTGATCATGCTCAATGTTTTCATCCCAATCCCGCTGGGCATGAATAAAGATCTGCTCGGCTCCCTTCTTGTCCTCAATCCGCAGCTCATTGAACCCACCGCCCCCCGGTGAGCTGAGGGTTTTGAACACGGTGCGGGTTTTATTGGCCGGCAGTTCGTAGGGAACCTGATTTTCCTTGTGGTACAGGCAACCGGTCACCAGCGGTTGGTCGGGGTCGCCTTCGAGGAAGGTGACGAGTACTTCCATGCCGATGCGCGGAATGACAATCGCGCCATACCGATCCCCGGCCCAACTCGAAGAGACGCGCATCCAGCAGCTGGTTTTGTCATCCGCCAACCCTTCGCGGTCCCAGTGGAATTGCACTTTGATGCGACCGTATTGGTCGCAGTGGATTTCTTCGCCTTTGGGGCCGGTGACCATGGCGGTTTGGCTGCCGAGCACGCGCGGTTTCGGGTGTTGCAGCGCAGGGCGGTAGAAGACGTTCCATGGGGTGGCGAGGAAGCGGTTGCGGTAGCCCTGGTGGAAGTCGTCTTTGTTGTCGGTGGTGTCGCTGGTCACCGACTCTTCGAGGACTTGCGGTTGTTTGCCTTCGTGGACGATTTCGGTGAGCAGCCAGAGGTCGTTCCACTCGGTGCGTGGGTGGTCGGACATTTCCAGGAAGTGGCCGCTGACCAGGGTGGTCTGATCGCTTTTGCCTTCGGCTTGCTGATAGTCGGCGCGGTGGCGTTCGAGGGCGCGTTGGCTGAGGAATTTGCCGCGCGCGCGGTCGAGGAAGCGGCCTGGGTAGTCGTAGTCTTCGAGGTCGGGCTCGGTGCTTTCGCCGTCGGGTTTGTACGCGGCTTCAAGTTGCAGGCGTGGTTTTTCGAAGTCGTAGTCGCGGCGCGTGACGCGGCCGGTGCGGGTTTCCAGGCGCAGTTTGAAGCCTTTGATGACGGGCTCGTCGGCGACCATGCCGCTGCCTTGCACATAAGCCGTTGGCTGCCCGAGTTTCGGGAACACGGTCTGGTCGTCGCCGAAGACCAGCAGATGACCTTTGGCGCTGTGCTGGAAGTGGTAGTGAATGCCTTCTTCTTCGCACAGGCGCTGGACGAAGTGCAGGTCGGTTTCGTCGTACTGCACGCAGTAGTCGCGGTCCGGGTA
This sequence comes from Pseudomonas sp. UMAB-40, assembly GCF_900095275.1. Lineage (NCBI taxonomy): Bacteria > Pseudomonadati > Pseudomonadota > Gammaproteobacteria > Pseudomonadales > Pseudomonadaceae > Pseudomonas > Pseudomonas sp. UMAB-40. Next base: position 80,894 of record NZ_LT607554.1, read on the forward strand.
GGGCTGGCTGAGCTGGAAGCTGTAGGCGTTGCCCTTGATGCCGTGCTCGTCGAGGATCAGCGCGATGATTTTCGGCGCGGACATCTGCTGGTAGATGCGCTGGTTGGTGCGGTGATGCAGGTATTGCAGTTGCGGCACCAGGGAGACTTTGTAGCGGGTCAGGCGCTTGCCGGCATCGCCTTGGGCGACACGGTAGATCTGGCCATGGATGCCGGAGCCCTGCGGATCGAACGCCAGGAACGCCTGTTTGTGCAGGAGTTTTTCCAGGTCCAGGTCGGGGTTTTCGCTGACCAGTTCGAGGTCGAAGCGATACGGCTGGCTGATGCCTTCGGTGCCGGTGAACGACAGCACTTGCAGGTCGCCGACGTAGTCTTCAACCGTCAGAGTGAAATGTGTTTCGTTAGCGAGGTTGAACATTGCTTGCTCCCTGTTCGGTAGTCATCCGTTACGCCCGCAGTCGCAGGCGTTGCAGCAAAGACGAAGTGGCGCCCAGGGCGTCACGCAATTGGGCGGCGGTGATGGTGCGCTTGGCCGCATCGAAAGCCAGCGCCGTTCGCAGGGCTGGCCAGCAGTGTTTCGGTAGATTGCGCGGTGCGTGCAGCTCGCGGTCGAGTTGGCCGTCGCGGGCCTCGACTGACGACAAGCGGCGGAACGGGTGTTTGCCGCCCGCCAGTTCGTAGAGCACGCAGGCCACGCCGTACACATCGGCACTGGCCGACAGCGGTTGGCCTTCGAGCAGCTCCGGGGCGGCGTAGCCCGGGGTCCAGGCGTTGAAACGGTCGCGACTCAGGTGTGGCAGGCCGGGCAAGATGCCCTCCTCTGCCTGGCCGAGGCCGAAGTCGAACAGGCGCACGCCTTCTTCGCTGAGCATCACGTTGCTCGGCTTCATGTCACCGTGCAGCACGCCGCGAGCGTGGGCGTAGGCCAGCGCGTCGAGCAGCGGCAGCGCGATGTCGCGCAGTTCTTTCCACGGCAGGCCCAGGGGGCGCTCGCAGAGTAATTTATCCAGGGTTAGCCCACGCATGAGTTCCATGGTGATGAAGGCGCGCTGGCAATCGGTGTCCACTTCAAAGGTGTGGAAGCGCAGCACGTTGTCGTGGCGCAGGCGTCGGGTCAGGGCGAACTCGCTGTAGAGCAAGGCGCTGGCGTCCGGCGATTCGGCAAATTCTTCGCTGAGGATTTTCAGCGCGATGTAAGGGTCGGGATCGCCGAACTGTTCGCTCAGCAAGTCCCGTGCGCGGTAAACCGCGCCCATGCCGCCGGCACCGAGCAGACGCTCGATGCGGTAACGGCCTGCGAGCACGTCGGGCATTTCGCCGATGCTGGCCTTGGTAGGCGCCAGCGCGGGCTCCGCCTTGTGCGGCTTTGCGAACGCAAAGTAAGTCAGGTTATTGGCTTCCTCGTCGGTCACCAGCAGGTCGTCGAGCGGCGGCATGAGTTGGGTCATTGTCGGATCACCACGGCAGTCAGGTTGTCCCGGGCCGAGCCACGCAAAGCGCCGTCGAACAGACGCTCCAGAGCAACGTGCGGCGCGGTCAGGCTCAGGGCATTGCCCAGGGCATCGCTGCTGAGCCCTTGGTACAAACCGTCGCTGCACAACAGAAACGAATCGCCGGGGTAAACCTCGAGCTCGAGCACGTCCAGCGTCAACACATCGGCGGCCCCGACCGCACGGGTCAGGGCATGGGCCGACGGATGCGCACGGGCGTCTTCGACGCTCATGTTTTGCTCGTCGATCAGTTGCTGTTGCAGCGAATGGTCCTTGGACAGCTGATACAAGCGCTGGCCACGCCACAGGTAGCAGCGGCTGTCGCCGGCCCAGATGCAGGCCGCGCGATTGCCTTCCACCAGCAGCGCCACCACGGTGCTGCCCATGATGCTGTCATGGCGCCCGGCGGTGACGGTCAACTCCTGACCCAGGCGGCGATTCAACCAGTGCAGGCACTGGCGAATGCCTTTGAGTCGTTCGTCGAAGTCGTCCTGCACCGGCAATTCCGCCAGGCTGGCGACGATCAACTGGCTGGCGATGTCGCCACCCTGATGACCGCCCATGCCGTCCGCGACCACCCACAGCCCCTGCTGTGGACAGTCGAGGAAAGCATCTTCGTTGCGCGCCCGAACCTTGCCCGGATCGGTACGCGCAGCGCTGCGCCAGGGACTGGCAACCAGCATCAGAGCTGCACCGGCATACGGAAGGTGCGCAGCACGCCCATGTCGAACGGGTTCGGCGTGCGCTGGCTGCTGAGCAGGTAATTGGCGCGCAGGCCACCCACGTCAGCTTTCAGCACCAGCACGTCGCGACCGCTCAGGTATTCGGTCTGCATCAGGTCGAACAGACGGAACAGCGACCATGGGCCAGTGTTCTTCTCAATACCGATCGGGCGTCCGGCCATTTTGTCGAGGACCAGGCTGGTGCGTCCGTCTTCAGCGTCGGTCGGCCATTTGAACGACACCGGCACGATCGGGCCGTGGCGGTATTCGATGGTCTTGTCGCCAAACTTGAACTCGGAACGGCTGACGGCCGGGTCGAGGGTGTACGGCTCCAGTTTGAACTGCACTTGCGGCTCGGCCGGGTTGACCGAGAAGAAGCTCTGGCGGATCACTTGGGCCGCGGCCATCTGGTCGAGGTAGACCTTGGAGATCGGCATGCTGTGACCGTCGATGGTGCGCAGGCGGTAGTTGCCTGGATCGCCACTGACGAACGGACGCATGTAGGTCTCGAAGAAGCGATCGTTGATGCCCTGCGCCTTGAAGAACTCGCGGAAATCGCTGATCGCAACGTCGCTGGTGCTGTGGGCGCTGAACGGGTAACGCTTGTTGATCGCCTTGCCGTAGAAGCTGTACAGCTCGCTCTGATAACGCTGGTTCAGGTACTGGTAGGAATCGTTCAGCACCAGACGCCAGGTGTCTTCAGCCAACACGTTGAACCACACGCTGACCGGACGTGGCAGACGGTTCGAGGCATTGCGCAGGGCGCTCAGCGCATCACGCTGGCCGCTCATGCGGGTCTTGGCCATTTCGAACGCGGCCTGATCCGGGGAACTGGCACGCGCCAGACTCGCCAGTTGCATTTGCAGGTCGTTGAGCGCCGTCAGTGCCGGGGTCAAATCGGCGGCCGGGCCGTTGTTGTCATCCAGCAGACGGTGCAGTGGTTCGAAGCGACGTTGCAGGGATTTCTTCGCGGTGTCCGGCAGGTTTTTCATCGCGGTCATGTCTGCGGCCTGGTCTGCTGCGGCAGACGCCAGTTTGCCCAGCTTGCCCAGTTTGCCTTTCTGATCGGCCAGTGCTCCAGCGGCATCAGCCGCTTGCTCAGCCGGTTCGGCTTCTGCCGGGAACCGGGTGTTCTCGCGCACTTCCACCAGCAGTTGCAGCACCGGAGAATTGGCCGACGTCAGGCCCGCCAGTTGCTCGGCGCCCTCGCCCGCATCGTTGATCGGTGGCAGGGCAACCTGGCCGACCGCCTCACTCCAGAAGTTGGCGTAGTCGCGGAAGTACAGTTGCTCCAATTCGACCATCAGACGACGCAAGTCCATGCCGCTGATGCCCGAGCCTTCGCCCAGTACCCAGTTGTCACGCAGGATGTCGGTGACCAGCGCAGAACCCTGAACCGAGAAGTACTGCTGATAACCCTGCTGGGTGTAGAACCCCGGGATCACGTAGTCGGTGCCGACAAACAGTGAAGCCTGCGGGCCCATGTGTTGGCTCAAACGGTATTCCGGCAGGTTGCGGGCCTGCTCGCGCAGCATCCGGTAAACCACGTTGGCCAGCGACTCGCTGCGCAATACCTGACGCGCCTGCGCCACCAGTTGATCGTTCAGCGGGTAGATAAACGGCTGCTTGAGCAAACGCTCGAAGTGCGTGTTCAGACCGTTCTGCACCGCGGTGTTGCCGGCGTAACGCTGGGACCAGTCAGTGGCGACCCAATCCTTGAGCCATGCCGCATCGCGACGATCCTTCATGTTCAGCATCAGGTACGCGCGCAGGCTGTTGAGCAAGCGTTCGCGGTCCTTCATGTTGGCGCGGATCTGCCCTTCCAGCAGCGTCGCAACCTTCGGCAGCAATTGCGCTTCGAGCTCACGCTCGTAGGCGTCCTTGACCACCGGGTTGACCTCTTCACCTTGGTACAGACCGCCACGCTCGTGGTACGACACGTCACCTTTTTTCGGGAAGACCTGGGTCGCCGCATAGCTGGTGTCGAGGGTCTTGAGCACGGCCATGGAATCATCACGCGCGGTCAGGGCCGAGCGCTGTTGAGTCCAGTTGGTGGCCAGGTTGCGCAGGTTTTCCAGACGCTCGTAGTTGGCGGAGAACCCGCCCGCCCACAGCATGCCGAACAGCGCCAGTGCCGCCAATGCGCCCACGTACAGGGCACGTTGGCCCCAATGGATGCGGCTGCGTTCGCGCTTGTCCAGACCGGCCAGATCGGCCTCGGGGAAGATCACCCGGCTGAGCAAATGGTGGATGAACCGCGAACGGCCACTGCGCAAGGTCGGCAACATGCCGGCGCTCATGCCCAGACTGGCGCCGATGCCGGCGGTGGTCTGGTCCATCTCTTGAGTCAGGTGCGGCGCGCTGGTCAGGTAGAAACCGCGCAATTGGCTGACACGCTGGTAGCGGTTGCCGGTGAACGCCATGTCGACGAACAGGCACAGGCGCTCGCCGATCTGCCCCAGCTGATGCGGGAAGTCGAGGATGCGGCCTCGGCGCTGGGTGTCGCGCTCCTGGTGCATGCGCATGATGACCTGGCTGTTCAGGCGACGCAGCAGCTCTTCGAACTCGGCGCGCAGGACGGCGACATCGGTGCCGCTCTGCTCTTTGCGGAAGCTGGTGCCGAGCACCTGATCGCTTTCTTCGCGGGTCAGTTGATCGAAGAACTCGTCGAAACCGAGCAGCTTGTCGGCCTTGCTCAGCACCAGATAAACCGGCACATCGACGTGCAGTTTCTGATGCACGTCTTGCAGACGCGCACGCACCTGGCGAGCCAGGGTATCGAGGTCCTGCTCGGTGTTGCCCAGCAGTAATTCAACCGGGATGGTCACCAGCACGCCGTTCAACGGACGGTTGCGGCGACGCTTGCGCAGCAGGTCGAGCAAGGTGCTCCAGGCGCTGCCATCGACTTCGGCATCCGGCTGGGTCAGGTAACGCCCGGCGGTGTCGATCAGCACACCGTGGTCGGCGAAATACCAGTCGCAATGACGGGTGCCGAGGGTATCGCGGGTCAGTTTGCGGTCGATCTTGTTGATCGGAAACTCAAGGCCCGAGAAGTCCAGCAGGCTGGTCTTGCCGCTGCCCTGCGGACCGATCAGCAAGTACCACGGCAAATCACTGCGCCAGCGCTCGCTGCGACCGCGATACAGGCTCGAAGTCTTCAGGGTTTTCAACGCATCCTTGAAGCGCACGCGAAGCTCTTTCTGTTCTTCGTCGATCAGCTCTTCACGGCGGATACGATCCTGACCGTCTTCGGTGTCCTCGACCGCTTTTTTGCGCACACCGGCGCGCCAGCTGACGAAGACCATGGTCAGGCCCCAGATCAGGAACAGCACGCTGATGGTCAACAAACGGGAGGTCGATCCTTCCCAGAACTTGTAGTCATCAACGGCCAGCAGCGGCCCGACGAACCACACCAGCAGCGCGAGGAACAGCACCACCAGCAAGGTCCAGACCCAGGTCTTGCGCAAGAATGCGCCGACTTTCTTGAAAAACTTTTTCATCACACGTCCCTGTTTACGGCTGCGACTGCGGCTGGACCGCGGCCGGATCTAGCTGCTGAAAAGGTTGCAGAACGGTTTCGCGTTGCTCGCCCAACACCCAGGCGAAACCCGAATACATCACCACCAGGCAGACCACGGTGAACAGCACCACCATCCACGCCGGCACGATGCGCACCAGGCTGCGGCGCTGATCGTTCAAGCCTTCCCAGTGCGGCGAAAGCTCACGTGGCACGTCGCCGCGCAACTGACGGATCTGGCGATACAAGGCGTCGCGGATGCCTTCGAGCTCGAGCATGCCGCGGGCTTGCACGCGGTACTTGCCTTCGAAGCCCAGCGACAGGCACAGGTACATCAGCTCCAGCATAGGCAGGTGCTTGACTGGGTTTTTCGACAGGCGATCCAGCAGCTGGAAGAACTTCTCGCCGCCGAAGGTTTCGTTGTGGAAGCTGCTGAGCAGGCTCATCTGCGACCACTCGCTTTCGTTGCCCCACGGCGTGGTGACGACGGCTTCGTCGACCACGGTGCAGAGCACGTAACGCGCGGCCATCACCTGGCTGCTTTCGGCGCCGTTGTGCAGGGCGCGCACTTCAAACAGTTTCAACCCGGCGGTCAGTCGCTCGTTGAGCGCGTACATGTCTTCGCGGGTGTCGCTGTGCTTGAGGCGCACCACTTCCGACAACAGATCGGACGCGGCGGCCACCAGCGAATTGAGGCTGATGTTGAAGGATTCCGCCGGGCGCAAACGCGCCGCGTAAATCATCCGTTCTTCGAGCTGTTCAAAACGCGGCGGTGCAGCGAAATCGGTCAGCGGACTCGAAGCAGGGCCGTGGCCCTGGCGGTCGAGCAGGACGGTTTTATCGTCCTGGTTATGTTCCATGTCCTTGATCATGTCGGTCAGTTCCTGATGGCCCAGAATTTCAGTTCAAGCTCGGCGAATTCGCCGGACACGTGGAACGCGAAGCCGCCGGAGCGCTCGAGTTGTGCCAGGTCTTCGGAACTGAGTTCGAGAATGAAATAGGTTTTGTTGGAGTGGAACGCGATCTGCCGCGGGGCCACCGGCAACGGTTTGACCTTGATGCCCGGCAGATGCAGGTTGACCAGTTGGCGGATGCGCTCCACCGGGCCCACCTTGAGGTGCGCCGGCAAACGATGGCGCAGTTCTTCGGAGTCGCAGTTGGCACTGGCGGCGAGCACGAACGAAGCCGAGCCCAGCAGTTTGTGGTCGTGCAACGGCGAGACGATGATCCCGTACTGACGCGCTTGCAGCACCAGTTCGATGGCGTGCTGTTCGAGCACCATCGACAGCACCTGACGAATCGCTTCCATCAGTTTGCGGAAGCTCGCGCCCTGGTCGCTGTGCTGGTAACGGCTGTCCAGACGCGGGCGTTTGCTGTCGCTGGAGAAGGTCGCCAGGTCGCCAAGCATGGTCAGCAGCGTGCGGTACAACTCTTCCGGGTGAACCTGCTCCAGGCCGAGGTAGTGGCGCAGCAGCAGTTCAGTCCGGTTGATCAGTTGCAGCATCATGAAGTCGCCGACTTCCGCACCACCGACCTTGCCGTTGGAACGGATGCGCTCGGCGATGGTGTCGCCACGGTGACCGAGCATGCTGATCACTTCTTTCAGGCACGACAGCAAGTAGCTGGAGGCATGCGCCTGAATGTAGGTCGGCACGAAATCCGGGTCGAGGCTGATCACGCCGTCGGGCGTGGTATCGAGCACTTCGCAGATCTTCAGCTTCACGTAGGCCTGGTCGCTTTGCTGCTCGCCGAGCAACAGTTTGAAATCCGGGCGGCCGCAGCTGACCTGGCTCGCGGAATCGTCACCGGCGTTGGAGTCGGCCACTTCCGCTTCATACGCGGTGTAGCGCGCCAGCACGTCGGATTGCTCCGGGCGGCGGGACTCGATGTGATTGCCCGTGACCAGCGGCAGCGCCAGGTAGATCGGCGTGTTGCCGGTGTTCGGCGGCACGTCGAGCGCCAACGGCTCGGTGTTGCCGCCGAGCTCGAACAGGCTGCCGTCCGGCAGAATCCCCGAGGCCTGGCTGATCACCAGTTTGCCCATGTTGAGGAACTGCAAATCGATTTCCAGATTGAGGAAGCCCCAGGTGTAACTGCCCAGTAACTGGGTGCGGGTCTTCATCTGGTGATCGTAATAGCGGTCGTTATGCTGGAAGTGCTGCGGACGCAGCAGCATGCCTTCCTGCCAAATGACTTTATGGGAATTCATGATCAGTCATCCGCCTTGGCGAGCGTTTCGTTGCTGTTGCGAATACCGGCCTGATCGAGGGTCAAATCAGCGTCGGTGACTTCCACCGGGGTGACTTGCACCGTGTAGCGCCATTTGGTTTCCGGCAGGTCACGGTAGGCTGCGAGGATGCCGACGTAGCGACTGCCCTCCTCCACGCTGAGCTTGAGCTCGACGGTTTCGCCCGGGCGCAGTTCGAGTTCTTCGCTGGCCACCAGGTCCGGGGCCAGGGACTCCTTGGCGCGCTCGTACAGGCTGAAGAAGTCAGCATTTTCGAAGGTCACCGGGTGCTTGAGCTCGAACAGGCGCACGACGATCGGCGACGGACGCCCGTTGAGGTCCGGGTTCAGCTGATCGCTGGCGGTGAGCTTCAGATTGAGCTTGGTGACGTGGGAATACGGCGACAGCGACGAGCAACCGGCCAGCAGCACCAGGGCCGCGAACGCCGTCAGCGTCTTGAAAAAAGCGGTCGAGCAGCGAGACATGCGCATCATCCTTGGTGGTCGGTGTGAAGGGTAGAAATCAGGCGGATCTGTTCTTCGTAGGCCTGGGCAAAGTCGCGGGCCAACAGGCGCTCGCTCCAGTCATCGTCCTGGCGCAGGGCCTGGTGATAACGACCGTAGGCTCTCCAGCGACTGCCGGACGTGGCCATGATCGGCTTGTTGTCGCGCTCGAAACGCAGGGTCAATTGCTCTGGCGAGAAGTGTTCCAGCGTGCCGCGAACGGCGGCGCGGCTGGCGGTGAGCAAGGCCACTTGATGCGCCTGCAAATCGCGGAACGCACGAGAGATCGCTTGCTCGGCCGGCAACTGACCCGGCTTGTTCGGCTGCAACAAAATGCCCAGCGCTTCACCGGCATCGACGGCAAATTTCAGCGGGTTTTTGTTTGTGCCTTGAACGATGGTCTGGGCCAGGCGCAGTTCGTTCTTCAGTTCGCTGCGGGTGCGCAGGCTCTGCTGCAAACCGCCGACGCTCTGCTTGAGCAAGCGCGCAGCATTCAGCGCGAGGGCTTCGCGGGCGTCGTGGTCGAGGCCTTTGAGGTCCACGCCCAGTGCCGCGCCGAAGTGTTCCCAGAAACCTTCGCTCTGACGCTCGACGGCTTTGGGCGGTGGCGCGGGGGCTGGCTCTGCCGGGGCGTTGATCAGCTCCGGGACCATCAGGCTTTCCATGTCGATGCGTGCGTAATCAGCGCGCTGACGGGTGTCCTCGATGGTCGTGCTCGGCGAAATCAGTTCGTCGATTTCCGAATACACGCGCTCTTGCTGATCAAGGGCGTTCAGCGGGTCGAGGTCGAGGAACGCATCGTCCGGAATGATGCTGCCGGCCGCTTGCGGACGGCCGACTTCGACGTCGAAGGTCGCCGGATCGCGCACCAGCCGTGCACGGATCTCGAAATCACCCAGTACGTACACGCTGCCGTGTTCGATGCGCATCGCTTCGCCTTTGCGCAGGCGCGCGCCGCTTTCGCTGTCCTGGATACCGTTGCTGCTGGTATCGGTCAGGAAAAACGTGCCTTCGCGGTAGCTGATCAACGCGTGATGGTTGGACAGATGACGCTTGCGGTCGGGAATGATCCAGTCGCAGTCCTCACCCCGGCCAATCACGCCACCGGCCTGCTTGAAGGTCTTCTGGCACAAATCCGTGGGCACGAATTGCTTGGTGTTCAGCATTTCGAAAACCAGTTCCATGGTGATACTCCTTGCGGTCACTTGCCGCGATTGACCGCCTGCGGATCACCCAATGGGCGATAGGTGTTGTCGTTGTATTTGTAATTGCCGCTACAGCCGCCGAGGCCGCATAGAACGACGAGGGTCAGCAGGACGGCTTGCCAGTGACGAACAGGCATCAGAGGGTCTCCATGGGTAGACAAAGCACAAAGCGCCGACCCGGTTGGGCGGCGCTGTTAGAAGCGAATGAGGTGAAATCGGTGGTCATATTCCTACCCACCGAAGTCACCCAAATTGATATTCAGGCGCCCAAGGCGGTACAGCAGCGTGCGGCGCGGCAGGCCGAGTTCGCGGGCGGCGAGGGTCTGGTTGCCGTCGTTTTTGCGCAGGCAATCGAGCAGCAGGCTGCGCTCGACCTGCTCCAGGCGTTCGCGCAGGTTCAGGCTGTTGTCTTCCGGCATGGCTTCCATGCGCAGGGAGAAATGCTCGGCCAGCAACTCGCCGCCCTCGCACAGCAAAACGGCACGTTCGACCAGGCCTTTGAGTTCGCGCACGTTGCCGGGGAACGCGTAACCGGACAGGTGATCCAGCGCCGCATCGGACCAACGCACCGCATCGCGCTGCAAGAACGAGCACGCCTTGTCGGCGAAGTGGCGGGCCAGGTCGAGGATGTCGCCTTCGCGCTGACGCAGGGCTGGCAACTCGATCGGGAATTGCGCGAGGCGGTAGTACAAGTCCTCGCGGAATTTGCCTTCGCTGACCAGCACCGACAAATCCCGGTGCGTCGCGGCGATGATGCGCACGTCGATCTTGTGGGTGTCGTTGGAACCCAGCGGGCGAATCTCGCCTTCCTGCAAAACGCGCAACAGCTTGGCTTGCAGGGACAACGGCATGTCGCCGATTTCATCGAGCAGCAAGGTGCCGCCATTGGCCGCATCGAACAGCCCGGCACGGTCGCGGTCTGCGCCGGTGAACGCGCCTTTGCGGTAGCCGAACAGCTCGCTTTCCAGCAGGTTCTCGGGGAACGCCGCGCAGTTCTGCACGATGAACGCCTGGGAACGACGCGGACCGCAGTCGTGGATGGCGCGCGCGACCACTTCCTTGCCGGTGCCGGTTTCGCCGCGCAGCAGCACGGTGTACGGGCTGTGCAGGACTTTGCTGATCAGCGAGTAGGTCTGGCGCATGGCCTTGCTCTTGCCGATCAGGCCGTAACCGCTGGCGCTCGGAATGCTGGCCTTCAGCGGTCTCGTCTCACCCGCCGGCTGGCGCAAACGCTGCAACAGATGCAGTTGGCCCAGCACGAACGAACCCAATTGAGCGAGGGAATCGGCAAAGCCTTGCAGGTCGATGTGCCGGCGACTGGCGCACAGCAGCAAGCCTTCGACGGCCTTCTGCTGATTGACCAGCGGCACGCACAACAGCGACTGCCAAGGCGTGGCCTGCGGCGGCAGGAAACTGGTTTCGTGCAGGCTGCCGCTCAACTCGCTGAGGCTCACTACGCGGTTCTGGCACAGGGCGAATTGCAGCAGTTGTTCACCGTTGTAATCCGCCGGCAGGCTCGCCGCTTCCCGGGGTTGCAGGATGCCGTTGAGGCACTCGGCGTTCATCCCCAGGCATGTGTGAGTCGCGTCCAGCAAGTACAGCTGCGTCAATTCGCAACCACTGAGCTCGGCCAACCCGCGCACGAAGTCACCCAGCAGCGCAGCACCGTCCGCCGCGCGCGACAGGCTGGCGAACTGCGCCAGCAAGGCTTCGGCATAGACCAGCGGTTGCGGCACTTGAGTGAACATCACACCCACCTCAGGCGAACTCGCACGTCACGCTGGCGTTGCCGTCGAGCGTCGCGTGGACACGCTTGAGGCTTTCACCGGTGGCCATCGCGTCGAGCAAGCGATCGGCCACCAGCGGCAGCACGTGCAGGTCGAGCAAGTGGTCGATCAAACGCGCGCCGCTGTCGCTTTGGGTGCAGCGTTCGGCGAGGTGATCGACGAGGTCTTGCGAGTAGGTGAAATCCAGCTGACGACGGTTCAGGCGTTCGCCCAGACGACCGAGTTTGATTTCGATCAGCTCGCGCAGCACCGGGCCGCCCACCGGGTAGTAAGGCACCACGCGCATCCGTGCCAGCAACGCCGGTTTGAAGTGTTTGCTCAGCACCGGGCGAATGGTTTCTTCGAGGACTTCGGCCGATGGGCGTGCGCCGTTTTCGCAGAGTTCGCTGATGCGGTCGCTGCCCAGGTTCGAGGTCATCAGGATCAACGTGTTGCGGAAATCGATCTCGCGCCCTTCGCCGTCGTTGGCCACGCCTTTGTCGAAGATTTGGTAGAACAGGTTCAGCACGTCAGGGTCGGCTTTTTCGACTTCATCGAGCAGCACGACCGAGTACGGCTTCTGGCGCACGGCTTCGGTGAGCATGCCGCCTTCGCCGTAACCGACGTAGCCCGGTGGCGCACCGATCAGGCGCGACACGGTGTGCTTCTCCTGGAACTCGGACATGTTGATGGTGGTGATGAAACGATCACCGCCGTATAACAAGTCGGCCAGGGCCAGCGCGGTTTCGGTCTTGCCGACGCCGCTCGGGCCGACCAGCAGGAACACGCCAACCGGCGCATCCGGTTTGTTCAGGCCGGCAGCGGTGGCGCGCATCGAGCGGTCCAGGGCGTGAACGGCTTGTTCCTGACCACGAATGCGCGTGCGCAGGTCGGTGGCGAAACTCGCGACCTTGGCGTTGTGTTCGCGAGCCAGTTGCGCCAATGGCACGCCGGTCCAGGCGCTGATCACTTCGGCGACCAGACGCGGGCACACTTCGAAGCTCACCAGACGTTCTTTGACCTGAAGCTCGGTCAGGGCTTTGTGAGTTTCATTAAGCGCGGCTTCCAGGGCTTCGACGCTGTGCGCTTCGTCCACCGGCAGCGTTTCGATCACGGTGCCTTCGGCGTCTTCTTCGACCGTGATGGTCGGCTCGACGGCTGCGGCTTCGCGAGCCTTGGCCAGTTGCTGACGCAGGTCCAGCAGGCGTTCAGCCAGTTCTTTCTGTTCGGTCCACAGGGTTTCCAATGCGACCATTTCGTCTTCGGCGGCGGCCAGACGATCTTCCAACGCGTCCAGCGCTTCGTGATCGATCAGCAAACCGGCTTCGGCATCACGGCGCAGGGCCTGACGCTGACGTCCGCCTTCAGCCAGTTCGCCACGCAGGCGCTCAAGGCTTTCCGGGGCAGCGGCGAGGCTGATGCGCACGCGGGCGCACGCGGTGTCGAGCACGTCGACGGCTTTGTCCGGCAGCTGACGGCCCGCGAGGTAACGAGCGGACAACTCGGCCGCCGCGACCACTGCGTCATCGCGCAAGTAGATGCCGTGGCTCTTCTCGTACACCTGAGCCAGGCCACGGAGGATGGTCACCGCTTCGCTGACGGTCGGTTCGTGCAGTTGCACCGGCTGGAAGCGACGGGCCAGCGCCGGGTCTTTTTCGAAGTATTTCTTGTACTCCGCCCAGGTGGTGGCGGCGATGGTGCGCAACTCGCCACGGGCCAGGGCTGGCTTGAGCAGGTTGGCCGCGTCGGAGCCGCCGGCATTGCCGCCCGCACCGATCAGCGTGTGCGCTTCGTCAATGAACAGAATGATCGGTTTCGGCGAGGCTTTGACTTCATCGATAACGCCTTTGAGGCGGCGTTCGAATTCACCTTTGACGCTGGCGCCCGCCTGCAACAGGCCCATGTCCAGGGACAACAGCTCCACGCCTTTCAACACTTGCGGCACTTCACCGGCGGCGATGCGCGAGGCCAGGCCTTCGACGATGGCGGTTTTGCCGACGCCGGCTTCACCGACCACGATCGGGTTGTTCTTGCGGCGGCGGGCAAGGATGTCGACCATCTGACGGATCGCGCCGTCGCGGCACAGCACCGGGTCGAGTTTGCCGTCGCGGGCCTGTTGGGTCAGGTTGTGGGTGAAGCGCTCCAACAGCGATTCGCCGGGCACAGCCGGTTTGCCGGTGGCCGGTTGCTCTTTCTGCGACAGGGCGAATTCTTTCAGGCGTTCGATGTTCAGCTTGGCCAGCAACGACTGGTAGCGGCTGCCCGCATAGCGCATCGGATTGCGCAGCAGCGCGAGGATCAACGCGGCCTGCTCGACCTGGCTCTGGCCCAGTTCAAGGTTGGCCACCAGCAACGCGTCTTGCAGCCACTGCACCAGTTCCGGGGCGAACACCGGGTTGCGCGAAGCGCTGTGCTCGACCCGCGATTGCAACGCGGCACTCAGTTCACCGGCATCCACTTCGGCGTCTTGCAGCGCGCGTGCGAGCAAGCCTTGCGGGCGCTCCAGCAGGCCGAGCAGCAAGTCTTCGACGAGGATTTTGCTGCCGCCACGGGCGACGCAACGCTCGGCCGAACTTTCCAGATCACGACGGGTTTCGGCGTCCAGCGCCTGGATAAGTTGTTGCAGGTCTACGTTGATCATGGGTCATCTGTCCTTAATGAATTTTGCTGCCCAGGGTCACCACGCCGTCCGCTTTTTCGCGGCCCAGCCAACTGGTCCATCCCAGGCGACAGGCGTTTTGCTCACCGATGCGCAGTTCGCGGATTTCTTCCTGGCGCAACACCAGGCGAATGTCGTAATCGAGCGGGTCACGCAGGGTGAACCGCACCAGCGCGCACAACGGCTGGTAGCCGAAACCGATCGGCAGGAATTCGTGGAAACGTTGCCAGTCGAGTTCGCGGATGTGGATGCGGAACTTGCCGCTGCGGTCGCGCACGTGTTCGCCCAGCACCAGGTCTTCGCCGAGCAGGCTGTTGGCGCGACCGAGGCGATTGCGCTGCTCGTCGAGAATTTCCACGCGACGCTCGATGCACTGTTCGATGGTCAGTTCGGCGTGCTTGAAGTAGTAACGCAGCACCGCTTCGATCAGCGCCGCCGAGTGCGCCCGCAAGCTGAGCAAGCCGAGATACGGCAGCAGGCGTTTCCAGTTCAGTTCCTGGGCCTTGCGGATCTCTTCGCCGCCGAGGCCGATCAGCGCAAACAGCTGGGAAGAAAACGGATCGAGCGCGCCGCTCTCGAAACTGGCGCGGTAGCGGTACTTGCGCCAGATCGGCAGCATCAGCCGTTGCAGGCGATGGTGGAACAGGTCGAGGAAGTTGCGGGTCGGGTTGCCGTCTTCGCTGTCGCCCAGGGCCTGTTCACCGTAGAACGCCGGCAGTGGCGAGCCGGAACCGACCAGGCCGATCAGGTTGAAACGCAGGCGCGCGCGCATCTGCCCGTGCTCGTGGAAAAACTCCACGCGATCGACGTCGCTGCCAGGGAAACCCAGGCTCGGGTTGGCCTGGAATTCGAGCTGATCGTACAGATCGTCCTGGCTCAGGTGCGGGTGGGCCTCGCGCAGCCGGTCAACCACCAGCAGCACGGCCTGAAACAGCGAGTACTCGCGTATTCCTCGGGTCAGCCCGCTTAAAGAAGCGGCTGAAGGCCCATACGTGGTGTCCATTGGTACACCTCTCCCTGTGTGCTTTTTACTCGCAGCTCGTGGTACGAATTGAGACTGGCGTAAAGCGCGAAAAACTCGTTAAGAACCGAGGCGAAAACGAACAGGTCGCCCTCGCCGATATACCCTTCCGGGTCGATGGTCAGTTCGGTGCGCAACCCGCGAACCGGTAACCCTCGGTGCAACCGGTCGACGTGTTTGTGCTTGATCGACTTGAGCCCGCCGAGCAGGCGTTTGCTGACTTTTTCAGCGTGTTGGTCGTAGTAGCGCGGCAGGTCGTAGGTTTCCAGAATCACCTTCAACGCGTTGACGTCGGCCAGCGACAGATAGTTGAGCGACATGTTGCTGATCAGCTTCCAGAGGAAGTCGCGGTTCAGCGGCGGCGCATAACTGGGCGTGGCCGGGGTGATGTTGCGGAAACTCAGGAACTCCGGCGTGTCTTCGCAGGCCTGGCTGATGTCGCCGAGCTTGAGCTTGCGCGGCAGGTTCTGGTTGGTGCACATCAGCTCGATCGACAGGGTTTCGTGGGCTTCGGTGTGGCGGATGCCGAAGCTCAGGTACGTGTCGAGGCCGTCGTGCAACAGCGACGAACGCTGGCGGATGCTGTAATGCGGACGGCTGTTGGGCACGTCGAAACTCGGGTCGTGCTCGAAGGATTCGAACGGCACGTATTCCTGATACCCGAGGCCACCGGGCTTCCATCCCGTGACCGTTTCCACCGAGAACACGCCGCAGTTCTGCAGGTCGAATTCGGCGGGTAACAGCAGGTATTCGTCTTGCTTGCCGTCGAGGCGGATCGGCAGCGCGTCGTGCTTGAACAGGTTGACGATCGGCGTGCAGTAGAGCTTCACGTTGTCCAGCGTCGGGCGCATGCGCATGATGCCGCTCTTGCGAATGTCGAAGCGCAACTCGAGGCCGCGCATTTGCTTCAACGTGTCTTCCGGCAATGCCTTGAGCATGTCCAGACCGTTGACGTCGACGAACAGGAACTTGTCCTGGAAAGCGAAGTATTCCTGCAAGTAGCGATAGCCACGGAAGGTATTCAGCGGATACGGGATCAACGCTTCTTCTTCGGCAAAACCTACCGGCTGCACACGGTCGCCGGGCATCTTGAATGCCATCGGCATGCCGTTCACGCCATTGATCGGCTTGCCGGCGCCGTCCAGCGGGATCAGCTCGATGCCTTCCAGATTGCGCAACAGGCTGAGGTACAGCATCTGACTGATGTAACGCTCGCCAGCGAAGTGCAGACGCAGACGGCTCAACTCCAATTCACCGAGGTGACCGTCAGCGCTCATCTCCAGACGCAGGCTCAACAGCGAGCCGTCGCCCTTCACCGAGTAATTCAGCGCGGCCAGATCCAGCGGCAAGACTTCGGTCGGATAGCAGGTGCGGAAGCGGCAGCGCACGTCATCGACCGGCACGCTCTCGACTGGCGTGTCGCGCTCGACCATCAACGCAGGCCCCGAACGTTTCAACGGATCGAACTGCAAAATGCTGAACGCAGGCAGCGGCCGCATGTAGTTCGGCCACAGCAGGTGCATCAGGGAATGGCTGAGCTCCGGCAGCTCGTCGTCGAGCTTCTGGCGCAGGCGGCCGGTCAGGAACGCGAAGCCCTCAAGCAACCGCTCCACATCCGGATCTCGCCCGGCCTGGCCAAGGAAAGGCGCCAATGCCGGGCTACGCTCGGCGAATCGACGACCTAACTGGCGAAGTGCGGTGAGTTCGCTTTGGTAGTAGTGGTTAAAGGACATGGAGTAGCTGCCTGATCATGAATTTAGTGAAGTTACCGAACTGGCACGAAGCCAGCGTCGGATAATCAGTCGATGAACTAGTGAGCGTGTGAATAACGCGATGACACTCATACCTCCTGTCAGCATGCTGTATGCCATCGCACGAACTGGATTCTCAGGAAGAAAATAGAAAAGTACGATCGCGACCATCAGCACTATCGTTGCAAATTTCAAAGCCATTCTAGGCAGCACGAAAACAACTACATTGATGAATATAAAAAATCCAAACATCAGCTCAGCAGTTATCCCAATAGCAACGCCCCTCGCCGTGAAACCGCCCATTCGTTCTTTATAAAAAGAAACTCCAAGATCATGAACAAACACGTACAAAACGATCACCAATAAATAAGCAATAGCCCCGAAAGTTATTTTCGCGACCTGGGCACTATTAGAAACGGCGCAACTCATCGGTGTCGGATTGGAATTCACATCAAGCTCCATTAATTAAGCGCTTTTTTGTACCTATATCACTACCTTGCTCACAGCGATTCACGTTTTTGGAAAAATTTCGCCCAAACCCTCACCAGCAGACTGGACATGACAATTGCAATAAAAGTCAAACTTCCCGACAGAGCACCATATGCCATACCGCGAACAGGGTATTGTGGAAGCATGTAATACAAAATAGCCAAGACCATAAACACGGCTATACCAATTTTGACTGGCATCCTCTTAACAAAAACAATAATGAAGTTACAAAAAACAAAAAAGTAAAAAATCACATACATCCCCATCCCGATAGCGACACCACGAGACGTCAACCCGCCCACCATCTCTTTGTAGATTGGCACCGCATAATTATTCATGACAATGTAAAGTGCACATGCCAGAAAATGAATCAGGAACCCTATGACTATTCGACTATTCATTTATTCGCCAACCTGCTTATTCCAAATTCCATATTTATCCAGTTCGCCCTGCAAAATTGGGTTCTCCAGCCTGACATTAGATGTCGGCACGTAAGGAATGCTGACAGGATTCATTTCTTTTTCGGTACTTCGAATAGGGCTCGCTGCGTGATGTTCTACGATAAGCTTGAAGTTTTCGGAAGCCCACAACGCTGCTCTTAAAATAATGAAATTATCATATTCATTTTTTTCATCGACTTTAGCCCCGATTGGCATACCGTCACCAAACTGAATACCAGTCACGATCGTTTCCTTGATTGCGGTATCAATATCTTGATACCGCTCTAGATAGAGTCGATACGTGTCTACAGCGAAAGGAATCTGTCCTATTCCATCAGTCCAATAAGGCTTATCTTTGACAAACACCATCAAGTAGTCATCACCGCCAGCAGATCTCACCTTCCAATCAGCATATGATTGCTTGGCATAAGCAATTGATGGCCTGTCAACATTGGCGTAATCAATAATCCCCTGCCATTCGAAATGCTTATACGCGACATATGCTTCAGAACCTGCTTGCGTGGACTCCTCATTCACCCAAATAAGCTTTCTATAATTATCTGCCAGCGGCTCAAACCATTGATACTTTTCCGCGTATAGTTTTTCCGCAGTCATGATTCGAAAAGTTTTATCCTCAGAATCAGGCTTCAACCCAAACAACGGCGTACCGTTTGTACGAGTAATTAGCCAGATACTTGGAAGCGGCACCGACTTTGGCTTTACATCTTTACTCTCGGTTGTTTCTGCTTCAACCTTTAGAGCCGTACTCCCTTCAGAGGTCAAAAAGGTGTAGGGAACACCGTCTACAACAACAATAGTCTCCACGTTTTTTATTCCGCCGAAATCAAAATCGTGACAGGCTCAGCTACTTTGCCGGTCGAAAAGGAACCTGATATACCTGACGATGTTGAGCCGATTTTTTCTATCCCACTCTGAGAACGAATGGTGTAGTTCAATCCGCTCACCGCTTTTCCATCGGAAGTTTTAAATTCAAAAACACGATTGAATATTCCGGGAATAATCACAGGCAACGGAGGTACAAACGGCACCGGCGAATGCGAGTTCCCGATAATCACCGTCCCGGACCCAGCCGTAACCTTGTTGCCATGGGTCCCAACGGAATCCACCGTCGCAGCCGGTT
Organism: Pseudomonas sp. UMAB-40; assembly: GCF_900095275.1. Classification (NCBI taxonomy): domain Bacteria; kingdom Pseudomonadati; phylum Pseudomonadota; class Gammaproteobacteria; order Pseudomonadales; family Pseudomonadaceae; genus Pseudomonas; species Pseudomonas sp. UMAB-40. The sequence continues at coordinate 99,824 of NZ_LT607554.1, forward strand.
TGCCGTTAATCAAAACCGTCGTCGCCAACCCGCCCGACATCGCACCACCACACGCCGAGGCATCGCCTTGGCGGGCGGCCGCGAGGCCGTCGAAGAAGACGTCGCCGGAACCGGCGGCGATCGGGTTGGTGCCGTGGCCGGGGAGCGGGCAAGCGGTGGGGTCGGATACGCGGGCTGCGGGTTTGCCGGACATACGATTCTCCTTAGTTGACCTTGACTTGACCGCTGCCATCCAGGCGCGCGGCGAAACTGACCTGGCGCTTGAAACCATCAACTTCCAGCAGGCCTTCGATGCTGAAGGACAAGCGAAGCTGATCGTGATCACGCGGCAGGGAGATGACACGCACATTGCTCAGGCGTGGCTCGTAGGCTTCGATGAAATTTTCGATGGCCAGACGGGCCTGACTCAGGGAGTCGTGCAGGCTCAGACGCATGTCATTGAGATCGGGTAGCCCGTAGTCGGACAGCGTTTGCACGCTGCCCGCACGGGTGCTGAGCATCTTGGCCAGATGGGCAGCCACGGACGCCATGGCGGAGACCTCGCGGCTCCAGCCGACGCGTTTGTCCGCGTCGCCACCCAGGCGTTCGAATAGGCTGCCGTATCCAGTCATGACTCAGGCTCCGCTTACTCTTTGTCCAGCTTGCCAACCAGCGACAGGGTGAAATCGGCACCCATGTACTTGAAGTGCGGGCGCACGTTCAGGCTGACGCGGTACCAGCCAGGCTCGCCTTCGACATCGCTGACGATGATCTGGGCAGCGCGCAGTGGACGACGGCCACGGACTTCGGCGCTCGGGTTTTCCTGGTCGGCCACGTACTGGCGGATCCACTTGTTGAGTTCCAGCTCGAGGTCGGTACGTTCTTTCCACGAACCGAGTTGCTCGCGCTGCAGCACTTTCAAGTAGTGAGCCAGGCGGTTGACGATCATCATGTATGGCAGTTGGGTGCCGAGCTTGTAGTTCAGCTCTGCGGCCTTGCCTTCTGCGCTGATGCCGAAGAACTTCGGCTTCTGCACCGAGCTCGCGGAGAAGAACGCCGCATTGTCGGAGCCTTTGCGCATGGTCAGGGAGATGAAGCCTTCCTCGGCCAATTCGTATTCACGACGGTCGCTAACCAGAACTTCCGTAGGAATCTTGGTTTCGATTTCGCCCATGCTTTCGAAGTGGTGCAACGGCAGGTCTTCAACCGCGCCACCGCTCTGCGGGCCGATGATGTTCGGGCACCAGCGGAATTTGGCGAAGCTGTCGGTCAGCTTGGTGCCGAACGCGTAGGCGGTGTTGCCCCACAGGTAGTGTTCGTGGCTGTTGGCGACGGTTTCCTTGTACACGAACGATTTGACCGGGTTTTCTTCCGGGTCGTACGGGTTACGCAGCAGGAAACGCGGCACGGTCAGGCCAACGTAACGGGAGTCTTCCGACTGGCGGAAGCTCTGCCATTTGGCGAATTGCGGGCCTTCGAAGTGATCTTTCAGATCTTTCAGGTCCGGCAGGCCGGTGAAGCTTTCCAGGCCGAAGAATTTCGGGCCGGCAGCCGCAATGAACGGTGCGTGCGACATGCAGGCTACGCTGGACACGTACTGCATCAGTTTCACGTCCGGCGAGCTTGGGGACATGAAGTAGTTGGCGATGATCGCGCCGACAGGCTGACCACCGAACTGACCGTATTCAGCGGTGTAGATGTGCTTGTACAGGCCCGACTGCATCACTTCCGGCGAATCGTCGAAATCGTCCAGCAGGTCTTCTTTGGAGACGTTGAGGATTTCAATCTTGATGTTTTCGCGGAAGTTGGTGCGATCGACCAGCAACTGCAGACCACGCCACGACGATTCCAGGGACTGGAAGGCCGGGTGGTGCAGGATTTCGTCCATCTGACGGCTGAGCTTGGCATCGATCTCGGCGATCATGCGGTCAACCATGGCTTTCTTGACCGGCTCACCGTTGTTCTGCGGCTTGAGCAGCTCTTCGATGAAGGCCGACACACCGCGCTTGGCGATGTCGTAGGCTTCGTCGTCCGGCGTCAGGCGGGTTTCGGCGATGATGCTGTCGAGAATGCTGTATTCGCCGTTCTCTTTGCTCTTTTGCTGTGCTGCGCTAGTGCTCATTGTCTTGGCTTCCTTGGCTGATAGAGACTCAGGCGTCCTGGGCTGCGGCGTTCAGGCCCAGCTCACCCAGTACGCGACCGCGGGATTCGTCGTCGGCGAGAACGCCTTCGATGGCTTTGCGGAACGCAGGCGCGTTACCCAGCGGGCCTTTGAGGGCCACCAGCGCGTCGCGCAGTTCCATCAGTTTTTTCAGCTCAGGCACTTGCTCGACCAGCGAGGCCGGGTTGAAGTCCTTCATCGAATTGACGCGCAGTTGCACGGCCAGCTCGTCGGCTTCGCCATCTTCCTGCAGACGGTTCGGCACGCTCAGTGTCAGGCTCAGCTCTTGCTTGGCCAGCACTTCGTCAAACGTCATCTTGTCGATGCTGATCGGCTTGCGATCTTCGACTTTGCGTTCGTCCTTGCGGTGGGTGTAGTCACCGATTGCCAGTAGTTTCAACGGCAGTTCAATCTCTTCCTGTGCACCACCGGTGGCAGGTTTGAAGGTGACGTTGATGCGTTCCTTGGGGGCTACCGAGCCTTCTTTGGCCATGGCTTTTCTCCTTGCGGTTGTGGCCCTGGGGCCTATTCGAGTACCACTTCGAGATCGAGGTGGCACAGCCTGCGATAAATCTCTTCCTTGCGTTCACGTACAGCATGGTTCTGCGGCAACAACTCGCAGCAGCTATGCAGTAAATGCAGCACTTCCAGCGCAAGATCGGGCTCCCAGGCGTTCAGGCCTGAGTCCTGTAATGTTTGGTCGAGTGTTTCGAGTTGGGTCCTGGCCAGTTCGTACTTCTTGGCCATGAAGCACAGCCGCGCTAAGGCGAACTGCCAGAAAAATCGCGCCCGCCCGCCTTGGGCGCCCTGCAGGCCCTGCTTGAGGATCTGCACGGCGGCCTTGAGGCCGTCCTTGCGCAGGATCGGCAGGACTTCTTCGAGGGCCACTTCCCAGGCTGGCTGGGTGTCGGCGACTTCGACCTTGCGTGGCGCACTGGCGCTTTGCAGGTGGGGCATGACGTTGGCGCTGATCCAGGCACGGGTGGCCGGATCGGCGAAGGGCGCGCCGTCGTGGAAACGCAATTCGACGATGCCGGGCAGACGCTGAATCAAAAGCGCGAAGTGGATTTCCACTTCGCGCATCGCCATCTCGGCATTCAGGCCCTGGAGGCACTCCCAGACCATTCGCTGGCCATCGAACCAGAACGGCGCCTTCGCCAGGCTCGCCTCCAGTTCCACCAGCAGGTCGGCGTATTTGGCCTGGTCGTAACGGTCCTGATAGGCCTTGAGCTTGTCGGCGGGCAAGCCGCGCAGCACGGTGATTTGCTCGGCGTTGCGCTCAGGCACCGCGTCGATGGGCAGCCACAGCAGCGTACGGTTAAGGCGCAGGGCGCGCAGGTCGGTGGCTTTCTGCTTGAGCCACCAGGCACACAACGGACGGGCGCTTTCCTGCTGAGCGCGCAGGGCCTTGTGGGCTTCTTTTTCGTTGTCGATCGGTGCGCCGGGGGTGAACAGCTGCGTGGCGGCCTGTTTGACTTGGGCCACCGCGGCGCCCACCACGCCAGGTTCCGGCTGGTTGTCGGCGGCGCGTTGCACCATATTTTTCAGGCGGCGGGAGATCGGCAGCAGCAGTGGCGCATCGTCGCCCAAGTGCTCGGTGCAAGCGGCATCGAGCCCTTCAAGGTGCTCGACCAGCCGCCGGAACATCGGCAACTGCTCTTTGATCGCGACATTTTCGGTCAGCACCTGCTCGAGACGCGGCACCAGCCAACTGATCGCAGCGGAGCGGGTACGCGCCTTGCTCGGGTGAATGTCGGCCCAGTGGTTCTCGCACAAGTGGTGCAACAAACCGAGGCCAGCCAACAGCCCCTGAAACGATTCGCGCTGGTACAAGGCCCACGTCAGCCAGGCGCCGACCCGCAAATCCTTGGACTGGGTACGCAGGAGGTTTTCGCTGTTTTCACGGATTTTCAGCCAGTCGATCTGACCGCTTTCGTGCATGGACGAGGCTTTCGCCAGCTCGCTTTCCAGCGCCTCATATTCGCTCGAAAAACGAACGTCCTCACCCGCGAAATTCTCTTTGGAAACAGAGGCTTTTGCGAGATCAAGGTAATGAGCAGAAAGTTTGCTTGAGTAGGACATCCATGGCCTTTAATTAGGATTACAGTCGAACGCCAATTGCAGTTGCAGCGGCGCGGGACAGTATCAAAGAGCTGCGATGAGTCTCATCCAATTGAGTTCGTGCTCTTTCAAGTGGGCGCATCGTACTCACGATGATGGCCACTAGCAAGCATCTGATTAAACAACAAGACGAAGTGTTGTTTATTACGTGTAGGAGATTTCCCTATATGTGCAAGGGGATTCCCTGATACCAATTAATTATTTACCCCTTCATTGGACAGCGCTGAAAGCATTGAGGCAGAGCGGTCGCCGGCACCTTCATCAAACCGGGAACGGCACCTCCATGGCAGCAGGGTTGAAGCATGCCAACAATAAAAGCGAATGAATGTAGGAACTATCCGAAAGATTGCGGTCATCTGTGAACGGAACGAAGAGCGACAACGGAGAATTAAGAAAGTGCCATCTCCGTGATGGCACTTTATATAATGCGGTCATTTTAAGGGCGAGGGCGCGAGCATTTGGATGAGGGCAGTTCTTTTCCAGAATGTATTAATCAGTCCACGAAACACATATACAAAACAAAAGGCCGTGCATAAAAAATGGGCACCCGGTTCAATCGGTGTGCCCATTTTTCTATACGGTTCTCCCCGTTATTCAGGGAGTTCGCCGCAATTATGGATTAACGCTGTCTTTCAACGATTTGCCTGGCTTGAACGCAACGGTGTTGCTGGCCTTGATTTTGACAGGCTCACCGGTTTGCGGGTTTTTGCCGGTGCGGGCACCGCGATGGCGTTGCAGGAAGGTACCGAAGCCCACCAGCGTGACGCTGTCCTTGCGGTGCAGAGCGCCGGTGATTTCTTCGAGAACGGCGTTGAGAACGCGGTTGGCCTGCTCTTTGGTGAGATCTGCTTTTTCAGCGATTGCAGCGGCGAGTTCTGGTTTACGCATTAGTGAAGCCCCTTTGACGGTTTTTTGTTGTTATGTCCGTGCTGTTCTCGTTGGAACAGCGCCCAAAGCGCCGCAGGTGCTCTACTCTGCGGCAGACGGGAGTGAGGATGGCACGCAGCGAAGAGCCGCGCCAGTCTCGGCGCGACCTTTGTAGGGGCAAAAGCGGGGTGATTCCGACAGAACGACCAGTATTTACGCCAGCAGTGCCGGAAGCTCTTTGTTGAGGGCCAGTTTTTCCATCACCGCCGCGCCTGTCAGGGCATAACCGAGCAGTTTTCCGCTGGCATCGCGGCATAAAGCCTTGATGTCCGCGCCCTGCCCTTCGACCGTCCAGACGCCCTCCAAACCCCGTGGCGGCGGTGAAACCACCAATGGGCAGACCGGAGTTTTCACGGTGATCGGCATCGGGCCGTAACTCACCGCCGTAGGGTTTCCGGCAAGGGTCTGAGCCAGCGCTCTCGCACAGCTCATGAGGGGCATGACGTACAACAGATTCAGCCCATCGACCTCAGCGCAGTCGCCCAGCGCATAGATATTGGCATGGGAGGTTTTCAGGTGACGATCGACCACGACGCCGCGATTGACCTGCACACCGGCCGCAGCCGCCAGATCGATACGCGGACGCAGGCCAATGGCCGAGACCACCACGTCGCACGGAATCACCTGACCATCGGACAGATGCGCTTCCAGACCGTCCGCAACGCGCTGCAAGCGGTTGAGCACCGGCCCAAGGTGGAAACGCGCGCCCAAGCTTTCCAGCCCGGCCTGAACCGCAGCGGCAGCGGCCGGGTGCAGCAGGGTCGGCATGACTTGCTCGCACGGTGCAACCAGTTGCACCTCGTAGCCGCCGACGATCAAGTCATTGGCGAACTCGCAACCGATCAGGCCGGCACCGAGCAGCAACACCCGGCGCTTGCCAGCGGCTGCGGCACGAAAGCGTGCGTAATCTTCCAGGTCGTTGATCGGGTAAACCGCGTCCGCTGCGTCGCCTTCGATGGGCACCCGCACGGTTTCCGCCCCCCAGGCCAGGATCAGGTCGCGATAAATCACCGTCTCCTCACCAATCCACAGGCGTTTGTGGCCCGGATCGATGCCGCTGATACGCGTATGCGTACGCACTTCGGCCTTCAATTGCTCGGCCATGGCGCCCGGCTCGGCCATGCTCAGGCCATCGGCGTCCTTGTTCTTGCCGAAACCGGTGGAGAGCATCGGCTTGGAGTAGGAGCGTCCGTCATCGGCGGTAATCAGCAGCAACGGGGTTTCGCCATCGAGCTTGCGAAACTCCCGGGCCAGGTTGTAGCCAGCCAGCCCGGTGCCGACGATCACGACAGGTGCGTTCATTCCTTACTCCTCTGGTGTTTTGTTAGTTGATTTCGATCATTTCGAAATCCATCTTGCCGACGCCGCAGTCCGGGCACAGCCAGTCTTCCGGTACGTCTTGCCACAGCGTGCCCGGCGCAATGCCATCGTCCGGCCAGCCGTCGGCTTCGTTATAGATCAGGCCGCAGACCACACATTGCCACTTTTTCATTCAGGTACTTCCTCAGGATTCAGGCTTATTGCCGGCGCGAACGGTCGATGGTTGGAGCGCTGCCGTCGGGCTCAGGGCCGTTTTGTACTGATCGGGCCCGGCAGATGCAAGCGTGTTCGGCGCAACGGCGGCCCGGATCAATCAAAATCGCTGGCTGACATGGTAAGCTCGCCGCCTCATTTGCTGCCAATAATGACTCACTGTGCCGCACTCAAAATCCCCGCTGTGGCTCACCCAAAGCCAACTCACTCCCCTCCCCGACGCCTCAACCCTCGACTGGCTGTTCGACGAAGGCTCCCTGACCCGACGCCTGATCCGTTTGTCGAATGACGGTTTCAGCGTCACGCCGCTGTTCGAAGGCTGGCAACCGCTGCGCGCCGACGAATGTGCTGCATTGGATCTGGACGAAGGCAGTGAAGGCTGGGTGCGCGAGGTGTATTTGCGTGGCTATGGCGAAGCGTGGGTGTTTGCCCGCAGCGTGGCGGCGCGCAGCGCCTTGCAGGGCGACGGATTGCACATGGACGAATTGGGCAGCCGCTCCCTGGGCGAATTGCTGTTTTGCGATCACGCGTTCCAGCGTCGTGCGATTGAGGTTTGTCACTACCCTCAAACATGGTTGCCGATGGAGTGCCGGGCACCCGAACTGTGGGGCCGTCGTTCGCGTTTCGACCGTGGCGCCCTGAGCGTGCTGGTGGCCGAGATCTTCCTGCCGACCTTGTGGCTCGCCACCCGCGCCCACCCGGAGAACTGCTGATGTACCAGAGCCTGCTCAAGTCCCTGAACCGCTTGAACCCTCGGGCCTGGGACTTCATTCAGCTGACGCGCATGGACAAGCCGATCGGCATTTATCTGCTGCTGTGGCCGACGCTGTGGGCGCTGTGGATTGCCGGCAAAGGGTCGCCCTCCCTGGCCAACATCGTGATTTTCGTCCTTGGTGTGGTGCTGACCCGCGCCGGTGGCTGCGTGATCAACGACTGGGCGGATCGCAAGGTCGACGGCCACGTGAAACGCACCGAACAGCGCCCTTTGGTCAGCGGCAAGATCAGTTCCAAAGAAGCCCTGGTGTTCTTCGCATTGCTGATGGGCGTGAGTTTTCTGCTGGTGCTGTGCACCAATGCGTCCACGATCTGGTTGTCCTTCGGCGGTTTGGCACTGGCCTTCAGCTACCCGTTCATGAAGCGCTACACCTATTACCCGCAGGTGGTGCTGGGTGCTGCGTTTTCTTGGGGGATGCCGATGGCGTTCACCGCCGAAACCGGTGAACTGCCGGCAGCGGCATGGTTGCTGTGGATCGCCAACCTGCTGTGGACCGTGGGTTATGACACGTATTACGCGATGACCGACCGTGACGACGACTTGAAGATCGGCGTGAAATCCACGGCGATTCTTTTTGGCGACGCGGATCGGGCGATCATCCTGACCTTACAGGCGCTGGCGCTGGGCTGCCTATTGCTGGCCGGGTCGAAATTCGAACTCGGGGGCTGGTTCCACTTGGGACTGCTGGCGGCGGCGGGCTGTTTCGCGTGGGAGTTCTGGTACACCCGCGGCAAGGACCGGATGCGTTGCTTCAAGGCGTTTTTGCACAACCACTGGGCCGGGTTGGCGATTTTTGTCGGGATCGTGCTGGATTACGCGCTGCGCTGATAAATTGGAAGAATCGCAGCCAGCGGCAGCTTCTATTTTGCTCGGAGCGGCGCTGTAGGAGTGGCGGCAGGCTGCGATCTTTTGCGGTTTGCAATATCCGTTACATATGCTCGCGAACAACGTGCCAGACGTCCTTCATCTTGTCGCCCGTCATATCTCCAGGAGCCTTGTCCTTCATGAAGTAATACAGCGGCTTGCCGTTGTAAGCCCACTGCATCATGCCGTCGTCACGTTTGATAATGGTCCATTTTCCTTCAGCTTTGTCGCCTGCTTTTGCCTCCAGCGGTGGCCAGTTTTTTGCACACTCACCTGTACATACCGACTTGCCCCCAGTGTCCTTGTCAAACGTGTACAGGGTCATGCCCTTGTGGTCGACCATCATGTCGCCTTTCATCATGCCCGGCTCAGCCGCGAAGGCCATGGCCGGCAACGAAAACGCCGCGACCAGCAGCAGGGCCTTGAAGGATTGCGAGATGTGCTTCATGGAAACCTTCCTTTTGTGGTTGTCAGGATTCGGACTTAGAGCTTAGTTCAGGATCATGACAATCGCCGAGCTGCTAAATTGTTGTCACACGACTGCAATAATTCCGTTATCTAATGCGGCGCAAGACAGTTAAATGACAAGAGGATTAATGGCATGGTTGGCAGGAGCATTCTGATCGTCGACGACGAAGCGCCCATTCGCGAAATGATCGCCGTTGCGTTGGAAATGGCCGGCTATGACTGCCTGGAGGCCGAGAACTCCCAGCAGGCCCATGCCATCATCGTCGACCGCAAGCCGGACCTGATCCTGCTCGACTGGATGCTGCCCGGAACGTCCGGTATCGAGCTGGCCCGTCGCCTCAAGCGCGATGAGCTGACCGGGGACATCCCGATCATCATGCTCACCGCCAAGGGTGAAGAGGACAACAAGATCCAGGGCCTGGAAGTCGGCGCAGACGATTACATCACCAAACCGTTTTCTCCCCGTGAGCTGGTGGCGCGCCTCAAAGCCGTGCTGCGTCGTGCCGGTCCTACCGACGGCGAGACGCCGATTGAAGTCGGCGGCCTGCTGCTCGACCCGATCAGCCACCGCGTGACTATCGACGGCAAACCCGCCGAGATGGGCCCGACCGAATACCGCCTGCTGCAATTCTTCATGACCCATCAGGAACGGGCCTACACCCGCGGCCAGTTGCTGGATCAGGTCTGGGGCGGCAACGTGTATGTCGAAGAGCGCACCGTCGACGTGCACATCCGCCGCCTGCGCAAAGCGCTCGGCGATGCTTACGAAAATCTGGTACAAACCGTGCGCGGCACCGGTTACCGCTTTTCCACCAAGGCCTGACCCGGACCTTTCCCGCCCGACAAGCTGACAAGGACGCGTGTTCAATTGAACCAAAACTGGCATGGCACCCTGATCCGCCACATGCTGTTGCTGGTGACCGGGTGTCTGGTGATCGGCCTGATTACCGGCTACTACGGCTGGAGCCTCGCCGCGGGCCTTGGCCTTTACCTGGCCTGGACCCTCAAGCAACTGCTGCGCCTGCACGAATGGCTGCGACTGCACAAACCCGACGAGGCACCACCCGACGGCTATGGCCTGTGGGGCGAAGTGTTCGACAGCATTTACCACCTGCAACGCCGCGACCAACGCGTGCGCGGACGCCTGCAAGCGGTGATCGATCGTGTCCAGGAATCCACGGCCGCGCTGAAAGACGCCGTCATCATGCTCGACAGCGACGGCAACCTTGAGTGGTGGAACCGCGCCGCCGAAACCCTGCTCGGCCTCAAGACGCCGCAAGACAGCGGTCAGCCGGTCACCAACCTGGTGCGCCATCCCCGCTTTAAGGAGTATTTCGAGCAGGACAGCTACGCCGAACCGCTGGAAATTCCTTCGCCGATCAACGATCGCCTGCGCATTCAGCTGTACATCACCCGCTACGGTAACAACGAACACTTGATGCTGGTGCGCGACGTGACACGCATCCATCAGCTGGAACAGATGCGCAAAGACTTCATCGCCAACGTCTCCCATGAACTGCGCACACCGCTGACGGTCATCTGCGGTTACCTGGAAACCCTGCTCGACAACGTCGAGGAAGTGAACCCGCGCTGGACCCGTGCCTTGCAGCAAATGCAGCAGCAAGGCGGGCGCATGCAGACCTTGCTCAACGACTTGCTGCTGCTGGCCAAACTGGAAGCCACCGATTACCCCTCAGACAACCAGCCCGTGGCCATCGACGGCTTGCTGCAATCGATCACGAGCGACGCTCAGCAGTTGTCCGGCCAGAAAAACCAGCGCATCACCCTGGAAGCCGATCCGACGATTCTGCTCAAGGGCAGCGAAGCCGAGTTACGCAGCGCGTTTTCCAACCTGGTGTTCAACGCGGTGAAATACACCCCGGCCGAAGGCAATATCCGCATTCGCTGGTGGGGCGATGAGCAAGGCGCACACCTGAGCGTGCAGGATTCCGGGATCGGCATCGACAGCAAACACCTGCCGCGCCTGACTGAACGTTTCTACCGCGTCGACTCCAGCCGCAACTCCAACACCGGCGGCACCGGCCTCGGCCTGGCGATCGTCAAACACGTGCTGCTGCGCCACCGCGCGCGGATGGAAATCAGCAGTGTGCCGGGCCACGGCAGCACCTTTACCTGCCATTTTGCGCCCGCCCAAGTGACGAAAACGCGCGTCATCAGCACCGCCGACTGATACCGGCCAGCACTCGCTACTAGGCAATCGCCCGGTCAGCCGCTACATTGGCTGACTTGTGCCTGCCCTTCAGGCACCGCATTGACCCCCTATTCGAATACACGGAACCCGCAAAACTCCATCATGGACCCTTCCCCAGGTTTGACCCTCGCGACACTCTTCGCCGATTTCGGCATGATTCTTTTTGCTCTGATCCTGGTTTTGCTCAACGGCTTTTTCGTTGCGGCGGAATTCGCCATGGTCAAATTGCGCTCGACCCGGGTCGAGGCCATCGCTGAAAAAAACGGCTGGCGCGGACACATCCTGCGCACCGTTCACAGTCAGCTCGATGCCTACCTGTCGGCGTGCCAACTGGGTATCACCCTCGCCTCCCTCGGCCTCGGCTGGGTCGGTGAGCCGGCGTTTGCGCACATCCTCGAACCGATGCTTGAAGCAGTCGGCGTGCAGTCGGCCGAAGTGATCAAGGGCGTATCGTTCTTCGCTGCGTTCTTCGTGATTTCGTACCTGCACATCGTGGTCGGTGAACTGGCGCCCAAGTCGTGGGCGATCCGCAAACCCGAGCTGCTGTCGCTCTGGACTGCCGTGCCGCTGTACCTGTTCTACTGGGCCATGTACCCGGCGATTTACCTGCTCAACGCCAGTGCCAACTTCATCCTGCGCATCGCCGGCCAGGGCGAACCCGGCCCGCATCACGAGCACCATTACAGCCGTGAAGAACTGAAACTGATCCTGCACTCCAGCCGTGGCCAGGACCCGAGCGACCAAGGCATGCGTGTATTGGCTTCCGCCGTGGAAATGGGCGAGCTGGAAGTGGTCGACTGGGCCAACTCCCGGGAAGACCTGGTGACGCTGGAGTTCAACGCGCCGCTCAAGGAAATCCTGGCGATGTTCCGTCGCCACAAGTTCAGCCGTTATCCGGTCTACGACAGTGAGAGCCAGGAGTTCGTCGGCCTGCTGCACATCAAGGACTTGCTGCTGGAACTGGCGGCCCTGGACCACATTCCCGAGTCATTCAACCTCGCCGAACTGACCCGGCCGCTGGAGCGCGTGTCGCGGCACATGCCGCTGTCGCAGTTGCTGGAGCAGTTCCGCAAGGGTGGCTCGCACTTCGCCCTGGTCGAAGAAGCCGATGGCAACATCATCGGCTACCTGACCATGGAAGACGTGCTTGAGGTGCTGGTCGGCGACATTCAGGACGAACACCGCAAGGCTGAGCGCGGCATCCTCGCTTACCAGCCGGGCAAGCTGTTGGTGCGCGGTGATACGCCGCTGTTCAAGGTCGAACGCCTGCTGGGCATCGACCTGGACCACATCGAAGCCGAAACCCTCGCCGGGCTGATCTACGAAACACTGAAACGGGTGCCGGAAGAGGAAGAAGTGCTGGAAGTCGAAGGCTTGCGGATCATCATCAAGAAGATGAAAGGGCCGAAGATCATTCTGGCCAAGGTGTTGATGCTGGATTGAGTCATACCCTTGTAGGAGCCGGCTTGCTGCGGGCGGCGTTCCGACGATGGGGGCGCCGCGGTGTCATGTGATACCGAGTTATCGTTCATCGCCAGCAAGCCGGCTCCTACTGCCCAACGCAAAGTTGGGCAATGCGCCCACCGGCTGATTGAACTGATACGGAATCGACACCAGGCCCAACCCCGTATTGCGCTGCACCACGAAGTGCAAATGCGGCCCGCTGCTGTTGCCGGTATTGCCCGACAAGGCCAGCGCACTTCCCACCGCTACCCGTTGCCCCTCGCGAACGCCCACCGAACCTTGCTTGAGGTGCAGGTACACGCCCATCGTCCCGTCATCGTGAAGCACTCGCACGAAATTGCCTGAAGGATCGGTGCCGCGTCCGGTCTGGGTATTCTCGGTTTTCACCACCACCCCGCCACGCGCCGCGATAATTGGCGTGCCTTCGGGCATGGCGATGTCCATGGCGTAGCGGTTCTTGGCACCGAAATGGCTGTATTGGCCGTTGGCGCCCTGACTCAAGCGAAACGGCCCGCCACGCCAGGGCAGCGGATACCGATAGGCCATGGCAGCCCCTGAAGGGTCGCCCAGGGAATATTCGAACCTTGGTGTATAAGCCAGCGGCCTTCCGGCCTTCGTCGCCGTGAGCAGCGCCAGACGGATGTTGCTGCGCGCCGGCATCACCCGGCGGATCGGTCGGCTCGGCGCGCCGCTGACATTGCTCAGCCCGGCAAAACTCAGCTCGATCTCGACCGGCGCATACAGGTCGTTGCGCACGTACACGTTGTCCACGCCCTTCTGCTTCTTGATCTCCAGGTACACCTGGCGCTCAAGGTGCTCGACCATACGATCACGAAAAACGAACACCTGGGAGCCTTTGGTGGGGCGGTCGCTGTAGGAGACCACGCCATTGGCGTCTTTGGACTTGTAGATCGTCATGGCCACAGCCGAGGTGGAGGCCATGAAAAGACCACAGAAAAACAGCAGGCGCGCGAGCATGGGCAAGAGTCTGTCGAGTAAGGCCTGGGAAGGAGCCTAGCAGCTGCAATGGACCCGGGTAGTCGGCAGATGTTTCAAAATGGGCAGCGAAGGAGACGTGCGGTGAATGTGATGGCCCCTTCGCGGGCAAGCCTCGCTCCTACAGGTCGGTGTGATCTGTAGGAGCGAGGCTTGCCCGCGAAGACGGACTCTCAGGCGATGAAGATTACGCGCCTGGAACGAAATGCTTCTGCGCCGTACCCCGGGCGATCAATCGGGAGATGTAGTCGAGCTTCTGCGCATCCTGGTCCACAAAGCGGAAGGTCAGTTGCAGCCAGTCGCTGTCGGGTTTCGGTTCAAACGCGACGATGGCGTGCAGGTAGCCATTGAGACGGGCGACTTCGGCGTTGTCGCCCTGCTCCAGGTCGAGCACGGCGCTGTCGAGGACTTGCGGCAGCGCGTCGGTGCGCTTCACCACCAGCAGCGCTTCCTTGATGCTCAAGGCTTTGATCACGCACTGCTGAATGCCGCTTGGCAAACGCAGCTGGCCTTGTCCACGTCCGCTGGCAGGAGCGGAAGCAGCGACCGGCGCCTTCACCGGTGGGCTGTTGAGCAAACCACGGGTCGGTGCAGGCGCCGGGGCGGGAGCGACCACGGCGGCCTTGCCACCGGTCAACGCGCTCAGGGAGTCGTTGCCGAAGGCCGAGTTCATTTTGGTCGGCGCCCCGTTCATCAAGGCGTCGAGCTTGCCGACCTTGTTCAGCGCTTGCTTGACCTTGGTCAGCAGTTGTTCGTTGGTGAAGGGCTTGCTGACGTAGCCGGAAACGCCAGCCTGGATCGCCTGGACCACGTTCTCTTTATCGCCACGGCTGGTCACCATCACGAAGGGCATGGTCTTGAGGTTGTCCTGCTCGCGGCACCAGGTCAGCAGTTCCAGGCCAGACATTTCCGGCATTTCCCAGTCGCACAGCACCAGGTCGAACGCTTCCTTGGCCAGCATGGCCTGGGCCTTTTTGCCGTTGATGGCATCTTCGGTCCGGATACCCGGGAAGTAGTTACGCAGGCACTTCTTTACCAGGTCACGAATGAATGCCGCATCGTCCACCACCAACACACTGATCTTGCTCATCCATCACCCCTCGAAAAAATCCCGGCAAGCATACCGTTTTGCTGATGGCACATTGCCAAAAACCTTCAGTCACGCCGGGACTTTTCGTTCGCGGGTGCTGCTTTTGAAGTCGAAAACCACACAAAAAAACGCCCGGCCAAAGGACCGGGCGTTTTTCTTGGGCAGTCTTACTTATCGTCAGCTTTGCCCGGAACATTAGCGGTTTCGCCACTTGTGCCTTCAACTTCTTCTTTCATGCGCTTGAGGCCCAGGTGACGCACGTCCGTGCCGCGCACCAGATAAATCACCAGCTCCGAGATGTTGCGCGCGTGGTCGCCGATGCGCTCCAGCGAACGCAGTACCCAGATAATGCTCAAGACCCGCGAGATAGAGCGCGGGTCTTCCATCATGTAGGTCGCCAGCTCACGCAGTGCGGTCTTGTATTCGCGGTCGATGATCTTGTCGTACTGGGCCACCGACAACGCCAGGTCGGCGTCGAAACGGGCAAAGGCGTCCAGCGCGTCACGCACCATGTTGCGCACCTGGTCGCCGATGTGGCGAACCTCGACGTAGCCGCGCGGGGCCTCGCCTTCTTCGCACAACTGAATGGCGCGGCGGGCGATCTTGGTCGCTTCGTCACCGATGCGCTCCAGGTCGATGACCGACTTGGAGATGCTGATGATCAGACGCAAGTCAGACGCGGCCGGCTGACGGCGGGCCAGAATGCGCAGGCATTCTTCGTCGATGTTGCGTTCCATCTGGTTGATCTGGTCGTCGATCTCACGAACCTGCTGGGCCAGGCCGGAGTCGGCCTCGATCAGCGCGGTCACCGCGTCGTTGACCTGCTTTTCCACCAGCCCGCCCATGGCCAGGAGGTGGCTGCGCACTTCCTCGAGCTCGGCGTTGAACTGCGCGGAGATGTGATGGGTAAGGCCTTCTTTGCTAATCATGTTGGCGTCCTTGGAGCGTCCGGTTAGGTGCGGTGGACCGCAGCGTCAGTTCAGTGAGCAACAACAGCTTCCTAGCCGTAGCGACCAGTGATGTAGTCTTCGGTCTGCTTCTTCGCCGGATTGGTGAACAACGTATCGGTGTCGCCGAATTCCACCAGCTTGCCCATGTACATGAACGCCGTGTAGTCGGAAACCCGCGCGGCCTGTTGCATGTTGTGGGTCACGATGACGATGGTGAACTTCGATTTCAGCTCGTAGATCAGTTCTTCGACTTTCAACGTGGAGATCGGGTCGAGTGCCGAGCACGGTTCGTCGAGCAGCAGCACTTCCGGCTCCACGGCGATAGTGCGCGCGATCACCAGACGTTGCTGCTGACCACCAGACAGGCCAAGTGCCGACTCATGCAGACGGTCTTTGACTTCGTCCCACAGCGCCGCGCCTTTCAACGCCCACTCGACCGCTTCGTCGAGGATGCGTTTTTTGTTGATGCCCTGGATGCGCAGGCCGTACACCACGTTTTCGTAGATGGTTTTCGGGAACGGGTTCGGTTTCTGGAACACCATGCCGACGCGACGACGCAGTTCGGCGACGTCTTCGCCCTTGCGGTAGATGTTGTGGCCGTACAGGTTGATTTCACCTTCTACGCGGCAACCGTCGACCAGGTCGTTCATGCGGTTGAAGGTCCGCAGCAGCGTGGACTTGCCGCAGCCGGACGGACCGATGAAGGCCGTTACGCGCTGTTTCGGGATGTTCAGGCTGACGTCGTACAGCGCTTGTTTGTCGCCGTAGAACAGGTTCAGGCCCGGCACTTCGATGGCCACGGTTTCCTGCGCAAGGTTCAGGCTCTGTTTGTCGCGGCCCAGGGCAGACATGTTGATGCCGTGGGTATGTGCTTCGTGCTGCATGGGAGGCTCCCTGTGCTAACAAATTCAGTTCGAGGCCGCAGGCCAGGCCCGCGGTTACGCAATTCGTTGTAGGAGCCGGCTTGCTGGCGATGCAGACAACTCGGTCCCGCAGGCTCACCGCGGTGATGCCTTCGCCAGCAAGCCGGCTCCTACAGTTCGGTGTTGATTAGCTATCCAGCGCTTTGTACTTCTCGCGCAGATGGTTACGAATATAAACGGCCGACAGGTTCAACGTGGCGATCACCAGCACCAGCAGCAGCGCCGTGGCGTACACCAGCGGCCGCGCCGCCTCGACGTTCGGGCTCTGGAAGCCGACGTCATAGATGTGAAAGCCCAAGTGCATGATCTTCTGGTCCAGGTGGAGGTATGGGTAGTTGCCGTCCAGTGGCAGCGACGGTGCCAGTTTCACCACACCCACCAGCATCAGCGGCGCCACTTCACCGGCGGCGCGCGCCACGGCGAGGATCATGCCGGTCATCATTGCCGGGCTGGCCATCGGCAGCACGATCTTCCACAAGGTTTCAGCCTTGGTCGCGCCGAGGGCCAATGAGCCTTCACGCACGGTGCGAGGAATCCGCGCCAGGCCTTCTTCCGTGGCCACGATCACCACCGGCACCGCCAGCAGCGCCAGGGTCAGGGACGCCCAGAGCAGACCCGGCGTACCGAAAGTCGGTGCCGGCAATGCTTCAGGGAAGAACAACCGGTCAACCGAACCGCCGAGTACGTAGACGAAGAAGCCCAGGCCGAACACGCCGTAGACAATCGCCGGCACGCCCGCCAGGTTGTTCACCGCGATGCGGATAATCCGGGTCAACGCGTTCTGCTTGGCGTATTCACGCAGGTAAACCGCCGCCAGCACGCCGAACGGCGTCACAATCATCGCCATGATCAAGGTCATCATGACGGTGCCGAAAATGGCCGGGAAGATCCCGCCTTCGGTGTTCGCTTCACGCGGGTCATCGCTGAGGAATTCCCAGACCTTGCTGACGTAGAAGCCGATCTTGGTGAAGGTGCTCATGGCATTCGGCTGATAAGCGTGGACCACTTTGCCGATGCCGATCTCGATCTCTTTGCCGTTCGCATCGCGGGCCGTCAGGCTGTCGCGGTTGAACTGGGCGTGCAAGTCGTTCAGGCGGGCTTCGATGTCCTGATAACGGGCATTGAGCTCGGCGCGCTCGGATTCCATGTCCGCTTGCGCGGCGGCGTCGAGCTGGCCGGCCAGTTCCAGTTTGCGACCGTGCAGACGCACACGTTCCAGACCCGAGTTGATCGCGCCGATGTCGACCTTTTCCAGGGTCTTGAGCTGTGCTGCAAGCTTGTTCACGCGATCGACACGGGCCTGCAACTCGGGCCATGCGGCTTCGCCTTCAGCGATGACTTTGCCGTCCTGCTTGACGTTGACCAGGTAGCCGTAGAAGTTGCCCCACTCGCGACGCTCGATAGCCATCAGCTCCGGCGGCGTCTTCTGGTTGGTCAGCCACTCGCCGACGATCCAGGTGAAGTCGTTGCCGTTCAGGTCACGGTTGCCGACCTTGATCAGCTCGCGGGTCATGAACTCCGGGCCCTGATCGGGCACCGGCAGGCCAGCGCTTTTCAGGCGCTCACGTGGCACTTCTTCCTTCTGTACCACTTCGCCGATGACCAGGTGATTGGCCTGGCCCGGTACGTCGTAGCTGGCGTGAATCAAATCCGCCGGCCAGAAGTGACCCAGACCGCGCACGGCAATCACCGCCAGCAGGCCAATGGTCATGATGACCGCGATGGACACCGCGCCACCGCTGATCCAGACGCCTGGGGCGCCGCTCTTGAACCATCCTTTCAGGGAGTTCTGTTTCACAGACTTCTACCTTTCTTAAAGCGACGAGTATTTCTTGCGCAGGCGCTGACGAATCAGTTCTGCGAGGGTGTTCATGACAAAGGTGAACAACAGCAGCACCAGCGCCGAGAGGAACAGCACGCGGTAGTGGCTGCCGCCGACTTCCGATTCGGGCATTTCCACCGCAACGTTGGCCGCCAGGGTGCGCAGGCCTTCGAACAGGTTCATTTCCATGACCGGGGTGTTACCGGTGGCCATCAGCACAATCATCGTTTCACCGACCGCACGGCCCATGCCGATCATCAGCGCCGAGAAGATGCCCGGGCTGGCGGTGAGGATCACCACCCGCGTCATGGTCTGCCACGGTGTGGCACCGAGGGCCAGGGAACCGAGGGTCAGGCCGCGAGGTACGCTGAACACGGCGTCTTCGGCGATGGAGTAAATGTTCGGGATCACCGCGAAGCCCATGGCCAGACCGACTACCAGGGCGTTGCGCTGGTCGTAGGTGATGCCCAGGTCGTGGGAGATCCACATGCGCATGTCGCCGCCGAAGAACCAGGTTTCCATGTAAGGGCTCATGTACAGCGACAACCAGCCCACAAACAGGATCACCGGGATCAGGATCGCGCTTTCCCAGCCGTCCGGCACTTTCAGGCGGATGGACTCAGGGAGGCGGCTGAAGACGAAACCGGCGACCAGGATGCCAACCGGCAAGAGCATCAGCAGGCTGAAGATGCCCGGCAAATGCCCTTCCACATAAGGCGCGAGGAACAGGCCG
Organism: Pseudomonas sp. UMAB-40; assembly: GCF_900095275.1. Lineage (NCBI taxonomy): Bacteria > Pseudomonadati > Pseudomonadota > Gammaproteobacteria > Pseudomonadales > Pseudomonadaceae > Pseudomonas > Pseudomonas sp. UMAB-40. Next base: position 118,842 of record NZ_LT607554.1, read on the forward strand.
GCGAAGAAACCGAGGATCACCGTCGGCATCGCTTCCATCAGCTCAATCACCGGTTTGACCTTGCGACGCAAGCTTGGGGCCATGAAGTACGCGGTGTAGATCGCAGCAGCGACGGCCAGCGGTGCCGCCAACAGCATGGCGTAGAACGCGGCTTTCAGGGTACCGAAGGTCAGCGGCGACAAGCTCATCTTCGGTTCGAAGTCAGTGTTGGCAGCGGTCGATTGCCAGACGTATTTAGGTTCGTCGTAGTTCTCGTACCAGACCTTGCTCCACAACGCGCTCCACGAAACTTCCGGGTGCGGATTGTCCAGCAGCAGCGGCTGCACCTTACCGTTGGCCTCGACGATGATACGGTTGGCACGCGGCGACATGCCGAAAATGCCCTGGCCGTCGACCACCTGATCCACCAGCAAGGTGCGGTGAGCGGTGCTGTGGAACACGCCTAGCTTGCCGGAGGCGTCGAGGGCCACGAAGCCTTTGCGACGTTCTTCAGCGGTGATTTCGACAATCGGTGTAGTGCCCATCTGGAAGGTACGAATCTGCTTCAGACGCAGTTCGCCGTCCGGGTCGCGAGCCATGAACCACTGGGCCAGACCACCTTTGGAGTCACCGAGGATCAGCGAGATACCACCCACCAACTGGGTGCTGGCGGTAATCTCGGCATCGCCGTTCTCAAGCAGCTTGTAGCGACCGTTGAGGCTCTTGTCGCGCAGGCTGAACACGTCGGCCTGGGCGCGACCGTTGATCACGTACAGCCATTGCTGACGCGGGTCGACAAAGATGTTCTTCACCGGCTCGGTCATCTGCGGCAGATCGATACGCTTCTGCTCGTTGGTGACTTCGCCGGTCATCATGTTTTCTTCGCTGGTCAGCGACAGGACATTGAGTTGCGAACCGGTGGAGCCGACCAGCATCAGGGTCGTATCGGTGGCGTTGAGGCTGACATGCTCCAGCGCACCGCCCGTCTCGTTCAGCGCAATCGGGGTTTCGCCATACGGGTATTCGATGGCTGGCGAGATGGTCTTCTTGCCGTCCGGGTAGCTGACCTTGTACGTGTGGCGAAACACCAGCGCCTGACCGTTGGACAAGCCAACCGCTACCAGCGGATGGCCGGGTTGGTCTTCAGCAATTGACGTGACCGTGGTGCCCGCCGGGATAGGCAGATCGACGCGCTTGAGTTCGGCGCCACTGTCGATATCGAAGAACAGTGCCTGCCCTTTGTCGGAAACCCGCATGGCGACCTGATTCTGTTCTTCCAGGGAGATCATCAGCGGCTTGCCGGCATCTTGCATCCAGGCAGGCGTGATGGCGTCCTTGGCGGTCAGGTCGGCACCCTGGAACAGCGGCGCGACGACGTAGGCGAGGAAGAAAAAGATCAGCGTGATCGCGCCGAGAACGGCGAGGCCGCCCACGAGGACGTACCAGCGGGTCAGGCGATCCTTGAGCGCGCGGATGCGGCGCTTGCGTTGCAGCTCAGGCGTATTGAAATCAATTCGCTTGGGGGGATTAGTAGTCATGGTGGAATTGGCCAGATCATTCATGCGCACACCCTAGCGATCCTGTATGACAGAAAGATGACAATGCAGTGACGCAACAAATCCGCCGCCAGCGGGAACTGGCAGTGGACCGGAAATTTGGGGGGTGTAGGAGCCGGCTTGCTGGCGATGGCTTCACCGCAGTGAACCTGTCAGACCGAGTCGACAGGATCGCCAGCAAGCCGCCCCCTACAGGTCCGGGGCGTGCCCCGGGCCTAGGGTTTTACTTTTTTGCGACTTCAGCGCCGCCTTCCTGCAGACCCAGGTCAGCCAGTGCTTTGGCAGCAACCTTGGCCGGCAGTGGGATGTAGCCGTCTTTCACTACCACTTCCTGGCCCTGTTTGGACAGAACCAGTTTCACGAACTCGGCTTCCAGCGGGGCCAGAGGCTTGTTCGGGGCTTTGTTGACGTAGACGTAGAGGAAACGCGACAGCGGGTACTTGCCGTTCAGGGCGTTTTCTTCGGTGTCTTCGATGAAGTCAGTGCTGCCTTTCTTGGCCAGGGCCACTGTCTTCACGCTAGCGGTCTTGTAGCCGATGCCCGAGTAACCGATGCCGTTCAGCGAGGAGCTGATCGACTGCACGACCGAAGCCGAACCTGGTTGTTCGTTGACGTTTGGCTTGTAGTCGCCTTTGCACAGGGCTTCTTCTTTGAAGTAGCCATAGGTGCCGGAAACCGAGTTACGGCCGAACAGCTGAACCGGCTTGTTGGCCAGGTCGCCGGTCACACCCAGGTCGCCCCAGGTTTTAACGTCGGTTTTAGCGCCGCACAGACGAGTGGACGAGAAGATCGCGTCGACTTGCTCCATGGTCAGGTGCTGGATCGGGTTGTCTTTGTGTACGAAGACAGCCAGGGCGTCCACGGCAACCGGGATAGCGGTTGGCTTGTAGCCGTACTTCTGCTCGAAGGCAGCCAGTTCGGTGTCCTTCATCTTGCGGCTCATCGGGCCCAGGTTAGAGGTGCCTTCAGTCAGCGCAGGTGGCGCAGTGGCGGAGCCAGCGGCCTGAATCTGGATGTTGACGTTCGGGTATTCTTTTTTGTAGTTCTCAGCCCACAGGGTCATGAGGTTGGCCAGAGTATCGGAGCCGACGCTGGACAGGTTGCCCGACACACCAGTGGTCTTGGTGTAGCTCGGGATAGCAGGGTCAACAGCGGCAACCGCGTTGGCAGTCGCAACGCCAGCAGCGACAAAAGTCATTGCCGCCATCAAACGCTTCAGTTTCATGCCTTACTCCTAGCAGATAGGGTGTGTTAGTCGGGGCCAAGTATCAGCAGGCCGTGTGAACACTCTATGGCTGAAATATGACAATTGGATGAAAGGCCAGCATTCGAGTTTTTACCGAATAATTCATGCGCCCCAAATCGCTAGCAGGCTAGCCCCACATTGGAATGCATTTCAATGTGGGCGCTAGCCTGCTGGCGATTGGGGCCGGTACAGCTACAGACAATTTCGGGATCACCGCCCTTTCTTCCAGAGATAAGCCCCCACCAGAATCCCGACACCGCAAAGAACCGCCACGTAATACGACGGCCCCATCGGGCTTTCCTTGAGCAACAGGCTGACGATCATCGGCGTCAGGCCGCCAAAGATGGCGTAGGCAACGTTGTAGGAAAACGACAGACCACTGAAGCGCACCACGGGCGGGAAGGCTTTGACCATCACGTAGGGCACGGCGCCGATGGTGCCGACCAGCAGGCCAGTCAGGGCATACAGCGGGAACAACCAGTCGGGATGCGCGGCCAGGCTGTGATAGAAGGTCCAGGAGCTCAGCAACAACGCCGCACAGCCGAACACGAAGACCCGCCCTGCGCCGAACCGGTCAGACAGTGCGCCGGCAATGATGCAGCCAAAGCTGAGGAACACGATCGCCAGGCTATTGGCTTGCAGCGCCGTGGTGGGCGAGAAGTGGTACACCGTCTGCAGCACAGTCGGCGTCATCAGGATCAACACAACGATTGCGGCGGACAGCAGCCAGGTCAGCAACATGGAAATCAGAATCGCACCGCGGTGGTCACGCAACACAGCACGCAGCGGTACTTCTTCGGCCAGGGCCTTGCGCAGTTGCAGTTCGGCGAACACAGGGGTCTCGTGCAACCAGCGGCGCAGGTAGACCGAGAACAGACCGAAAACGCCGCCCAGCAGGAACGGGATCCGCCAGGCGTAATCGGACACTTCCAGCGGGGTGTAAATGCTGTTGATCGCGGTGGCGACCAATGATCCCAGAAGGATGCCAGCCGTCAGACCGCTCGTCAGGGTGCCGCAGGCATAACCGATATGACGCGCTGGCACGTGTTCGGAAACGAATACCCACGCGCCCGGCACTTCACCGCCAATCGCCGCGCCTTGAATCACCCGCATCAGCAGCAGCAGGATCGGCGCCCACATGCCGATCTGCGCATAGGTCGGCAGCAGGCCCATGATCAGGGTCGGCACCGCCATCATGAAAATGCTCAGGGTGAACATCTTTTTGCGGCCCAGCAGGTCGCCGAAATGCGCCATTACAATGCCGCCCAACGGACGAGCAAGGTAGCCGGCGGCGAAGATGCCGAACGTCTGCATCAGGCGCAGCCACTCGGGCATGTCCGCCGGGAAGAACAGTTTGCCCACCACCGTGGCGAAGAACACGAAGATGATGAAGTCGTAAAACTCCAGCGCGCCGCCCAGGGCAGACAGCGATAACGTCTTGTAGTCGTTGCGGGTCAACGGGCGTGCGGGCTGGGTCGGCTGCGCGATGCTAGAGGGCGCTGTGGTCATGGCAAGGGCTTCTCTTATAGTCGGATCTGCAACCCCAACAACGCTGGCGAGGGCTTGGGCAGGTCCGGCACGATAGCAAATTGTTCGAAAAAGCACATAGAGGTGCGTATTTGACGGTCAAAATGAGAACCGGACGGTCGTCTCGGAGTCTACCGATCGATATACTCGCTGCATTGCAGCATTTGTAAGGGGTTGCTGTGCGAAAACGCGCTGGATGACTGGCAAGGTCATTGCGTGGCTCAGTCGCTTTCGCAGAGTTTCCCTTTAGGCGCCTTTCGAAAAACGTGACGAACGTAGTATGTTCGGGGCTGAATCGTTTTTCCTTGAGACGGCTATTCACCTGAAGTACCAATGAAGAGTCACGGGTCAGAGGCACCCCCGGCATGATAGAGCTCGAACAAGAAGATCCAATTCCGCAAGGCGACCTGGCCCTGCAAATCACCGCGCTTCCGCGTGAAACCAACGGCTTCGGCGATATTTTCGGCGGCTGGCTGGTGGCACAGATGGATTTGGCCGGCACCGCAATGGCCAGCAAAGTCGCTGGCGGACGCGTGGCGACCGTCGCGATTGATCGCATGGCGTTCCTGGTCCCGGTGGCGGTGGGCGCTCAGCTTTCCTTCTATACCCAGGCGCTGGAAATCGGCCGCAGCTCGATTCAGATGATGGTCGAAGTCTGGAGCGACGATCCGCTGTCGAGCGAGTGGCGTAAAGTGACTGAAGCGGTGTTTGTGTTTGTCGCGATCGATGGCAGCGGCCGTACTCGTTCGGTTCCTCCACGGGCGCGTTAAACACGGCGACCTTTCTGCGGTCCATTGCAGTCATTGTTCCTGATCGAGAGTTGCCCCATGAGCACGCCCAACGTTGAAGCCGTGAAACTGGATGAACTGAACTGCTGGCGCATCCGCCACGGTCAGGCCGAATTGCTGGTCGCCCAGCAAGGCGCGCACATCCTCAGTTATCAATTGGCCGGCCAACCGCCGCTGATCTGGCTCAACGACGAGGCCGTGTTCAAGACCGGCAAGAGCATCCGCGCTGGCGTGCCGGTGTGCTGGCCGTGGTTCGGCAATTTCCCGCGCAACCCGCAAAGCGTCCAGGCGATGCGCGACAGCGACGAACCGCCGACCGCCCACGGTTTCGTCCGGGCGATGGATTGGGAATTGGGCGGCATAGAAGCCGAGGGCGAGAGCCTGAAGGTGGAATTCGTCCTGCCCTACCCCGAAGGCGGTTTTCCAGGCTGGCCACACCAAGTCGATTTGAAGCTGAGCATCCGCCTGGATGAGCAACTGCACATCAGCTTGACCAGCCACAATCAGGGCACCGATACCGTCACCATCAGCCAGGCGTTGCACAGTTACTTCGCCGTCAGTGATGTGCGCACTGTGCATGTCGAAGGGCTGGATGGTTTGAGCTATATCGAAACGCTGGATGACTGGAAAACCGTCACCCAGGCCGGTGATTTGCATTTTGCCGGCGAGACCGACCGCATCTACCTCAATGCCCCGGCGAAGCTGAGCATTGTCGACCCGGCCTGGCAACGGCGCATCGAGCTGACCAGCAGTGGTTCGCGCACGGCGGTGATCTGGAACCCGTGGATCGAACGCGCTGCGGCGTTCAGCGACATGGCCGACGATGGCTGGCAGAAGATGCTGTGCATCGAGACGGCGAATGTGATGGATGATGTGGTGACGCTGAAACCAGGCGCCACCCATACCCTCGGCGTCAGCATCGCCAGCAAATCTTTATAAGCAACACCCTGAACAACTGTGGGAGCGAGCTTGCTCGCGATGGCGGTGTAGCAGTCAACTCAGATGCTGAATGTTATGGCCTCATCGCGAGCAAGCTCGCTCCCACAGTTTTTTGTGTCAAGCCAACTGGCGTGCTACAAATCCGACTCCTGCACCACCCGCACCTTCGCCGCATCCAGCGCATACGCCGCGTCAGCCAAATCGTTGTTGACCGTCTCGACCTTCAGCGTGCCCGTCACCCACAGCGGTGTGTAGATGTCATCCAGCTTCAAGCCTTTGGGATAACGCACCAGCACCAACTGATTGGGTGGCGGTGGCGGCACGTGGATGCAGGCGCCCGGGTACGGCACGAGGAAGAACAACGTGCTGCGGCCCTTGGCATCGGACTCCAGCGGCACCGGATACCCCCCGATGCGGATGTTCTTGTCGTTCATCGACGGCACGGTTTTGGTCGAATACATCACCGCCGGCAAGCCCTTGCTCTGCTTCATGCCACCTTTTTCGGTAAAGGTGCCATCGCCCTCAGGAGAGTTGTGGTCGATTTCGGGCATGGCTTCGAGGGCTTTCTGGTCCGACTTGGGCATCAGTTCGAGCCAGTCGGTTTCCGGCAGTTCGCCGGCATGGGCCAAACCGCTGCCCAAAAGGAGGAGAGTCAAAAAAAGACGGCGCATGGAGGTGCTCGGTAAGGAAAGGACGGTGTAACGCCGAGCATTCTAGCCCTCCCCGCGCGCGCCGCAGAGAGGACTTCGTCGCTTGAATCAGTTCTTTCTGATCAAGCCGTAGATCACCAGCAACACCACCGCGCCGACCAGCGCACCAATGAAGCCTGCACCTTCGCCCGCGTGATAGATGCCCAGAGCCTGACCGCCGTAAGTGGCCGCCAGCGAACCGCCGATACCGAGCAGGATGGTCATGATCCAGCCCATGCTGTCATCGCCCGGTTTCAGGAACCGAGCCAGCAGGCCGACGATCAAGCCGATAAAGATGGTTCCGATAATTCCCATGGCACTTCCCTCTGATTGAATGGCAATGCCCAAAGCCTAGACAGACTTTGGCATCCTGCCATGAGAGAACGGCGGACCTTGAATGGTTCCGCCGCTGCCACATGAAACTGTTTATTCGGCGATGAGCGCTTCGACCTTGAGGATCTGCTGCTCCAGCGTGGCCCTGTCGGCGCAGCGCAGGTTGGCGTGACCGACCTTACGGCCGACCTTGAACGCCTTGCCATAGTGGTGCAGATGGCAGTCGGCGATCGCCAGGACCTTCTCGGTCTCTGGCACTTTACCGATGAAGTTGAGCATCGCGCTCTCGCCGACCTTGGCCGTCGAACCCAGCGGCAGGCCAGCAACGGCCCGCAGGTGGTTTTCAAACTGGCTGCACTCGGCGCCTTCAGTGGTCCAGTGCCCGGAGTTGTGCACCCTCGGGGCGATTTCGTTGGCCTTGAGGCCACCGTCGACTTCGAAGAACTCGAACGCCATCACGCCGACGTATTCCAGCTGTTTGAGCACACGGCTGGAGTAGTCTTCGGCCAAGGCTTGCAGCGGATGGTCGGTGCTGGCCACGGACAGCTTGAGGATGCCGCTGTCGTGGGTGTTGTGAACCAGCGGATAGAACCTGGTTTCACCATCGCGAGCACGCACGGCGATCAGCGAGACTTCGCCGGTAAACGGTACGAAGCCTTCCAACAGGCAGGCGACGCTGCCCAGTTCGGCGAAAGTGCCGACCACGTCTTCCGGTTTGCGCAGGACTTTCTGGCCCTTGCCGTCGTAACCCAAGGTGCGGGTTTTCAGCACGGCCGGCAGACCGATCGACGCGACAGCGGCGTCCAGATCGGCTTGCGATTGAATGTCGGCGAACGCCGGGGTTGGAATTCCCAGGTCCTTGAACATGCTCTTCTCGAACCAGCGATCACGGGCGATGCGCAGGGCTTCGGCGCTCGGGTAAACCGGGACGAATTGCGACAGGAAAGCGACGGTTTCGGCCGGGACGCTTTCGAACTCGAAGGTCACCAGATCGACTTCATCAGCCAGCTGACGCAGGTGGTCCTGATCGCCATAATCGGCCCGCAGGTGTTCGCCCAACGCGGCTGCGCAAGCATCCGGCGCCGGGTCCAGGAAAGCGAAGTTCATGCCCAGCGGGGTGCCCGCCAACGCCAACATGCGACCCAACTGGCCGCCACCGATTACACCGATCTTCATCGTCAACAACCTCAGGCGATGCGTGGGTCTGGATTTTCCAGGACGCTGTCTGTCTGCTCAGCGCGGAATTTTTTCAGCACCGCGTGGAACTGCGGGTGCTTGGCGCCGAGGATACTCGCCGACAGCAAGGCGGCGTTGATCGCGCCGGCCTTGCCGATGGCCAGGGTGGCAACCGGGATGCCCGCGGGCATCTGCACAATCGAGAGCAGCGAATCGACGCCCGAGAGCATCGACGACTGCACCGGAACGCCCAGCACCGGCAGGTGGGTCTTGGCCGCACACATGCCAGGCAAGTGGGCCGCGCCACCGGCACCGGCGATGATCACCTCGATGCCACGCGCCTCGGCCTCTTCGGCGTACTGGAACAGCAGGTCCGGGGTGCGGTGGGCAGAGACCACTTTCACCTCGTAAGGGATGCCGAGCTTTTCCAGCATATCGGCGGTGTGGCTAAGGGTGGACCAATCGGACTTGGAGCCCATGATCACGCCAACCAGTGCACTCATCGTCGTGCCTCTTCTCTCTGGGCGCCCGCAGGCGCGTCAAAAAACAACAAGCCACGCAAAATGCGTGGCTTGATTGTACGAATTATGGCCAGTCAAGCCGGCCGAAGGCCGCGCAGTATACCTCAATGAAGCAGATAAACAGCCCCTGAAACGACCATCTGTCATACAGCGCAAAGTGCCGGTTTTATTGACTCCCAGGTCAGCGAAAGAACAACACAAATCCCCTTTGGGAGCGGGCTTGCTCGCGAATGCGAAGTGTCAGTCAACGAAGATAGTGAATGTCAGACCGCATTCGCGAGCAAGCCCGCTCCCACATTTAGTCTTCAGTGGTTTCAAGAACCGGTTGTGCCTTGCGCTGCGCCGCCTTCCAGTTTGCGCCACAACAACCGCACGTTCGCCTTGCGCACCAGCGCACAGCGATACAAACGAATCTCCAGCGGCACATGCCATTGCGGACCGCCGCAGACCACCAGTTCGCCGCGCGCCAGTTCGGCGCGCACGCTGAGCTGCGGCACCCAGGCAATCCCCAATCCCTCCAGCGCCATGCTTTTCAGGCTGTCGGCCATGGCGGTCTCATAGATGGTGGTGAAGCGCAGCGCACGCTGGCGCAGCAACATGTTCACCGAACGCCCGAGGAATGCACCGGCGCTGTACGCAAGCAACGGCACACTGCCCTCGCCTTCCAGGTCGAACAGTGGCTTGCCGTCGGCATCCGCCGCGCACACCGGCAGCATCTCGGTGTGGCCAAGGTGCAGCGACGGGAAGATTTCCGGGTCCATCTGCAAGGCCGCGTCCGGGTCGTAGAACGCCAGCATCAAGTCGCAACCACCTTCGCGCAGCGCATGCACAGCGTCGCCGACGTTGGTCGCCACCAACCGCGTGGCAATGTTCAGGCCTTCATTGCGCAACTGCGCGATCCAGCGCGGAAAGAAACCCAACGCCAATGAGTGAGCGGCAGCCACTTGCATTACTTCGCCCTGCCCGCCTTCCAGATGATGAAGGTGGCGCAGCACTTCGCCGAGCTGTTCGACCACGGTCCGCGCGGTCACCAAAAACAACTGCCCCGCCGCCGTCAGTTCGACCGGCGTGCGCGAGCGGTTGACCAACGTCAAACCCAACGCGGCTTCCAGGCTGCGGATTCGGCGGCTGAACGCGGGCTGGGTCACGAAGCGGCGTTCCGCAGCCTGCGAGAAGCTGCGGGTGGCGGCCAAGGCGCTGAAGTCCTCGAGCCATTTACTTTCCAGATTCATCACGTCCTCCCGGACACGCACCAAATTAGGTCACACGCTCGCCGCACACACGGCGTCACACAGACATTATGCCGAATGTGCATAGGCCAGTGTTTAACAGCATTGGCCGAAAATTCTCCACAAGCCTAGCATTTGCAGTGTTCCGGCACAGACCGGGTCCCTATCGAGATGATTTCTATCATGTCCTCCGCTGCATCTTTCCGCACAGAAAAAGACCTGCTTGGCGTACTCGAAGTACCTGCTCAAGCGTATTACGGCATCCAGACCCTGCGAGCGGTGAACAACTTCCGTCTCTCCGGCGTTCCGATTTCGCATTACCCGAAGCTGGTTGTCGGCTTGGCAATGGTCAAGCAGGCCGCCGCTGACGCCAACCGCGAGCTGGGTCACCTGAGCGAAGCCAAGCATGCTGCCATCAGCGAAGCCTGTGCACGTTTGATCCGCGGCGATTTCCACGAAGAGTTCGTGGTGGACATGATTCAGGGCGGCGCTGGCACTTCAACCAACATGAATGCCAACGAAGTCATCGCCAACATCGCGCTGGAGGCCATGGGTCACCAGAAAGGCGAATACCAATACCTGCACCCGAACAACGACGTGAACATGGCGCAGTCGACCAACGACGCCTACCCGACCGCGATCCGCCTGGGTCTGCTGCTGGGTCACGACGCACTGTTGGCCAGCCTCGATAGCCTGATCCAGGCGTTCGCTGCCAAGGGTGTTGAGTTCAGCCACGTATTGAAGATGGGCCGCACCCAGCTGCAAGACGCCGTGCCGATGACCCTGGGTCAGGAATTCCGTGCCTTCGCCACGACGTTGAGCGAAGACCTGGCACGCCTGAAGACTTTGGCGCCTGAGCTGCTGACCGAAGTAAACCTGGGCGGCACCGCGATCGGTACCGGCATCAACGCCGACCCGCGTTACCAGCACCTGGCCGTTCAGCGCCTGGCCCTGATCAGCGGTCAACCGCTGGTTCCGGCGGCCGACCTGATCGAAGCCACCTCAGACATGGGCGCCTTCGTGCTGTTCTCCGGCATGCTCAAGCGCACTGCGGTGAAGCTGTCGAAGATCTGCAACGACCTGCGCCTGCTGTCCAGCGGCCCACGCACCGGCATCAATGAAATCAACCTGCCGGCACGTCAGCCAGGCAGTTCGATCATGCCCGGCAAGGTCAACCCGGTAATCCCGGAAGCGGTTAACCAGGTAGCGTTCCAGATCATCGGCAACGACCTGGCCCTGACCATCGCAGCCGAAGGCGGCCAGTTGCAACTGAACGTGATGGAGCCGCTGATCGCCTTCAAGATCTTCGACTCGATCCGCCTGCTGCAACGCGCCATGGACATGCTGCGCGAGCACTGCATCGTCGGCATCACCGCCAACGAAGAGCGCTGCCGCGAACTGGTCGAGCACTCGATCGGTCTGGTCACCGCGCTGAACCCGTACATTGGCTATGAAAACGCCACCCGCATCGCCCGTATCGCCCTGGAAAGCGGCCGCGGCGTGCTGGAACTGGTGCGCGAAGAAGGCTTGCTCGACGACGAAATGCTCGCCGACATCCTGCGCCCGGAAAACATGATTGCTCCGCGTCTGGTGCCTTTGAAGGCTTAACCGAACGCAGGCTCTTGCTCTTTTAACGAAGAGCACCAAGAGCCACAACGCTCACCAGGTCGAGGGACTAGACACCTCTCACCTTTTGAGGGCTTGGGGATTTATTCCCCAGGCCCTTTTTTTTAACTCATTTAGCAGCAACGCAGAACCTGTGGAAGCGGGCTTGCCCGCGATGAAGGATAACGCGGTGTACCGGAAAAACCGCGGCGCCTGCATCGCGGGCAAGCCCGCTCCCACAAGAACCGGACCTCCAAAGGGTCAGGTGTTTCAAAGGCTTCGTTTCGTCGCTTGCACCACAACCGTGCAGACGGACGGCACTCTCCTAGGTATAGTGCCGCCCCTCTTCGCGTGAGCGGTCGTCGGTAACGAGGCCCAAACCCATGCGAAACCCGAACTAATAACAAACCTGCGATATGGGCCCGGGACGAACACTCGCCTCACTGTTGTGCCACGTGCACACCGGTGTAACGCGATGTTTCTGCCTGCCCAACATTTGCCTACACAAAAAACAGCGAGGAATAATCCATGCTCGAAGTCATTAACGACTTCCTCTCAGGGAAAGTACTGATCGTGCTCATTGTCGGGCTCGGTAGCTACTTCACGATCCGCTCGCGTTTCGTTCAATTGCGCCATTTCTTCCACATGTTCGCGGTGTTCCGCGACAGCCTGAAAAGCAGCGCCGGGCAACTCAGTTCGTTCCAGGCCTTGATGCTCAGCCTCGCCGGCCGTGTCGGCGCGGGCAACATCGCCGGTGTCGGTATCGCCGTGACCCTGGGTGGCCCAGGTGCGGTGTTCTGGATGTGGGTGACCGCACTGGTCGGCATGTCCAGCAGCTTCTTCGAATGTTCCCTCGGCCAGCTCTACAAGCGCTGCGATTCCGACGGAACGTACCGTGGCGGCCCGTCCTATTACATCCAACACGGCCTGCAAAAACGCTGGCTGGGCATGATCATGGCGTTCCTGCTGCTGATCACCTTCGGCTTCGCCTTCAACGGCCTGCAATCCCACGCCGTGACCCACTCGCTGAACAACGCGTTCGGCCTCGACACCACCTACACAGGCCTGGCCCTGGCGGTGTTGCTCGGCCTGGTGTTCATCGGCGGGATCAAGCGCATCGCCAAGGTCGCTGACCTGCTGGTGCCGGTGAAAACCCTGGTGTACATCGGCGTGACCATCTATGTGATCGTGCTGCAATTCGACCACGTTCCGGCGATGCTGATGACCATCGTCAAAAGCGCCTTCGGTCTGGACCAGGCCTTCGGCGGCCTGATCGGCAGCGCCATTGTCATGGGCGTCAAGCGCGGCGTGTTTGCCAACGAAGCAGGCCTGGGCAGTGCGCCAAACGTGGCCGCAGTGGCTTCGGTCGAGCACCCAGTGGCACAAGGCGTGGTTCAGGCGTTCAGCGTGTTCCTCGACACCTTCGTGATCTGCACCTGCACCGCGTTGCTGATCCTGCTCTCGGGTTTCTACACCCCGGGCTTCGAAGGCGACGGCATTGCCCTGACCCAGAACTCGCTGGCCGCCGTGGTCGGTGACTGGGGCCGCAGCTTCATATCCGTGGCGTTGTCGTTGTTCGTGTTCACCTCGATCCTCTACAACTACTACCTGGGCGAGAGCAACCTGCGCTTCCTGATCGGTGAAAACCGCAAGGCGCTGATCGGCTACCGCGCACTGGTGTTGGTGTTGATATTCTGGGGTGCCATCGAAAACCTCGGCACGGTGTTCGCCTTCGCCGACATCACCATGACGATGCTGGCGTTCGTGAACCTGATCGCGCTGTTCCTGCTGTTCAAGGTCGGCATGCGCATCCTGCGTGACTACGACGACCAACGCGCCGCCGGGATCAAGACGCCGGTGTTCGACTCGAGCAAGTTCCCGGACCTGGACCTGGACTTGAACGCCTGGCCAGCCAATCCGCCGGCCGCTGCTCCAAAGGCAGAAGCCGAGCTGCAAGGCGTACCCGCAGCGCAACGCTGATGGGTAAACGACGGGCGCATCCTCTGCGCCCGTCAGTTAAAGTGCACAACTTGTGGGAGCCAGCCTGCTCGCTCCCACATGTCATCTCTTGCGGAGACTTTCCCATGGTTCCCAACTCCTACCCTGCCGCCCAGCACGTCATGGTGCTCTACACCGGCGGCACCATCGGCATGCAAGCCAGCGCCAATGGCCTGGCCCCGGCGTCCGGTTTTGAAGCGCGGATGCGCGAGTATCTGCACAGCCAGCCTGACCTTGTCGTGCCGCAGTGGCGCTTTCGCGAAATGTCGCCGCTGATCGACAGCGCCAACATGAGCCCGGCGTACTGGCAGCAACTGCGTGAAGCGGTGGTCGACGCCGTTGATGTCCAGGGCTGCGACAGTGTGTTGATCCTGCACGGCACCGACACCCTCGCCTACAGCGCCGCCGCGATGAGTTTTCAATTGCTCGGCCTGAATGCCCGCGTAGTCTTCACCGGCTCGATGCTGCCGGCCGGCGTGACCGACAGCGATGCCTGGGAAAACCTCAGCGGGGCGCTGGTTGCCCTGGGCCATGGCCTGGCGCCGGGCGTTCATCTGTTCTTCCACGGTGAACTGCTGGACCCAACCCGTTGCGCAAAAGTCCGTAGCTTCGGGCGCCATCCGTTCAAGCGGCTGGAGCGTCAGGGCGGTGGTGTGAAGGTCACTTCGCTGCCGGCTCAATTGCATTACAACCAGAGCAAGCAACTGGTGAAAGTCGCGGTGCTGCCATTGTTTCCCGGCATCGGCGCCGAGCAACTGGATGGCGTGCTGAACAGCGGCATTCAAGGTCTGGTGCTGGAGTGCTATGGCAGCGGCACCGGGCCGAGCGATAACCCTGAATTTCTCGCCGCTCTGGAGCGGGCGCGGGACAAAGGTGTGGTTGTTGTCGCCGTCACCCAATGCCATGAAGGTGGCGTTGAGCTGGATGTTTACGAGGCCGGTAGCCGGTTGCGCGGCGTTGGCGTGCTGTCGGGCGGCGGCATGACCCGTGAAGCGGCGTTCGGCAAGTTGCATGGGTTGCTGGGTGCCGGGCTGGACACCGCTGAAGTGCGGCGTCTGGTCGAGCTCGACCTTTGCGGTGAACTCAGCTGACCTTGAGGCCGGACACAAACCCTGTGGCGAGGGAGCTTGCTCCCGCAGGAGTGCGAAGCGCTCCTGAAATCGACGACGGAATATGTTCAGGAATGTTGCGTCAGCCGGATTGCGGCCGCTGCGCATCCGAGCGGGAGCAAGCTCCCTCGCCACAGGTAATGGTCGTCACACGATGGGCACACAACTTGCTGCCGTTCCAGCATTCCCAAGGCTGGAACCTCCCATGCTCCACTCCCACCTCACCACCCTCAACGCCGTCTCCCTGGTGCTCAACACCTTCAAGGCCGAAGGCTTGTCCAGCGAAGCGCTGCTGGCGGGAAGTGGCATCAGCGCGGCGGATCTGAGCCGGGCGGACACGCGCATCACCACCAACCAGGAGATGCAGGTCTGCGCCAACGCGGTCGCGCTCAAGCGTGACATCGGCCTGGAACTGGGCCGGCGGATGCACGTTTCGTCCTACGGTATGCTCGGTTATGCACTGCTCACCAGTGCCACCTTCGGTGACGCTTTGCGGTTGGCGATGCGTTTTCCGGCGCTGTTGGGAACACTTTTCGAGTTGAGCCTGGAAGAGGACGGCGAGCGCATCTGGTTCGTGGCCGCCGATTACCGGGAGAACCCGGCGCTGGCCGTGTTCAACGCCGAGTTCTGCCTGGTGTCGTTGAAAGTCATCTGCGACGACCTGCTCGGGCACCCGCTGCCATTGCTCGCGGCTCGCCTGGAACATGCCGCACCGGATTATCAGGCGAGCTACGCCGAACACTTCGACTGCCCACTGCACTTCGACGCGCCGGATAACGCCTTTGCCTTCGACAAGCGCTGGCTCGACCAGCCCTTGCCGCTGGCCGATGTCATCACCCATCAGGCCATGGTCGACCGCTGCCGCAAGCAGAACATCGAATTCACCGGGCGTCAGGCGTGGCTGGGGCGGATTCGGCAGTTGCTCCGTGCGCAATTGAATGCAGCGCCGGGGCTGGAAGGTTTGGCCCTACAGATGAATTGTTCAGCGCGCACCTTGCGCCGCCATCTCAAGGATCTGGGGTGCAGCTATCAGGAATTGCTCGATGAATTACGTTTCGAGCAGGCCAAGTCGATGCTTTGCGAAGATCAGCTGCCGATCCACCGGATCGCCGAGGCGCTGGGCTTCAGTGAAACCGCGAGTTTCCGCCATGCGTTTGTGCGTTGGAGTGGTGTGGCGCCGAGCCAGTTCCGGCCACACTGACAATCCCTGTGGGAGCGGGCTTGCCCGCGAAAGCGATGTGTCGGCCAGAGAAGATGTGGTGAATGTACCGGCCTCTTCGCGGGCAAGCCCGCTCCCACAGGGACGGTGTTCCACGCCCCGACTGAGGGCGCAGCTGCGCCAATAAGGGGCGAATTTCGGTCAAATGTTTTGGCCATATTGATCCCCTTTTGGCCTTTCCTGCCGTTCTCCGAATCGCGCTGCGCCGCAAGACTGTGTTCAACCGAATCAGCCTGCGGAGAACAAGAAATGCTGACGATCTACTCGGACGATCACCACCTGCACCACGGCCGTTGTGAATTGATGGACGGGCAACTGATGCCCTGCTTCGAAATGCCCTCGCGGGCCGACCATGTGCTGCAACGTGTACAAAAGCAAAACCTCGGCCCGGTCGAAGCGCCGCAGGATTTCGGCCTCGACCCGATCGCGCGCATCCACAGCGGCGACTACCTCGACTTTTTCAAAGGCGCCTGGGCGCGCTGGACCGAATTCAATACCGACGGTGACTTGCTGCCCTACACCTGGCCGGCCCGCACCTTGCGCCGGATTATCCCCACCAGCCTGCACGGCCAGCTCGGCTATTACAGCTTCGACGGCGGCGCGCCGATCACCGCCGGCACCTGGCAAGCGGCGTACAGCGCAGCGCAAGTGGCCCTCACCGCGCAAGCGGCCATCCAGCGTGGCGCTCGCAGTGCCTTCGCCCTGTGCCGTCCACCGGGACACCATGCCGCCAGCGACTTGATGGGCGGTTATTGCTACCTCAACAACGCGGCCATCGCCGCTCAGGCGTTTCTCGATCAGGGCCACAAAAAGGTCGCGATCCTCGATGTCGACTACCACCACGGCAACGGCACTCAATCGATTTTCTACGAACGCAGCGATGTGCTGTTCACCTCGATCCACGGCCATCCGGAAGCCGAGTTTCCGTTCTTCCTCGGCTATGAAGACGAGCTCGGCGAAGGGGCCGGCGAAGGCTTCAACTTCAACTACCCTTTGCCGGCTGGCAGCGGCTGGGACAGCTGGAGTGCAGCACTGGATCAAGCCTGCAACGAGATCGAAACATACGGCGCTGACATCGTCGTCGTGTCCCTGGGCGTCGATACGTTCAAGGACGATCCCATCTCCCAGTTCAAGCTCGACAGCCCGGATTACCTGGCCATGGGCGCGCGCATCGCGAAGCTCGGCAAGCCGACGCTGTTCGTGATGGAAGGCGGTTACGCGGTAGAAGAAATCGGCATCAATGCCGTGAACGTTCTCGAAGGTTTTGAAAGCGCCCAATGAGGAATTAGAACAATGAAAAGTCTCAAGCGTTTTATCGCACCGGTACTATGCGCCACGGTACTCGGTGGCGCCGCCCACGCTGAAGAGCGAACGTTGCGCGTCTACAACTGGTTCGACTACATCACCCCCAAGGCGCTGGAAGACTTCAAGGCGCAGAACACCCAGACCAAACTGGTCTACGACATCTTCGACACCAACGAAGCACTCGAGGCCAAGCTGCTGACCGGCAACTCCGGCTATGACGTAGTGGTGCCGTCCAACGTGTTTCTCGCCAAGCAGATCGAAGCCGGCGTCTTCCAGCCGCTGGACCGCAGCAAATTGCCGAACTGGAACCACCTCGATCCGAAGCTGATGAAGCTGCTCGAAGGCAACGATCCGGGCAACAAATTCGCCGTACCGTACATGTACGGGACCATCCTGATCGGTTTCAACCCGGACAAGGTCAAAGCGGCGCTGGGCGACAATGCGCCGGTGGACAGCTGGGACCTGATCTTCAAGGAAGAGAACATCAGCAAGCTCAAGCAGTGCGGCGTTGCCCTGCTCGACTCGCCGTCGGAAATCCTGCCGCTGGCCCTGCAACACCTCGGCCTGGACCCCAACAGCAAGAAGCCGGCGGACTACGAAAAGGCTGAAGCGCTGTTGATGAAAATCCGTCCGTACATCACCTACTTCCACTCCTCCAAATACATGGCGGACATTGCCAACGGCGACATCTGCGTCGCGGTCGGTTATTCCGGCAGCTTCTCCCAGGCCGCCAACCGCGCCAAGGAAGCCAAGAACGGTGTGGTCGTCGACATGCGCCTGCCCAAAGAAGGCGCGCCGATCTGGTTCGACATGCTCGCGATTCCCAAAGGCGCGAAGAACCCGGAAGACGCCTACACCTTCATCAACTACCTGCTGCAACCCCAGGTGATCGCACCGGTCAGCGATTTCGTCGGCTACCCGAACCCGAACAAGGACGCCACGGCACTGGTCGACCCGGCGATCCGCAACAATCCGAACCTGTACCCGACCGAAACGGCGATGGGCACGCTGTACACCCTGCAACCGTTGCCGCGCGATGCCGAACGCGCGCGGACCCGGGCCTGGACCAAAATCAAGTCAGGGACCTGATACCCGACTGAAAACCGAAGACCCGCGGTGACGCGGGTCTTTTTTTGCCTGCGATATTTATGTACCACCCGACCGTTTGGGCCGCCCGATACCTTCCACTGATCCCGCGCTGCGCAATCAGCAGCGGCGCGCTCTCAGTCAGGAGACGACCATGTCCGAAACCGTTGCCCCGAGTGCAGAAGAGGTACTGACCCAGCTGGTCAC
This sequence comes from Pseudomonas sp. UMAB-40, assembly GCF_900095275.1. NCBI lineage: Bacteria > Pseudomonadati > Pseudomonadota > Gammaproteobacteria > Pseudomonadales > Pseudomonadaceae > Pseudomonas > Pseudomonas sp. UMAB-40. The sequence continues at coordinate 137,354 of NZ_LT607554.1, forward strand.
TGGTCCCTCAATTCGAGAGGTCGCAGCGACCGCGCTGAGCCCTGCGCTCAGCACGCTGTATCCGCAGCTCAAGATTGATCCGACGCTCGCCACGGTCGTCACCCCGACCTGGGTCGATACCGGCACCGAGGTCGTGTCCGGCCATAACGTGTTTGAATCGCTTACCGATGTGCTGGTACGACTCGGTATATCAGGATCGACGGTGACGCTCATCGATGGCGAGCACTTCCTGACCCTGCAACCGGGCGCTGAGCCGCAGGCTCAACTGCCGGTGAAAATCGATGCCATCGGGTGTCTGCTCAATGCGCTCGCACCGCAGTTGTTCATCGCCTATCAGCAACAGCAGCTTGATTACTGGAACCAGGAGACAAGCCCTTCGACGCCGCGCTGGCATTCGCTCGCGCAATCGCTGCAGGACATCTGGAGCCCCGATCCCGCCTCAGACTGGGATGCGGATGAAAAAGCCATGGCCCAAGCCGTGTTCGATCATCCGGATCGCGCAACTCGGACGCAGGACAAGTACCTGACCAAGGCCTGCCTGATCGACACCGATCGGCTTGAGAACGCAGTCAGCGAACACCTGCGCGTTCTGGATGTCGCCGTGTTCGTGGGCACATCGGGCACGCGTACCCTGGTGCTGACGCACTCGATTGCCGAAGGGTTCCAGCGTTACGACTCGGTTGCCGCACTGGGTGAAGCCGTGTTCGCACACCCTGGAACGTCAAGCGTCGAGCAAACCTTGCAATGGCGTCTGTATGAGCCCGAGGGCAACTTCTTTCACCACCAGGCCTGCGCGCTGATTGCGCTCGAGGTCGAAGCCATCGGCGCATTCAGTAGGGTCCAGCGCGCTTCTGCCACACATCTTTCGCCACAAATCAGTGCGGCGGCAAAAGGCTTCACTGAATTTGAAGCCTTGCCAGCGTCACGCTTCAACAAGGTTCAGGGGTTACTGACCGGCTGGCTGAAAAATGCTTCGTCGGCGGACCTCACCCGGTATAGCCGACACTTGATGGACCTGGCGCAGCTTAGGGAGCAGGACGCTGGAAAAACCTTCGACGAAGGCATCGCGTCACTGCCGGCGTTTGCGCTTCACGCTCTGCGAACACAGATGATCAAGGATCATTCAGCGGCAGCGGACCTTGACCTGCAAAACATTGAAATCAGCATCACCAGCGTCGTGGTGCTGGGCGCTGTCGTAATACCCGGCAAGACGCAAACCACCACGCTGTCGCTGATCGAGCTGGCGCTACAAAACCTGATTGCCGTTCCGCTGGGAAACAAGACGGTGAACTGCAAAAACGGCGACGCAGTGCCCGTCTGGATGACCCCTGCCTACCTTGAAAAGCTCGTCACCCTGGTCGATATCGGCGGGGTTTACCCGGCGCTGATCAAGCGCAGGTTGCTTGATGATCCGCCAGAAGCGGTGCGACGACAGGCCCTCTACACCCGCCATCTGCGTACCCAGCTGCCCATGCAGGCACTGCGGCACAAGATGCGCGGCGAGGCGGGTATTGATGAGCGTGGTTACCAGTACGTCAATGCCGTCATGCAGGAAAACGCTGCCGGCCGCAGGGTCAACGGACAGGAGATTGTCATTCGACCGCTGGCCTTTAGAACCGGTGGTCGCGCCGGCAGCAAAGGCGATGAAGTCGCCAACATGTTCGTCATCGGTCCCAGGCTCAGCGATAAAGGACCGTGCCTGCTCTATCGGCCATTGCTCACCCCCTCGCTGATGCAGTACCCGAGCGAGGCCAATCTGCTGTACGCAATCAAGCACGAAAAACCACTTCGCCAATCGATCCTGGCCTGGCTGTCCGACGATGTGCGCTTCAACTATTCCCAGTATGTGTTTTCGGGTGAGTTGCCTTCGGTCTGGACGCTGACCCAATTGCTGGTCGATCCCACGTCAGTCCTGGGCAAGATGGGTGCGGTGACGCTCAGTGCAGAAGCCCTCGATGACGCGCCACTGGCCGCCCTGTTCAAAGCCAACGCCAACGCCATGGTTAGCTTGGCGGACCATCAATCGGTGTCCAATGCGCAAGCTCGCTGGGCAACGCTCAAGCAAGGCACATGGATGCTGTTCAATGTCGCGCTGCCCTTCCTCGGTCGCACCGCCGGGGTGGCCGCGTGGATCTGGCAGATCATGGACGACTTGCAGGGCATTACCGATGCAGCAGAGAGCGACGACCGCCAACTCGGCTGGTCCGCCCTGACCGATCTGTTGTTGACCCTCGGCATGGTGCTTGCCCATCGGGCCGCCACTCGCAACAAGCCCGTTTCGCGGTTGCCCGAGAAAGTCCCGCCGCCATCCATCACACCTGAAAGCAAGCCTGCCCACACCATCACGGTCACCCGTCTGCCCGACCTCAATCAGCTTCCACCGGCCCATGAGACGTCGCTGCATGCCATCGCCACGCTGCCGCCTACATCCTTGGGTGTCTTGCTCGATGAACTGGCCATCGCCGAACCCAAAGGAATGGCAGCCGCCTCTAGCGAGCCTGGCCCTCACCAACACCTCCGTTCACTCACGGGGAAATGGCATGCGAAGGTTGGCCAGCGATGGTTCGAGGTCACCCTCAATGACAATGACGATGTGCAGATCATTGATTCACGCCGGTCTCCCGCACGCACGGGACCGTTGCTGATCAAGAACGCCAGGGGCGAATGGTTTATCGATACGCGGCTGAGGCTTAAGGCCGGGGGCAAGGAGAAAAAACGGCTGGAGCAACAAAACCGGCAACGCCTGGCTGAAATGAAACAGCAAATGATCGCGTTCGAAAGCCAGGCCCAAAGCCGCGAAAAAGAACTCAAGGAAGCTCAAACAAACGCGCAGGCGCCTACAGCCACCGACACCCATCGCCGCGTGTACCTTGAAATGCTCGACGCACAGACGTCACTCCTCAGCACCAACATGGAACAGCTGAAAGCCTTCAATGCTCGCGAGGCGATTCCCAATTACCGAAAAGCAATGATCAGTCGCCTGGATTTCCAGCTTTCGCTGCTGCAAAAATGGTTCGTTCAGCAGCAGCCGGTTTTCGGCAATCAAATGCGCCTTTCCCTCGATCTTCTCGACAACCCGCCAACGGAAAACACACAGACCACCCGGCAAACCCATCAAATCACGAGCGAGTTGACCGCCAGCTACATCAACAAAATCGAATCTGCGCATGCGTGCTTCGAGCAACTTAACCTGCTTGGCAAAGAAGCCATCGAAGTGATCCGCGACGTCAAAGCCAACATGCCGTCGTTCGATGTACAGGACCTCAAACTGTTCCAGATCACACTCGGTCAAGAGTTGTGCCTCGACAACAGCGTTGAGCCCGCACCTGAAGCGCGCCAGGCACTGGAGCGCATTGTCGAAAATGCTGGTCTTGCGATCCAGGCCTCACTGGACCTGATCGTTGACGAAGAAGTGCTGCACTTGCCTGAGCGGATCGATGGGCTCAGCGATCTGGTGGAGCAACTGACGATCACCGACCAGCGCATCGTCGATCTGCCCACGGAGTTTCCTGGTCAGTTCCTGCAACCACCCCTCGACTTGATGCGCCAACGTCTCGACGGTTTTCAGCAGCGCACCGTGAAACATCTGGCGAACTTGCTACGGGAACGG
>NZ_LT607554.1:141012-361707 GCF_900095275.1 Pseudomonas sp. UMAB-40
CTACAAAGGTACGGTGGTGGGCCAGCCACGTGCCGACTCCGTGATGCAAGGGTCAGAACTGATTGATGTGACCTCGGCGTTGACCGGTAAAGTCATCTCGACCTTCCATGAGAAGACCCCGGGGGTCTGGGTTGAAAGAGTGGCCCCGAAACAGGTCACCCCCGGCGGCGTCCAACCAGACTTGAGTGCAAGCACTGCTCAAGGCCAGGCATTGCTGGAGGGGTTGGATGCGTTCATTCGTCGAACGCAGGCCCACTCAAAAGGCACGCGACGAATACCCGTGGAAATCGAGGAAATGTTTCATCAGCAGGCTCACCGATTACAGGACGCCGCCAGCGCAATCGACACAGCGCTGATCGCCACCAACTCCACCGACGGGGGTCCTGGATCCGCCGTCATAGTGGCCAAGCAACTGAACGACGAAGCCACCAGACTCTACAGCCTGGGACGCGTGACGCGAATCAGCATGACCAAACTACAGCCACCGACGGCGGAACGCGTCTTGTGGCTGCAAAGCGAAGGTCAGGTCGACATCGTCAAGAACCCCGGCCGACGCTTGCTCAAAAGCCGTAAACGAGACTATCTCGAGGAATATGAGATCCGCGATCACAGCAGCCAAAGTGTTCTGTGGTATGCCCACTTCCACTATGCGCAGCCCGCTTCGCCTGCACAAACCTTCACCGCGGCGCACCTGAAAACCGTGCAGCAACGGCTGCTGGGCGGCGCAACCGAGGCCCGCCACGCGAACGAAGACCTCCAGGCGATCTCGATCTACCGCAGCGAAATCAGTGCGCAACTGGCGACCACCTTGTTCTTTGCAAAAGTGCCGGCCTCAGGGTCCTAAACCGTGCTGAACATGAGACCCGCCTATGCGGGTCTTTTTTTGCCCGCGATATCTATCTACCGCCCCTGATGGGCGCTGGCTGATTACCTTCGATGACCCAAGAGGCTTTCCCGGCCTCGTCATTGCGCCCAGGTATCCGCCATGAGCAACAACACTTCACTGCCCCGAACTGACTCGACACCCTTAGTGGAAACCAGTGACCTTGTAAGCCTGACCAGCCACGGCCCGACACTCAGTGAAGTGGCTTCGCACCTGCTGCGCCAGGCACTGGAAAAAAACTCGCCAGAATTGCAGATCGACCCTGATGACGCGTACGTCGGCACCCCTCAATGGCTCATCGTGGACGACCATGTCGAAGCGGGCCAAACCGAGTTCGAGTCACTGACCTTGGCGCTTATGCGCCAGGGCCTGTATGGAACAACGGCCAACTATCTCGAAGGCGAGCACTTCCTGACCCTCGAACCGGGCAGCAAAAACCCGGTTCACCTCGCCGTCTGCATCGAGGACATTGCAAAGATACTCAATGATTCGGCGTCGATACTGTTCGTCGAGGCTCAAGCACGGCAACTGGCGTTCTGGAATGCCAAGGGGCATGCGATCCCCCGCTGGCACAAGCTTTCCGACACGCTGCGCAAGGCGTTGAACGTGCAGAAGGTCAAAGGCTGGGACGCCGATGAATGCGCGATGGCGCGGGAAGTGTTCAGCGATCCGGACAAAACCACCCGTAAAAATGTAAACAGAGAATTTTCCGCCATTCAGGCGTGCCTTCTCGATATCGATACCGTCGAGAATGACATCACCCGCCATCTATTGATCGGCAGCGCGCTCGTGCTCAAGGCCACGTATCGCAAGCGCCAACTGCTGGTGATGTACACCATCGAGCGCGCGTATGAGTCGTTCAGTTCGATGGAAGAACTCGGCAACTCGCTTCCCGCACGCCTGGAAGAACAACGCGCAGGACGCGATCTGACGTGGCGGCTTTACGAGCCGGAAGGCAACGTCTTCGATCACATGGCGTGGGCGTCGATATCATCACAACTCGACGCCATTAACTCATTGCGGTTTATTGAGGCCCCGGCGGACGAGGTCGAGGTCGAGCCCGAAACCGGCTTCGACCCCAACGAAAAAGCGCGACTCCTGCAACTGAACAAAGCGATTCCCGATTGGTTGCGCAACGCCTCATCCGAGGATATCCAAGACTACGGCCGCTACATCAGTGCACTGGGCAAGCTGTATCGCCAACCGGACAGCCAATTGGCCAATGCCGAGATCCCGTCCATCACCGACTATGCCCAGCGGCTGATGCGTGAAGCGATCATCGCCGATCCACTGGCGGTCGGCGCAGCGAGTCTTGCGCTCGATGATGTGCGGATCAAAATCACCAACAGCTTTACCTCCGGCAATTTCACCCTCCCTAACCCCCTCGATCAACGCATTGAAACGCTCGCCGACTTCGCTATGGAGAACGAAGCACCCTACATGGCGACCGTATTCTTCAAGGGTGGGGAGACCGTACCGGATTGGCTCACCGCTGAATTTCTCACCATCGTGTCTGCGCGAGTGGACATCGGAACGGCTTATCCCGACCTTATCAAGCCCAAGCTGCTGGAGGACCCGGTTGCCTCACGACGTCAGGAAAACTTCTATCGCGATCAATTGCGTTCTTTGCTGCCGCTGCAGGCATTAGAAGCCCGATTCAAGCCTGAAACCGGCGTGGACGAGCGCGGTTACCAATACGTCTGCGAGCTGCTCGATCCCGATGTCACCAGCAAAACCATCGCCCTCTACCCGCTGACCCTGACGCCGCAACATCGCTTGATCAGCAGCAGCGACACCGTGGACAACATGTTCATCATCAGCCCTCGAGACGCATACAGCGGACCTTGCCTGCTCTATCGGCCGATGATCGATGAGCCCCTGCTGCAATACCCTTCGAGGCAAAACCTTTTGTACGCGTTGCACCAACCGGGCGACCTCAGAGATACAGTGCTGGCCTGGTTGCCCGATGAAAACCTGAGCTTTGAATATGCCCAGTCTGTTTTTCCCACCGGACTGCCCTCTCCGTGGCTGATCGCGGAACAATTCGTCAATCCATTGCATCGGGCAGACAAGTTCGGGCGCGTGGTTTTCGAAAGCGTCGAGATCACTGGCGATATTCTGTCTGCGCTGTTCAAAAACAACGCACAGATGCTGGTGAACCTCGCCGACCGGCAATCGCGATCCAATGCCGAACGGCGCTGGGACGTGTTGAAGGACAGTGGTTGGGCGCTCTTCAACGTCGCCTCGAATGTGCTCAGCGGTGCGGTCGGCACCGCCGTCTGGGTCTGGCAAACCATCAATCAGATCCAACAGGCACTCGATGCCCATGACCAGGATGACCGCTTCATCGAATGGACGTCGGTGTCGGACATTCTGCTGACGATCGGCATTATCCTCAGCCATCACGCGGTGATGCGACGCAGAAAGGTTTCAAGCAAACCCCGGATCGAGCAGCTGTCGAGGGAGAAGGCTGCACAGCCCCAAGTCGAGCCCGTGGCTGTCACGCTCAATCCCGCCCCACTGGCCCCGGATCTTCCGCCCAGTCATCTTTCCTCCCTGGCGCTGGCCGGCTCGGTTCCACGCCGAACACCGACCGCACTGGGCGCTTACCTGGACACGCTCAAAGTCGCGGCTCTCGATATTGCCAACGCAAACGTTACGAAGGCTAAAGAAGCCCCTCCGCATTTTTACCAACATCACTTCAGAAACTACGCACAGGTAGGTGATCGGTGGTTTTACGTCGACGTGAAAGGCGACGAGGAGGTTCATATCGTTTACCCGGATCAGCCTGAGCGCAATGGTCCGATGCTGATGGATAACGGCCACGGGCAATGGGTGCTCGACCTGCGTCTGCGTTTGCGAGGGGGGGCCGGTAATGCGTTCAGCCGCCACCAGGAGGCGGTTGATGCGCAGCGCAGAGGCCATCTGGGGGAAGTCCTGAGCGCTTTCAAAGACCAGGAAAAGGCGAAGGAAACCGAACTGAAAACGTTACATGACCGCATCGAGCAGGCCAACGCCGAAAACTACGATCAACGAACGGCGCCGTACATGGAAAAATTGGAGGTAACGATCGGCGAGTATCGCCAGGCGCTGGAACAACTGCGCGAATGGCGCACCCTCGGCGGGACGGAAAACTACCGGGAAGACTTGCTTCGCATGAGCGTGGTGCTGCAGAAGAATCTGTCTTTGTGGTTTGTCCTGAAACGATCCGAGTACGGTCTGGCCACCCGTGTTCTGACCAGGGGCCAACAAAACGAACCCGTTGCCTGGAAAACGTTCGTCGACAATGTGCAGAAAGCGTCCGACATCGGTGACGAGCTGATTGAAAAACTGACCCTGTTTGCGTCGACACTCGGGGACATGCATGCGGCCGGACGCCCTGGCGTTGAACGCGCGATGCAGATCAGAAAACTCGCGCCTTCATTTACCGTGCTGGATATCAAGGCCAACGAGATCGGCATGTCGCAGGAGCTGTGCCTCAATGAACAGGCCAGCCCCCTGATGCAGCAGGCCCGTAACGCGGTGGGACATATCGCTGCGAGCGCCGCGAAGGCCGCGATTCAAATGGCTGACCTGATGAAAGTTGAAGGCGAACATTCCGATGTGCAGGCGCATGTCGAGGAATTGAACAGTCTGGTGGAGACCTTTGCCGACGCTGACCAGCGCATTCAGGAATTGCCAGGCACGTACCCCGGACTGGTCAAACAAACCAGGCTCGATCATGTGCAATCGCTCATCGGCGAATTCGCGCAGCTCGCACAGAACCGGTTACAGACGTTGCTCCCGGAACCGGAACCCATAGCCGTGCAACCTCCTGTAGAACGAGTACAACCGGGTACGTCACGACAACCAATCAAAGTGCGCAAGACCCGGCCGCGGGATTCCGGCAAAAATGAACCCGAAAAAACCACGGTTGATCCGCTCAAGTCATTTACCCCCGCCGTTTATCAACAATCCGTACCGGTACTGGATGATGCGGGAACGATCGAGGCCGGCATCGAGCTGAATCTGGACACGAACACATTCATCGAGCGCACCCGTAAGGACGCTTTACTCCCAAGACGCATCCCTGCCGACATTCAGGATGTGTTCGATCAGCAGGCATTGAAACTGGAGCAGGCTGCCAGCAGCGTTGATCAAGCCGTGATTAACAGCAGCAAGCACGAAGCCTCGCCTGTCCCGGTTGCCACGTTGAGCCGCGAGTTACGTGATGGGGCCACTCGCCTGCGCAAGGAAGGGGTCAGTGTTCGCGCCGACCTTTACACGCGCCGCAAACCGTCCCAGAGCATTTTCAAATGGATGCATGAAAACGGGCAGCTCGACATCAGCCGCGATAGACGTGGCCGCATACAGACCCGAGGGCTCGGCGACTTTTTCCAGGAGTACCGGATTGTCGACAAGGCCCGCAATCAGCCGTTATGGGTGGCGCACTTCCACTACGAGACGCTGTCGAGTCCGGCGAATACACCCACCGCGGCCCATTTGAAAGTGTCAGATGACTATCTGAAAACACTGTCACTGGAACAGCAACAGGCGTTGACCATCTTCGAACCCATCGATGGGGTGTTCAGGAAGTTACAAGATCCTGCGCTACGAAAACTGTTTCTGGACCTGGAACCACAGGCAAACTCCGCAGCGTAGCCACCTAACGACGCCAGACCGTTTCCAGTCGCCCGAGTGCGGCGCTGATGGCCGCCTCGGGCACCGCCGCGAAACCCAGGACCAGACCGGCACGCTGGTCCGCAGGTTTCGTCGAATCCGGCAGCCAGTAGCCGCTCAGCGCATTGATCTCGACATCGACGCTGGCCGCCTGCTCCACCAGTTCGCGCTCGCGGGCCTGTGAGTCGACCGCCACGGTCAGATGCAGCCCTGCCGCAACACTCGGCAGGCTGCCGATGCCGGGAATATTCTGCGGCCAACCGGCCAGCAAGGTATTGCGTCGGCTCAGGGCCGCGCGGCGCATGCGACGGATATGCCGCTGGAAATGCCCGGCGGCCATGAACTCGGCCATGACCGCCTGGGTACTGACCTCGGAATGCCGGACGTCCACCGCTCGACGTTGCGAGAACGCCTGCACCAGCGTTGGCGGCAACACCAGGTAACCCAGGCGCAGTGCCGGGAAGGCAACTTTGCCAAACGTGCCGACGTACAAAACCCGGCCCTGCCGGTCGAGTGCGGCCAACGGGGCCAGTGGCGCGCCGCTGTAACGGTATTCGCCATCGTAGTCGTCCTCGACGATCCAGCCTTGGGTGCGTTCGGCCCAGGCCAGTAACTCAAGACGTCGCGCCAGGCTCATCACCACCCCGGTCGGGTATTGATGTGACGGCGTGACATACGCCAGTCGACAATCGCTGAGGCCGTTCAATTCGTTGCAGTCGATGCCCTCACTGTCCACCGCCACGCCATGCAATTGCGCACCGGCCACAGCGAACGCGTGACCTGCCGCCCGATACCCCGGATTCTCGATCGCCACCCCATCGCCCGGTTCCACCAGCAGCTGTGCACAAAGGCTAATCCCCTGCTGTGCGCCACTGGTGATCACTATTTGCTCAGCCGAACACTGCATCCCTCGCGAACTGCGCAAATATGCGGCGATCATGCCGCGCAAACGCTCATCACCCGCCGGATCGCCATAACACAGTTGCTGTAAATCCGGTTTACGCCAGAAAGCCGCATTGAGCTTGGCCCAGACCTCAAAAGGAAACAGATCGAACGCCGGCACACCGACCCGAAAGGCTCGCGGCGGACCGCTCGGCGGCAGGGCCAAATGGTTCTTTTCTACGCGTCCCAACGCACCGCTGTGGATAACTTTACTGGATGAAATTACAGGTAAATCCAGCCAATTTGTGGATAAGGCTGTGGGTAACCCTGTTGACAACCCTGTGGATACTTTTGTGGATAATTTTTTTGGCGATGCCGCGGTTTTAGGCAATTGCGCGACGTAAGTCCCGTCACCGACACGCCCTTCGATAAACCCCTCGGCATAGAGTTGATCGTAGGCCCGCACCACGCTGTTGCGGGAAATCGCCAACGCCGCTGCCAGATCCCGAGTGGCCGGCAATCGCGTGCCACTGGCCAGTCGTCCATCGAGCACCCGCAGGCGCAAGGTCTGATAGAGCTGGCGACTCAGGCCTTGGCGACGGTCGAGTTCGATACCGGCGGGGTTGAAGGACAGTGACAGCGGCGTTTCGCTCATGACAATGGACCTATGAAATTGGTCATTAATGGCTCTTACAACAGACCAATAGCCTGCCTAGGATGGACGCATTCGCCAAGGACTATTTCCATGTACAACCCCAGCGGTTTTGCCATCAACGATTTGCACGAACTGCAGCAGCAGATACTCGACACGCGTCTCGCCATGGTGGTCACCCACGGCGAACAAGGCTTGCAAGCCAGTCATCTGCCGCTGTTATTCAATCCTGAGCAGGGCCCCAATGGCACCCTCTACGGCCACTTCGCCCGGGGCAATCCGCAGTGGAAGGAACTGCAGAACAGTGCCGAAGCCCTGGTGATTTTTGCCGGTGCCGATGCATACGTTAGCCCGGGGTTTTACCCGAGCAAAGCCGAGCACGGCAAAGTCGTGCCGACCTGGAACTACATCGCCGTGCACGCTTACGGAACAGCCGAGGTGTTCACCGATGCTGATCGCCTGCTCAACCTTGTGAGCGCGCTAACTGATCGTCACGAAGCGAGTCGCCAGCAGCCATGGAAAGTCACCGACGCGCCCGCCGACTACATCGACGGCATGCTCAAGGCCATCGTCGGGTTTGCCCTGCCGATCCAGCGCCTGGAAGGCAAGCGCAAGCTCAGTCAGAACCGCAGCGCCGCAGACATCGCCGGTGTCCGCGAGGGGCTCGCTGCCAGCCCTGATGTGCACGACCTAGCCCTCGCCCACTTGATGCGTTAAGGAATGAACATGAGTCAGATTGAAATTCGCCAGGTCCGCGCAGACGATCACGCCGCCTGGCTGCCGCTGTGGCAAGCCTACCTGCGCTTCTACAACACCGAATTGCCCGAAGCTGTCACGGACAGCACCTGGCAGCGCATGCTCGACCAGAATGAACCGACTCATTCGGCGCTGGCGTGGGTCGATGGCAAAGCAGTCGGCATGGTGAACTTCATCTACCATCGCTCGAACTGGAGCATCGAAAACTCCTGCTACCTTCAAGACTTGTTGGTAACACCGCAAACCCGAGGCACCGGCATTGGCCGCAAGCTCATTGAATTTGTGTACGCCACCGCCAAAGCGGATGGTTGCTGCAAGGTCCACTGGCTGACCCACGAAACCAACGCCACCGCGATCCAGCTCTACGAGCGCATCGCCGAACGCCCCGGTTTCATCCAGTTTCGCAAAGCCCTTTAAGGTTCAAGGAGAACACCGTGTCGACTTCACTCGCAGACTGGAAAGGCGCTCCGGCGCCGTCGGTTCAAACCATTGAAGGGCGTTTCATCCGCCTGGAAAAACTCGACCCGGCGCTTCACGCCGAGGGTTTGTGGAAAGCCCTGCAAGGCCCGGGATCGGACCCGAAACTCTGGGACTATTTGCCTTACGGCCCTTTCCCGGAACGCAGCGCTTTCAACGATTGGCTGAACAACCATGCGGCCAACAGCGACCCGTATTTCTTCAGCGTGATCGACCGTGCCAGCGGTGATGTGCAGGGCATCCTGAGTCTGATGTCGATCGTCCCGGCCCAAGGTCGCATCGAAATCGGCCACGTCACCTTCGGCGCGCCAATGCAGCGTTCGCCGAAAAGCACCGAGGCGGTTTATTTGCTGGCCAAGGAATCCTTTGCACTGGGCTACCGGCGCCTGGAGTGGAAGTGCAACAACGGCAACGCCCGCTCCAAGTATGCGGCCGAGCGGTTGGGGTTCAGTTTTGAAGGCGTGTTCCGTCAGCACATGGTGGTGAAAGGGCAGAACCGGGATACGGCGTGGTATTCGATTCTGGATTCAGAATGGCCGGCGATTAGCGCGGGGTTTGAGCGGTGGCTTTCCGATGAAAACCAGACGGATTCCGGGCAGGTGAAAACACTGGTCGAGTGCCGCGGGTAATTTACGGCGCCTGGACGGACGCCTTCGCGGGCAAGCCTCGCTCCCACAGGTTTTCGGTTGACCACACTGTTGTGATCAACACATAACCCGTGTGGGAGCGAGCCGGCTCCGGGCGGCGTTCCGACGATTGGCATCACGCTAACTTTTGGGCAAGCACCGCAATATGCTCCGGCCCAATCCCGCAGCATCCGCCCAGATGGCTGGCGCCGCGCGCTTTCCAGTCGGCCGCCCACTGCAGATACCCCGGTGGATCGAGGTCTTCGCGCAACGGGTCCAGACCGTCGTTGGCCGTGGCCTCTTTCGGTTGTGGCGGGAAGGCATTGGCGTACGCGCCGATGTGAATCGTCACCCCCAAACGCTGGAAAGTTTCCCGCGCCGCATCAATCGCAGCACCGATCACTTCTGGTTGACTGCAGTTGAACAGCAACGCCTCGATACCCAGTTCAGCCGCCGCCGCAGCAGCTTCAGCGACAGGCTCACCCGAACGCAAACGCGGCACTTCGTCCGTATCCTCATCCTTCAAGGTAAAGGACAGCCAGAACGGCTTTCCATCCTTCGGCAGACCGGCGTGAATCGCCCGCGCCTCAACGATTGAGCTCTGTGTTTCGGCTAGCCACAGGTCGACATGAGGCGCCAGCCCCTTGACCAACGGCGTCAGCAATTCAGTCACCCGAGCAGCGTTAAAAAGGTCTGGGCGATAGGAGCCGAACAACGGTGGCAACGAGCCGGCCACACGTACAGCCTTGCCCGAAGCCTCCACCGCACGCCGCGCCAATTCACCGGCCAGCGAAGCGAGGGCCTGCCCTTCTGCTGCAAAACGCTCTTCGCCTATGTGAAATGGCACCACCGCGTAACTGTTGCTGGTGATCACGCTGGCGCCACTTTCGATATAAGCCGCGTGCACCGCCTCGACTGCCTGTGGCGCTTCACTCAAGGCCAGCGCCGACCACTCGGGCTGCCTGAAGGGCGCTCCTGCGCGCTGCAGCTCACGACCCATGCCGCCATCCAGAATTACCGTGCTTCCTGCGCTCATATGCTTTTCACTCATATGCTTATGAAAATAACTCACTACCAAGGTAGTTCTTATAACTATTTAATACGCACCATCCGGTTAATCACAACCACTTTTTTTCAGGGATCGACTGTGAAATTTCAACCACTCCTGGCCCTGGGCCTGACGATTCTGGCTGCCTCCACCCAAGCCTTTGGCGGAGCAACGCTGGACCGCATCGAGCAGAAGAAAGAACTGGTGGGCGTGTTGATGGAAAGCTATCCACCGTTTTCGTTCCTCAACGACCAGAACCAACTCGACGGGTTTGACGTCGATGTGGCCAAAGCCGTGGCCGACAAACTGGGCGTCAAACTGCGTCTGGAAACACCGTCCTGGGACGTCATCGCCGCCGGTCGCTGGAGCGGCCGTTACGACATCTGCGTCTGCTCGATGACGCCGAGCAAGGCGCGGGCCGAAGTCTTCGATTTCCCGGTCGAGTACTACGCTTCGCCAGCCGTGATCGTGGTCAATGCCAAGGATGATCGCATTCACAGCGCCAAGGACCTCAGCGGCAAGAAAGTCGGCCTCACCAGCGCCTCCAGCTACGAAAGTTACCTGAACAAAAACCTGGTGATCGAAGGTGCCGAAGACACCCAACTGCAGTATCCGTTCGAGGATGTGCAGATCGCGCCGTATGACACTGACAACGTGGCGTTCCAGGACCTGGGCCTCGGCGCTGGCGTGCGGCTGGATGCGATCCTCACCAACCTCGTCACCGCGCAACCGCGCCTGACCGAAGACAAACGCTTCAAGCTGGCCGGCGAGCCGCTGTATTCGGAGCCGAACTCGGTGGCCATCGAGAAAGGTGACGCGCAGTGGGACGCCAAGGTGCGAGAGGTCTTTGCGCAACTGAAACAGGACGGCACCCTGAGCAAGCTCTCGCAAAAATGGATCGGCGCCGATATCAGTCAATGACTTCTTTCCCAAAACCTCCTCAGCCGCCGCAACCGGTGGCTGAGTCGAGACTGCAACAGATCTTCGGTTTCCGCACGCGGCTGTACCTGACGTGGGCAGCGATGTTGGGTTTGTTCGCCAGTTTCTTTCTGAGCTTCGACCTGAAGTTCTCGATCATCCTCGACAAACTGCCCAACCTGATCGGCCTGCACCTGGCGCCGAACGGCTTCCTGCAAGGCGCGGCGCTGACACTGTTTCTGTGCCTGGCCTCAATCGTGACATCGTCGCTGCTGGGTTTCATCACCGCCCTGGCGCGGCTGTCGAAAAGCGCCGTGGCCTTCGGCATCGCCAGTTTCTACGCCTCGTTCTTTCGCGGCACGCCGCTGCTGATCCAGATCCTGCTGATCTACCTCGGCCTGCCGCAACTGGGCGTCGTCCCGGGCGCAGTCACCGCCGGCATCATTGCACTGTCACTCAACTACGGCGCGTACCTTAGCGAAATCTTCCGCGCCGGCATCCTCGGCGTCCCCCACGGACAACGCGAAGCCTCCCTGGCACTGGGCATGCGCGAAACCGTGATCTTCTGGCGCGTCACCCTGCCCCAGGCCATGCGCACCATCATCCCGCCGACCACCAACCAATTCATCTCGATGCTCAAAGACTCGTCGCTGATCTCGGTGATGGGGGTTTGGGAGGTGATGTTTTTGGCGCAATCGTATGGGCGGTCGAGCTATCGGTATATCGAGATGTTGACGACCGCAGCGATTATTTACTGGGTGATGTCGATTGGGCTGGAGCTGATTCAGGCAAGGATGGAGCGGCATTATGGGAAGGCTTACTTGAGTCGGAGTTAGGCTTAAGGTGCACACGCAGACATCAATCTGTAAAAACACCCTGGCCTACGGCGTCAATGCCGATGGCAGCAGCGCGCCAATCAAGGTCGGCGGGTTGGCGAACCTGAACAGCTCAACCCTGGCGGTGAATGCCACGGGCGTCGATGGCAATGTCGACAGCTGGCACGCCGGCGTTTATGCCTTACGCCAAAGCGGCCCCTTCGCTTTGCGCCTCGGTGCCGCATACAGCGGTCATCAAGGTGAAAGCAAACGCACGGTGGCCTTCAACGGCTTCAGCGACCGCCCAAAAGGCGATTACGACGCCGACAGCCAACAGGCCTTCGCCGAACCGGGCTACGCAATGGGCAGCGGCCGACTCAGTGCCGAGCCGTTTGCCACCCTCGGCTACCAGCGCTATCACCGCGACAGCTACCAGGAAAAAGGCGGCGCCGCTGCACTTCAGGTCGACAAGCAAACCCAGGACAACGTCAGCAGCACCTTCGGCCTGCGCCTGGCGCACCTGAGTTCGCTGGAAAACGGCATGAGCCTGACGCCCCGCATGACCGCTGGCTGGAAGCACACCTATGGCGATGTCAGCAACTCGACGCGCCAGACATTCGTGGTCGGGGGGACAGCCTTCAGCGTTGATGGCAGTTCGCTGGACTGTGACAGTCTGGTGCTGGAAGCCGGGCTGGACCTGGGCATTTCGGCGCGGCATTCGGTGGGGGTTGGGTACAGCGGGGAGATGGGGAGCAACAGCCGCAATCATGGGTTGATTGGGCAGTGGCAGATGAGTTTCTGACCTGTAAAAGAACAGACCGCCCCCGAAAGGTTGTAGGCAAAAATCCCACCGTGTGCAGGCCAATGCACACGTAATCTGCGGAGTTGGATTTTTGCTACAACCGAATTTCCAAGGCCCTTCAAAAATGCCGGAAACGCCCGGCATTCAAGCACCCGCGCTCCCTCCTAGAGTTCGACCTTCTCAAAAACAAGGTCAGACTCAATGCCCACGTCGTCCATTTATCGCCCGCATCGACTCGCCCTGGCGATCGCCCTCTCTCTTGGCTGCATCGAAATATCGATGGCTCAGGAAGCAGACGCTAAAGCCCCTGTCGAAACACCTGCCAAGAAAGATCGAGTAGCCGCTTGGTCTAAAAAAGATGACCTTTTGGCGATCAGGAATTTCATTGGTCCGATGCAGCACGCCGTCAAACCGGCCTCGCTAAAGCCTCAAGAACCGGTGATTCAGTTGCCAACGGTTTCGGCGGCTCCGGAACCGGTAGATCTCGCCGCGCATCTTTACGACTTTCCCGAAACTGCAGACGATTCGCTCCCACCGCAATCGCCCGCAATACCCGAAGGCGAACCCAATCCGGTAACGACTGAAGTACCAGCGAACCCTGTGCCACCTGGAGCCTCAACTACGGCACCCATTGATCCACCGGCACATCTTTACGAGTTTCCCGAGACCACGGACGTCCCACTCGAAACCGTAGAAGCTGATTTGCCGATCACGTTCGACGACTTCGCGAATGCCGATACCACTAAGCGCACCACGGCAGCGGGGCGGTACAAAAGCATCGACGGCGTCTCACTGAAACTGGGGGAGGAAGATGACCTTCTAATCGTCGGTAACGGAGTCAGTTTTGCAGGAGAAATCCAGGGCGGTGGCGGGAAAAACGCAATACTGCTCGACTCCCCCGACGGCGGCGTACTCGACAAAACCAGTAACTTTTCCGGGTTGCAAGTCGCGCAAGGCACTTGGTCTTTGACGGGTAAAGACGACTTCGACCGCGGAGCCGAGGTATTGGACGGCGCAACGCTGTTCAACATGGGCAGTATCGCGGGTGATGCCATTGTTCGCGAAGGTGGTCGCTACGGTGGCCAAGGTGAAGTACGCCATCTTTATGTAGACGGCACATTGCAAGTCAATGAGCGGCTTGGCGCCCCACACGTCAGAGGAGACCTGATATTCACAGACGGTGCCACGCTCTCCTACGGCGTAACGGCTACCGGCAAGTCTCCCACCATCATCGTCGAAGGTATTGCAGCACTTGAGGATGCCTCACTGGAGGTTGCTGCACTGCCGGGCAACTATCCCGACAGCAGTGATTTCACAGTGCTCAAAGCCGGCCAGTTGGTAGGCAAATTCGGCAGCGTCACCAGCAATCTGGCGTACATGACGCCGAAGCTGTCTTACTCCAAGACTGATGTGGTGCTCAACTACGCTCGCAATGGAGTACCGATAGAGGATTTTGCCGCAGACGACAATGCTCGAGCGTTTGGCCAAAGCGTGGACGAGCCGGCGGCTAAAACAAGTGAGTCCAATGCGGCCGTCACCGCCCTGCTCACCACCGATAGATCCACAGCCACCTACGCTCTTGAGCAACTGGCCGGTGACAGCAACGCCAACCTCGCCAAGGCAACCCTGAACAGTGACAGCCCGGTCAGCACCTCCCTGCTCTCGACCATGCGTCAACTGGACAGCGCCAGCGCGTACAACAAACCCGGCAACCGATCCAATGCATCACGCCTCGCCGCCGGCAGCCAGGAAAACGGCAGGGTCTGGCTGCAAGCCTTGGGACACGGCGGGACGCTGGATCGCGACCACGACGCTCTGCGAACCTCGACTAAAGGCCTCGTCCTGGGCGCGGATTGGGGCGTCGATGAGGAATGGCGTATCGGTGTGATGGGCGGTAAGTCCGAGACCCGCCTGGACAGCCGCGAACTCGACGGCGATCTCGACTCTTGGCACTTGGGCGCCTATGCCCTGCGCCAGAGCGGCCCCATGTCGCTACGCCTCGGCGCGACCTACAGCAATCACGACGGCAGCACTCAACGTCGGGTTGCCTTCAACAGTTTCAGCGACCGCCCCGAAGGCCGTTACGCGGCCAGCACCCAGCAGGCCTTCGCCGAAGTGGGTTACAACCTGGGGCGAGCCAATGTCAGCATCGAACCGTTTGCCAGCCTTGGCTACCAACGCTATCAGCGCGACGGTTACACGGAAAAAGGCGGCGCGGCAGCGTTGAAAGTCCAAGGCCAAACCCAGAACAACCTCAACAGCACGTTCGGCCTGCGACTGGCGAAGATCAACACGCTGGATAACGGCATGCAACTGACCCCGCGGTTCAGTGCCGGCTGGAAACACACCTACGGGGATATCGACAGCGACACCCGTCAACGACTGGCAACGGGCGGGAAGAACTTCACCGTTTCCGGTGCGCCGCTGGACCGTGACAGCTTGCTGGTGGATGCAGGTCTGGACCTTGGCTTGTCAGCGAAACATACGTTGGGGGTCGGCCTTAATGGTGAGATCGGCACTGACAGCCGCAATCATGGCGTGATGGGGCAGTGGCGGATGGCGTTCTGATCAACCACTGATTCACCGCAATACCTGTGGGAGCGAGCCTGCTCGCTCCCACATTTTCCAATGCGAAACTCCGGACGAAAAAAAAGGGGAGCACATGCCCCCCCGAGGTTTAAAACGGTGTATCGAGGCTGTTAACTCAGCCTTCGATCTCGATCAGGATTTCGCCCGGGTTCACCCGGTCGCCCTTGGCCACATGGATGGCGGTGACTTTACCGGCGATGGCCGCCTGGACTTCGGTTTCCATCTTCATTGCTTCAGTAATCAGCACGGCTTGCCCCGCTTTCACGGTGTCGCCTTCCTTGACCAGCACGTCGACGATGTTGCCCGGCATGGTGGTGCTGACGTGGCCCGGAGCAGTGGCTTGCTTGCGCTTGCTGCTACCGCCGCTGACGAATTCGTTGAGCGGTTCGAACACCACTTCTTCCGGCATGCCGTCGATGGACAGGTAGAAGTGACGTTTGCCTTCGGCCTTGACGCCGACACCGGTAATGTCGACGCGGTAGGTTTCACCGTGGACGTCGATGACGAACTCGGTTGGCACGCCTTCGCCACCGGCCGAGGTCACACCGCCTGCTTCAGGAATCGGCAGCAGCACTTCTGGCGTCAGGGTGCCGGCCGCACGTTCTTCGAGGAATTTGCGGCCGATGTCCGGGAACATGGCGTAGGTCAGCACGTCTTCTTCAGACTTGGCCACGGCACCGATTTCGGCACGCAGCTTGGTCATTTCCGGCTTCAGCAGATCGGCCGGACGCACATCGATCACTTCTTCGTTACCAATCGCCTGACGACGCAGTTTCTCGTTAACGGTGCCCGGCGCCTTGCCGTAGCCGCCTTGCAGGTAGAGCTTCACTTCGTTGGTGATGGTCTTGTAGCGCTCGCCGGCCAGCACGTTGAAAAACGCCTGGGTGCCAACGATTTGCGAGGTCGGGGTTACCAGCGGCGGGAAACCGAGGTCTTCACGAACCCGCGGGATTTCGGCCAGCACTTCCGCCATGCGGTTCAGGGCGCCCTGCTCTTTCAGCTGGTTGGCCAGGTTGGAAATCATCCCGCCCGGTACCTGGTTGACTTGCACACGGGTGTCGACGGCGGTGAACTCGCTTTCGAACTGGTGATATTTTTTGCGCACGGCGTAGAAGTACAGGCCGATCTCTTGCAGCAGTTCCAGATTCAGGCCGGTGTCGAACTCGCTGCCTTTAAGGGCGGCGACCATCGACTCGGTGCCCGGGTGGCTGGTGCCCGAGGCGAAGCTGGAGATCGCGGTGTCGATGTGATCGGCACCGTTTTCGATGGCCTTGAGTTGGCACATCGTGGCCAGGCCAGCGGTGTCGTGGGAGTGGATGAACACCGGCAGCGATTGCTCGGATTTCAACGCCTTGACCAGTTCGCCGGTGGCGTATGGCGTCAGCAAACCGGCCATGTCCTTGATTGCCACCGAGTCGCAACCCATGGCTTCCATTTGTTTGGCTTGAGTCACGAACGCGTCGATGGTGTGCACCGGGCTGGTGGTGTACGCGATGGTGCCTTGGGCATGTTTGCCGGCCGCTTTTACGGCTTCGATGGCCACGCGCAGGTTACGCACGTCGTTCATCGCGTCGAAAATGCGGAATACGTCGATGCCGTTGACCGCAGCCTTGGCAACGAAAGCCCTGACCACGTCATCGCTGTAGTGGCGGTAGCCCAGCAGGTTCTGGCCACGCAGGAGCATTTGCAGGCGCGTGTTAGGCAACGCGGCGCGCAATTGGCGCAGACGCTCCCACGGGTCTTCTTTGAGGAAACGAACGCAGGCGTCGAACGTCGCACCGCCCCAGCATTCCAGCGACCAGTAGCCGACTTTGTCGAGCTTGTCGCAGATCGGCAGCATGTCTTCGGTGCGCATGCGGGTGGCGAGCAGCGATTGGTGGGCGTCGCGCAGGATTGTGTCGGTAACGTGAATTTTCTTGGACATTGTTTTATTCCTCACAGGCCTGCGTGGGCGGCGATGGCGGCGGCGATGGCCAGGGCCAGCTCTTCGGGTTTGCGCTTGATCGAGTAGTTGGTCAGTTCAGGGTGGCTTTCAACGAAGCTGGTATTGAACTGGCCGCTGCGGAATTCAGGGTTACGCAGGATTTCCTGGTAGTACGCGGCGGTGGTCTTGACCCCTTGCAGACGCATGTCGTCGAGGGCGCGCAAGCCACGGTCCATCGCTTCTTCCCAGGTCAGCGCCCACACCACCAGTTTCAGGCACATGGAGTCGTAGAACGGCGGAATGGTGTAGCCGGTGTAGATCGCCGTGTCGGTGCGCACGCCGGGGCCGCCGGGCGCGTAGTAACGGGTGATCTTGCCGAAGCTCGGCAGGAAGTTGTTTTTCGGGTCTTCGGCGTTGATCCGGAATTGCAGCGCGAAACCGCGGTGCTGGATGTCTTCCTGTTTCACCGACAGCGGCAGGCCGGACGCAATGCGGATCTGCTCACGGACGATGTCGATCCCGGTGATTTCTTCGGTGATGGTGTGTTCCACCTGCACCCGGGTGTTCATCTCCATGAAGTACACCTCACCCTCGGCGAGCAGGAACTCCACGGTGCCGGCGTTCTCGTAGCCCACGGCCTTGGCTGCGCGCACCGACAGGTCGCCGATGTAGGCGCGCTGTTCCGGGGTCAGTTGCGGGCTTGGAGCAATTTCGATGAGCTTCTGGTTGCGGCGCTGGATCGAGCAGTCACGCTCGAACAGGTGCACGACGTTGCCAAAGCTGTCGCCGAGGATCTGCGCTTCGATGTGTTTCGGATTGACGATGCATTTTTCCAGGAACACTTCCGCTGAACCGAAGGCCTTGGTGGCTTCAGAAATCACGCGGGGGAAAGCCTGTTCGAGTTCTTCACGGCTGTCGCAGCGACGAATACCCCGGCCGCCACCACCGGAGGTGGCCTTGAGCATGACCGGGTAACCGATGCGATCACCTTCGATCAGGGCTTCGGCGATGTCCGCGACGTTGCCTTCGGTGCCTGGAGTGACCGGCACGCCCGCCTTGATCATGCTACGGCGCGCTTCGGTCTTGTCGCCCATGCGGCGGATGACTTCAGCCGATGGACCAATGAATTTGATGCCGCGTTCAGCGCAGATATCTGCCAGCTCGGCGTTTTCCGAGAGGAAACCGTAGCCGGGATGCAAGGCATCACAGCCGGTTTCCACCGCCAGATTCACCAGCTTGCGCGCATTCAGGTAACCGGCCAGTGGCTCGGCACCGATGCTGTGGGCCTCGTCGGCACGCTTCACATGCAAGGCATGGCGGTCGGCGTCGGAGTAGATCGCGACCGAGCGAATGCCCATCTCGGCGCATGCACGCACGATTCGCACGGCAATTTCACCACGGTTGGCGATCAGGATCTTTTTTATCACTTGGAGGTTCCCTTGAGCCGGTGGTACCCACGACCTGCTAGGCAGGTCGACGCGTGACTAAATGTTTCGATTTAGTCGCAGCCCCACACTAGCCCCCACAAGGGATTAACAAAAATGAATAATTATTGGGTTAGCCATAAGCAAAGACTTATAGTTGATCCATCAGCCTGTGGTGAGAGCGATTAGAAAATGCGTAAGTCATTGATGCGTATGACATTGCGTCAATTGCAGATCTTCAATGAGGTCTGTGATTTGAGGTCGTACAGCCGGGCAGCCGACGAAATGTCTCTCACACAACCGGCCGTCAGCCTACAGATTCGTCAACTCGAGGAGCTGATTGGTCAGCCATTGTTCGATTACGTCGGCAAAAAACTCTACATGACCGAGGCCGCCGAAGCACTCCAGCGTGCCAGTCGGGACATTTTCGGGCGCCTGGAAAACCTCGATATGCAGCTGTCGGACATGCAGGGATCACTGCAGGGCCAGCTGAAACTGGCGGTGGAATCCAGCGCCAAATATTTCGTACCGCACCTGTTTGCTGCGTTCAAGCGTCAGCATCCCGAGGTAAATTTGCAACTGACGGTGGTCAACCGAGGGCAGGTGATCCGTCGATTGTCTGATAACCGCGACGATCTGGTGATCATGTCCATGGTGCCGCAGGACATGGGGCTGGAGTTTCTGCCGTTCCTCAACAATCCGATCGTTGCCGTCGCGCCGCCGGATCATCCGCTGTGCCACATGGGGCCGCTGCGCTTGCAAGACCTCGAGCCTTACACCCTGTTGCTGCGCGAACCCGGCTCTGGAACGCGTCTGGCGTGTGAAGAGTATTTCAAAGAGAAACGCGTGCACTTCAACCAGACCCAGGAGGTCGCATCGGCCGAAGCCCAGCGTGAATGTGTGCTGGCGGGTCTGGGCGTCGCGCTGTTGACGCGCCACGCCCTGAACCTTGAGTTGGCGACCGGTGGATTGATTGAGTTACCGGTCGAAGAACTGCCGCTGTATCGCAGCTGGTGCCTGGTGCAGGCCAAGGCCAAACGGTTGTCACCGGTGGCCCACGCATTCCTTGCGTTTATCCGCAGCGAGCGGGTGCAGATCAGCGCCCTGGTTGAGCGTTTCGACGGGAAGTTGCGGGAGCGGCCTGCCAGTAATTGAGTTCCAGATCCGGAAAATCACCGATCTCGGCCAGCAGCTGACGGCGTTCGCAGCGGTCTTCGATGGCGCGGCGAAACTCCATGCGGCGCTGATCTTCTTGCTGACGACGGGTTTTGACGGCGCTGTTGCGTTCTTCGTAGGGCTGGGCCATTTCGAGTCTCCCAAGGCGATTACGGGAGTTTCAAGATAGGCGCGCGGGATGACGGTTTGGCGGCGGGCGGGTTACAAAATGATGAAGCTCACAGGTTGGCTGCGAACCCTGTGGCGAGGGAGCTTGCTCCCTCGCCACAGGGTCCGCGCTCGAACTTGGGGTCAATCGTCGAGGGCTTTCACCGATTTTGGCGACAGCCGCAAGCTGCGCAGGCTGCGTTTGACGCTCTTGAGGTGGTTGACCAGGCTCGGCCCGCGCGCCATGGCCACGCCCATCGCCAATACGTCGATCACCACCAGGTGGGCGATACGCGAGGTCAGCGGCGTGTAGATTTCAGTGTCTTCATGCACATCAATCGCCAGGTTGACGGTCGACAGCTCGGCCAACGGCGTCTGGCTCGGGCACAACGTGATCAACGAGGCGCCGCTCTCACGCACCAGGTTGGCCGTGATCAACAAATCCTTGGAACGCCCGGACTGGGAAATACAGATCGCCACATCGGTCGGTTTCAACGTTACCGCCGACATCGCCTGCATGTGCGGATCGGAATACGCCGCCGCAGTCAGCAGCAAACGGAAGAATTTGTGCTGGGCATCCGCCGCCACCGCGCCCGATGCGCCAAAGCCGTAGAACTCGACGCGCTGAGCCTGGGACATCAGCGACACAGCTCGCTGCAACTCCACCGGATCGAGCTTCTCGCGAACTTCCATCAAGGTGTGCAGGGTGGTGTCGAAGATTTTCAGGCTGTAGTCCGCGACCGAATCGTCTTCATGGATCGCAAACTGACCAAAACTCGCGCCTGCCGCCAGGCTCTGCGCCAGCTTCAGTTTCAAGTCCTGGAAACCGGAACAACCGATGGCGCGGCAGAAGCGCACGATGGTCGGCTCACTGATGCCCACGCTGTGGGCCAGGTCGGCCATGGAGCTGTGCATCACCGCCGCCGGATCAAGCAGCACGTGGTCGGCGACCTTGAGCTCCGACTTGCGTAAGAGGTGGCGTGACTGGGCGATGTGTTGCAGCAGATTCAAGGGGCTGGACTCTTTGTTATTGGCAGGTGCCGGGGATGTAGCAAGCTTGTAGTTATACTACATGAATCGGCTTTTTGCCTGCTCAATGCGTAACTCGATGTCCCCATTCCACGCCACATGCGCTCCATGTAGCACTTACAAGGGTTTTGCGTCCTCACGTAAAAGCGCAGCCAGGCCATCGGCTTCGACCGGCCGACTGACCAGATAACCCTGCACCTCATCGCAGCGCTCGGCTTTCAAGAATTCCAGCTGCTCTGCCCGCTCCACACCCTCAGCCACCACTTTCAGCGACAAACCATGCGCCATGGCGATGATCGCCCGGGTGATCGCCGCGTCCTCGCTGCCCTGCCCCAGGCCGCGTATGAACGCCTGATCGATCTTCACGTAATCCACGGGAATGCGCTTGAGGTAGCTCAGGGACGAATAGCCCGTGCCGAAATCGTCGATCGCCAGTTTCACGCCCAGATCCCGCAACTGCTGGAACGTCGCGATGATGTGTTCGACGCTGTCCAGCAACTGGCTTTCGGTGAGTTCGAGTTCCAGGTAGTGCGGCGCCAGACCGGTTTCCTCCAGTACCTGCCGCACCAGGCTGACCAACTTGCCCTGGCGCAATTGATGCACCGACAAATTGACCGACACGCGAATCGGCTCAAGCCCCTGCCGTTGCCATTCGCAGGCCTGCCAACAGGCTTGGCGCAACACGAACTCGCCGATCGGACCGATCAAGCCGGTTTCCTCGGCCAGACCGATAAAGTCCCCCGGTGGCACGCGGCCCATGGTCGGATGATCCCAACGCACCAAGGCTTCGGCTGCGTTCAGGCGACCCGTCTCAAGGCAAAGTTTGGGTTGGTAATAGACTTGCAGTTGCTTTTCGTCGATGGCTTTGCGCAGCTGATTTTCAAGCTGCAATCGCTCAAGGGTGCTGGCCTGCAAGCTTTCAGTGTAGAACTGGAAATTGTTGCCGCCCAAGTGTTTGGCGTGCTGCATGGCAATGTTCGACTGGCTGACCAACGCGGAAATTTCCCGGGCGGTGTCCGGCAACATGCTGATGCCCATCGAGGCGCTGACCACCAGTTCATGACCATCGACGGTGATCGGCAAACGCAATTTGGTCGACAATCGGGTCGCCACGCGGGCCAGGCTCGACAGGTTGCCGTAGGCGTCGAATATCACCGCAAATTCGTCACCGGAAAGCCGCGCAATGGTGTCTGCCTCGGGCAATGCGTTGACCAGCCGCCGGGCCATTTTCTGCAGCAACTGGTCGGCAACTTCATGGCCGAGGCTGTCATTAAGCAACTTGAAACGATCCAGGTTGATATGCAGCAGCGCCAAACTGCGACGCCCGCCCTGACGCACCCGCTGATGAGCCTCGCGCAGCCGTTCGCGGAACAGCGAGCGGTTGGCCAGGCCAGTGAGTTCATCGTAATGGGTCAGGTAGCGCATGCGCTCTTCGGATTCCCGTCGAGCGGACAGATCGGCGAAGAAGCCGACAATATGGCTCACTTTTCCCCGAGCATCCCGAACAGCGTTCAGTTGCAGCCACTGCGGATAGAGCTCGCCGTTCTTGCGGGTTTCCACCAGTTCGCCCTGCCAGGTGCCGTGCTGTTCCAGCGCATGATGGATAGCGCCGTAGCGTCGGCGCGCATCGCGGCTGCACGGCAACTCGACGACGTTGCGCCCAAGCATGTCTTCAATGTCGTAGCCGGTGACGCGGCTGAACGCCTGATTGACTGCGATCAGCGCGTAATTGGGGTCGAAAATCACGATGCCTTCACTGGCCGCCTCGAACACCGTCGCCGCCAATTGGCGCTGTTCTTCCTGGCCCTTGCTCGCGCTGATGTCGCGGCGGGTGCCGACCATGCGGATCACCCGACCATTGTCGCTGCGCTCGACCGCCCGCCCACGGTCCTCGATCCAGACCCAGTGGCCGTCGCCATGCCGCACCCGGTATTCGATCTGGTAATCCTCGCTGCGGCCTTTCAGATGCTCGACGAGAGCACGGCGTAGCGACGGCAAGTCTTCAGGGTGAAGGCGCGGCTTGAGGTGGCTGAGCATCGCGGTGACGAATTCCGGTTCCAGGCCGAACAACTCCTGAAGCTGGGTGTGATGGACTTCGTCAGTTTGCAGGTTCCAGTCCCACAGCCCGAGTTCACTGGCCTTCAACGCCAGCGCCAGCCGCGCTTCGCTCTTGCTCAGGGCCTGGTTGGCCGCGTCCAGTTCAAGGCTGCGCTGGGCGACCCGGTTTTCCAGCTCGACTTGGGCTTCGCGTAACTTGTCTTCGGCGCACCGGCGGTGATCAATCTCTTTGGCCAGCTCGTGATTGAGCTGGTCACCGCAGCTCTGCGCCTGCTGCAGATGCTCGATCAGGGCCTGATTCTGGAAACGCCGCAGCAAGCCGCTGTCGATCAACCGATTGACCTGCCAGGCCACCACGCTCAACGCGCCCAATAAAATCAGACCGAACCAGCCCCAACCCTGGCCTTGTTCATCGCCACCCCAGAACAGATAGGTGATGGCCGGCAACAGGCAGGGCAAGGTAAAGGACAGAAACGCCGGCAGGCTGACCGCGTAGGCGACGCTCGCCGAAAGGGCGGCGGCGCCGATCAGGCCGAATACCCAGGCTTGTTGCATGAAATTATCAGCGGGGACCAGGGCGATGCCGGCACCGGCCAGGGTCAGGCCTGTCATGGCGGAGCCCAGCAGGAACATTCGACGCCAGACCGGATGAGCCTGGCGATTGGGAATGGCCGAATCGAAGGCCGCGACTTGAATCACCCGCAGGGCCACCAGCGATAGAAGCCAGATCAGCCAGACGCTGACGATGAAGTAGCGCTGCGGACTCCAGAGCAGTCCGGCACAGACCAGACCGTTAATCAGCATGAACAGCGTGGGCAGCAGCGAGCCTTGGTAGAGCAGGCGCGTGCGCTCGACCGCCATTTCCATGGCGTACTGCTTGCGGATAACCCGGGGCTCCACAGAAGGGCCCGACAGGTCAGAGCTGAGGGTCATAGGCAATGTTCTTGTTCTTATAATGATGAGCATGAGCCCGAAACGTGGACGGAGCATACACAAGCCGATGCCCTTACCAAACTGCCCCAGATCATAAAATCGACAAAATTTCAGCCCCCCGCCGCCCCCTGAAAACCCTTGGAGCGAGCCCCGTCAACGCTTGCAGCCAGTGACTGACCGGTCGTCATCCGCGCTTCTTTTATCGGCTAATGCAAAGCTCGGTTTGCCCGGTGTGACGGCGCACCCTAGAATGCCCCGATGCGCGATGATCTCTCCCTTCTGCTGAACTCCCTCAACGATGCCCAACGCCAGGCCGTAGCTGCCTCCGTGGGTCGTCAGTTGGTCCTGGCCGGTGCTGGTTCCGGTAAAACCCGAGTGCTGGTGCACCGTATCGCCTGGTTGATCCAGGTCGAGAACGCCTCGCCCCACTCGATCCTGTCGGTGACCTTCACCAACAAGGCCGCTGCCGAGATGCGTCATCGCATCGAGCAGCTGATGGGTATCAACCCGGCCGGCATGTGGGTCGGCACGTTCCACGGCCTGGCGCACCGCTTGCTGCGGGCGCATTGGCAGGAAGCCGGCCTGAGCCAGACCTTCCAGATTCTCGACAGCGACGACCAGCAACGGCTGGTCAAGCGGGTGATCCGCGAGCTGGGGCTGGACGAGCAACGCTGGCCGGCCCGTCAGGCTCAGTGGTTTATCAATGGGCAGAAAGACGAAGGTCTGCGTCCGCAACACATTCAAGCCAGCGGCGACCTGTTCCTGGCGACCATGCGCAGCATTTATGAGGCCTACGAGGCCGCTTGCCTGCGCGCCGGTGTTATCGACTTCTCCGAATTGCTGCTACGTGCCCTCGACCTGTGGCGCGATCACCCGGGCCTGCTGGCCCATTACCAGAAGCGCTTCCGGCACATTCTGGTGGACGAGTTCCAGGACACCAACGCCGTGCAGTACGCCTGGTTGCGTCTGCTGGCCAAGGGCGGCGACAGTTTGATGGTGGTGGGCGACGACGATCAGTCGATCTACGGCTGGCGTGGCGCGAAAATAGAGAACATTTATCAGTATTCCGACGATTTCCCGGATGCCCAGACCATTCGTCTGGAGCAAAACTACCGCTCTACCGCCGGGATTCTCAAGGCTGCCAACGCCCTGATCGCCAACAACACCGGGCGCATGGGTAAAGAGCTGTGGACCGATGGCGGCGAAGGCGAAGCGATCAATCTGTACGCTGCGTTCAACGAGCACGATGAAGCACGCTACGTGGTGGAAACCATCGAAAGCGCGCTGAAAACCGGCTTGGCCCGTAGCGATATCGCGATTTTGTACCGCTCCAACGCCCAATCGCGCGTTTTGGAAGAAGCTTTGCTGCGCGAGCGCATTCCGTACCGCATCTATGGCGGTCAGCGTTTCTTCGAGCGGGCAGAAATCAAGAACGCCATGGCCTACCTGCGATTGCTGGAAGGTCGCGGCAACGATGCGGCGCTGGAGCGGGTCATCAACGTTCCGGCCCGTGGCATTGGCGAGAAAACCGTCGAAGCGATTCGCGACCATGCGCGCCACAGCGATGTCTCGATGTGGGAAGCCATGCGTTTGCTGGTCGCTAATAAAGGCCTGACCGGTCGCGCAGCGGGCGCGCTCGGCGCGTTTATCGAGCTGATCGAGAACCTTGCCGCCAAGTGCATGGACATGCCGCTGCACCTGATGACTCAGACGGTTATCGAACAGTCGGGGCTGATTGCCTACCACGAAGCGGAAAAAGGCGAGAAAGGCCAGGCCCGGGTAGAAAACCTTGAGGAACTGGTCAGCGCCGCGCGCAACTTCGAAAACGCTGAAGAAGACGAAGACCTGACGCCATTGGCGGCATTTCTTGGCCATGCGTCGTTGGAGGCTGGTGATACCCAGGCCGACGAGCACGAAGACAGCATTCAGCTGATGACGTTGCACAGCGCCAAGGGCCTGGAATTCCCTTACGTGTTCCTCGTGGGCATGGAAGAAGGCCTGTTCCCGCACAAGATGAGCCTGGAAGAGCCCGGCCGTCTTGAGGAAGAGCGCCGCTTGGCCTATGTCGGCATTACTCGGGCCATGCAAAACCTGGTGATGACCTATGCAGAAACCCGACGCCTGTACGGCAGCGAGACTTACAACAAAGTGTCGCGTTTCGTACGTGAAGTGCCGAAAGGCCTGATCCAGGAAGTGCGGCTGTCCAACAGCGTCAGCCGTCCGTTCGGCGGTGGCCAGCAACAGAGCTCCAGCAGCCTGTTTGGCGGCAGCGAGATCCCGGACACCGGGTTCAGCCTCGGTCAGGCCGTGCGGCATTCGGTGTTCGGCGACGGCGTGATCCTGAACTTCGAGGGCGCCGGGGCTCAAGCTCGCGTGCAGGTGAACTTCAGCGAAGGCAGCAAGTGGCTGATGTTGGGTTACGCCAAGCTGGAGGCGATCTAAAGCCCGCCAGAGAACTAATGCAGGAGTGGGCTTGCTCGCGAAGGCAACGCTGCGGTTTTTCATAAACACCGCGTTCTCGTTCTTCGCGAGCAAGCCGGCTCCCACAGGGTTTTGTGTGGCATCCAAGCGATCGGTTGAACTTATAAAGGTGCAAACCATGGGCTCAGGCTTCGTTTCCTCCTGGACATTCTGGGCCCTGTTGTCAGCAGCATTTGCTGCCATGACCGCCATCTTCGCGAAGATCGGCATCGAAAACGTCAACTCCGACTTCGCCACCCTGTTACGCACAATGGTGGTTTTGGTCAGTCTGGCCTTGATTTTGTACGCCACGGGCCAATATCAGTCATTAGGATCTATCTCCGCCAAGAGCTATGTATTCCTACTGCTGTCAGGGCTCGCCACCGGCGCATCGTGGATCTGCTATTTCCGTGCGTTGAAGCTCGGCCCGGCGTCGCTCGTCGCCCCAGTCGACAAGCTCAGTGTGGTGCTCGTGGCAGTGTTGGGGGTGGTCCTGCTGGGAGAACGGCTCGACTTGCGCCAATGGGGCGGAATCAGCCTGATAACGGCCGGGGTGGTCATGCTGGCCTTGCGACGCTAGATATCCTTCCTGCAGAACTTATCCACTTGTCCTACAGACCAAAGTTAACAGGCCCTATTGCGCTGACCGAAGCTGAACGCAACCTGTCAGGCAAAAGCCCGAAACACTCTGCCGCTAGCCAGTAACAGTTCAGCTGTGCAACATGGCGCGCGTGCCATCCACAAATGGGAATTCCCTTTATGAAACGTTTTCTTAGCATCGCCATGGCGTTGTGCATCGGCCTGACGATGAGCCTCGACGCCAACGCCAAGCGCTTTGGTGGCGGCAAGAGCTCCGGCGCTGCGCCGACTCACCAGACCAGCCAAATGGCTCCTTCTTCTGCCGCCGGTGGTGCTGCTGCCACTGCGGGCGCGGCCGGTGCCGCTGGCGCTGCCGCCAAGGCCGGCGGAGCTTCGCGCTGGCTCGGCCCTCTGGCCGGCATCGCTGCCGGTGGCCTGCTGGCCTCCATGTTCATGGGCGGCGGCTTCCAGGGCATGCAGATCTTCGACATCCTGATCATGGCTGTCATTGCGTTCCTGATCTTCCGCTTCATCGCCGCTCGTCGTCGCAAGCAACAGGAGCATCTGGCTCCAGCTGGCGCACCGATGCAACGTGAAGTGTTCGAGCAGAAGCCTGCCGGCATGGGTTCGATCTTCGGCGGCTCGGCAGCACCTGCTGCCGCTCGTCCGGTAATCAACGCGCCAGCCTGGTTCAATGAACAGAACTTCATTGAAGCGGCCCGCAACCACTTCCAGTCCCTGCAGCAACACTGGGACTCCAACGAAATGGACAAGATCGCCGAGTTCGTGACCCCGCAATTGCTGGAGTTCCTCAAGCGCGAACGTGCCGACCTGGGCGAAGGTTTCCAGTCCACCTACATTGATAACCTCAATGTTCAACTGGACGGCGTGGATGATCGTGCCGACAAGACCATCGCCACCCTGACCTTTACCGGTGTGTCGAAGACTTCGCGTTTCGACCAGGGCGAAGTGTTCAGCGAAAGCTGGAACATGGAACGTCCGCAGGGCGAAAACCAGCCTTGGCTGGTGGCCGGTATCCGCCAGAACGGCTGATCCCCTCCGCGTTATGCATGCTGTAATAGAAACCCCGGCCTCGGCCGGGGTTTTCTATTTCGCAGTTGCATCTGTAGCGAGCTACTGTATAAACCGCCCCAACTAAACCGCGCCATCAAGCAAGAGGATCCCGGACGTGGAAGAAATCATCGAACAACTGCGTGAAGCCAACGAACCGGTACCGGTCCCCTTGGAGTTGCCTGACGAAGACCAGATCGTGGAAATCGAGGAACAACTGTTCATCGACATTCCCTTCGTCTTCAGAGAGTTTCTGCTGACCGTCAGCGACGTCGTCTACGGCAGCCTGGAGCCGGTGACCGTCACCGACCCGCAATCCCACACCTACCTGCCGGACGTTGCAGCCAACGCCTGGGACGCTGGCGTCGACCGCAGCATGATCCCGATCTGTCAGGACGGCGACAACTACTATCTGGTCGAAGAAGACGGCACCGTGGTGCTGTGGTTGGCCGAGGAAGAACTGGTTGCCGAAGAAACCTGGGAATCGGTGTGGCACTGGGCACGGGACGTCTGGCTGGAAAGCTGAGTCGTCTGACACGCCGCGTGGTCAATGCCCGGACGATTCCTTGTGGTTGTCCAGCGTTTCGAGCAAGGCCACCTGCATCCGCGTGTGCACGCGGATAAACCAGCGCCAGAGCAGCGCCGCCACCGTGGCGGCGACCACGACGATCAGTACCAGCAACTTGTTGGTCGGCAAAATACTGGCCGACAAAGCTGCCAGCAGCAGGAAGATCACCAGCAGCGAGAGGATCGGGATCACTTCGGCGATCACCCGGCGCACTCGCTGCGTGTGGCGCCCTGCCATCTCCGGCTTAACGCCCATCTCCGCCAACAGCATCGACAGCGCCTTGAGCTTGCGATAGGCGGCGATGAGGAACGGCAGCGACAACAGCAACGCTCCACCCCAGATCAACGCTTTCTGCCAGCTCGGATCACTGATCCAGTCTTGCAGGTACGCGGACATGCGTTCGGCGAAATACGCGCCGGAAAAGAAGATCGCAATCACCAAAGCCAGATTCACCCCGACCTGCAACAGAATCTTTCGGATCATCGACGCCAGCAACGCGCCCTCGCCCTGAGGCTGGATACTGCGCAGCCACTCGCCATACATCCCCAACACTCGACCCAGTCGCTGCGGCATCACCGCAGCAAGCTTGATCGACAGCGGATCAGCCGCGCGGATCAGATACGGCGTCAGCAACGTGGTAAGCACCGAAACTGCCACGGCGACCGGGTAGAGGAAGTTGCTGGTGACCTGCAGCGTCATGCCCAGCGCGGCAATGATGAAGGAGAATTCGCCAATCTGCGAAAGCCCCATTCCCACGCGCAGTGAGGTGCGTCCGTCATTCCCGGCGATAAAGGCCCCGAGACCGCAGGAAAGCATTTTGCCGAGCACAACGGCCACAGTGATCACTGCGATCGGCCAGGCGTATTGCAGCAGGATCATGGGATCGAGCATCAAGCCGATGGCCACGAAAAAGATTGCACTGAACAGGTCGCGAACCGGCTCGATCAAGCGCTCGATCTTCAGCAACTGCCGCGACTCGGCCATGATCGCGCCAATCAGGAACGCGCCCAGGACCATGCTGTATTCGAGCTTGACCACCAGCAGGCAAAAGCCGAAACACAGGCCCAGCACGGTGATCAGCAGCATTTCATTGCTTTCGAACTTCGCCACGTAGGCCAGTAATCGCGGCACCAGCAAAATGCCGATCACCAGCGCAACGATCATGAACAGCGAGAGCTTGCCCACCGTGGAAAACACTTCGCCAGAACTGACCGTGCCGCTGACCGCGATGCTCGACAGCAAGGCAATGATGCCGATACCGAGGATGTCCTCGACGATCAGCACGCCGAAGATCAGCTGGGCAAAGCGCTCGTTCTTCATCTTCAGGTCGTTGAGCGCCTTGACGATGATGGTGGTCGATGAAATCGCCAGGATCGCGCCGAGGAACAGTGAGTCCATGGTGTTCCAGTCAAACCATTGGCCGATTTCGTAGCCGATCCAGATCATCAGCACAATTTCGAGGAACGCCGCGATGAATGCCGTGGCTCCGACCTTGAACAGCTTGCGCAGGCTGAACTCGAGGCCCAGGCAGAACATCAGGAAAATCACCCCGAGTTCAGCGAGCGTCTTGATGGTTTCCTCGTCGTGGATCAGGCCGAACGGCGGTGTGTGCGGGCCGATGATGAAGCCGGCGACGATATAGCCCAGCACCACCGGCTGTTTGAAGCGGTGGAACAGCACCGTCACCACACCTGCGACCAACATGATCACTGCCAGATCCTGAATAAAACTGATGGCATGCATGGTGTGGGGCTCCTTGAGGTGGACGTTCGGAGGTTAACACCGCGACTTCCGCCAGAAAGGCGGTGCAATATATGGAAACAGATCGATCCGGCGTGACGGCGACCAGCTGCCCGGCGTCCCGATAACTGTGGTTTGAAAAAAACCGACCAGGCACCCGCAGAGGTGCCGCCCTTCCGCCATTCTGCCTTGACCCGTGAGAACGCTATGGAACCCGGAAACGCCCAGCTGTCGATGACGGTATTGATGACCCCCGACATGGCCAACTTCTCTGGCAATGTTCACGGCGGTACCCTGCTCAAATACCTCGACGAAGTGGCCTACGCCTGCGCCAGCCGTTACGCCGGCCGCTACGTGGTGACCCTGTCGGTGGACCAGGTGATTTTCCGCGAGCCGATTCATGTCGGCGAACTGGTGACCTTCCTGGCCTCGGTCAACTACACCGGCAACACGTCCATGGAAGTGGGCATCAAGGTGGTGACCGAGAACATCCGCGAGCGCTCGGTGCGCCACACCAATAGTTGCTTTTTCACCATGGTGGCGGTGGATGACGACCGCAAACCGGCGGCTGTCCCGCCGCTGCAACCGCAGAACAGCGAAGACAAACGCCGCTTCATCCAAGCCCAGCAACGTCGGCAGATTCGGCAGGAACTGGAAAAGCGGTATCAGGAAATCAAGGGCGATGCCTGAGCCGTTCAGCCCGTTTGATGGTGTGCTTTAGATAGCCTTCGCGAGCAAGCCCGCGCCCACACTTGACGCTGTGAACGACGCAGGGCAAATGTAGGAGCGGGCTTGCTCGCGAATAGGCTCAACGTGGATCAGAGGCTGATCGCAGTCGCTTCGAACTTCACCCGCGGATGCGCAATCCGGTCCTGAGCTCGCACCAGTTCCAGCTCATAGCTGGCACACGCCTGGGTTTCCAGCAGCACTTCATGCACTGCTGCCGCCGTGAACTCGAAGGCCGCCAACAGGCTGTCGCCCAACAGCACACGCGCCAGAAACAGCCCCGACGTCAAGTCACCCACACCCACCGGCTGACGCGGAAACGCCAGCAGCGGACGCCGCAGGTGCCAGCTGCCTTCGGCCGTTACCAGCAACATCTCGAAGCCATCCGCCGGTTTGCCGGGATAGTCCAGATGCTTGACCAACACCGCTTTAGGCCCACGCGCCAGCAGTGCGCGCGCCATTGCCAGGCAATCGAACAGCGACTGCGGCTTGCGCCCCGAGAAGCTGTCCAGCTCCAACTGGTTCGGGCACATGAAGTCCGCCACCGAAGCCGCCTCTTCCAGCAGGAAATCGCTGACTTCGGCCGGCACGCTGCAGCCCTTCTCCGGATGGCCCATCACCGGGTCGCACAAATACAGCGCCTTGGGGTTCATCGACTTGATCCGCGCCACACCCGTCAGGATCGCCCGGCCCTGAGCCGCACTGCCGAGGTAACCGGACAGCACCGCATCGCAGTTGCCCAGCTCGCCAATCGCCGCGATCCCTTCAACCAACTCGGGGATCTGGTGCGGCGCCAGCACTTCACCGGCCCACTGGCCGTATTGCGTGTGGTTGGAGAACTGCACGGTGTTGAGCGGCCAGACATTCACCCCGACCCGCTGCATCGGGAAAACCGCGGCGCTGTTGCCAGCGTGGCCGAACACCACGTGGGACTGGATGGCGAGCAGATGGGGCGTACGTTTCATGCGGTGTGTTTTCCGTCAAACGATTGAAATTCGAGCCGCGCAGTATGCGACTAAACACGGCCTGTACGACAGACCGGCGACGCAGTTAAGCTGGCACTATCTTGTTGGAGCAACCTGTTGATGCTGACCCTCGGAAATATCTTCGTGTTGATGCTGCTCGCCACTGGCGGCGCATGGCTGTGGCACAACCACGGGCTGCGCGAGCGCGCGCTGGAACGGGTCAAGCTGCATTGCACCAAGCTCGGCATCGAGCTGCTGGACGGCAACGTGGCATTGAAAAAGATCGCGTTCATCAAAGATGCCAACGACCGACGGCGCCTGGCCCGGGTGTACAACTTCGAGTTCACCGTGACCGGCGAAACCCGCCACAACGGCACCATCACCCAATTCGGCGCCCACAGCGCGCAGATCGAACTGGCGCCTTACCCGATGCCGTTCGACGACACGCCTGCGGTGGTCGACGTGGAGAAGCCTCGCGCTGAAGTGATCGAGCTGAGCCAGTGGCGGCAAGAACACACCAAGTGGCGTCCTTAACCGGTCAGACAGTCGCCCAACGCTTTTTGCAGTGAAGCCATTTCCTGCTGCTCGTCGAAAATCAATTCGATCCGCGAATCCTGGCGCCATTCACTCGGCTGCCATTCCAATGGCGAGTTATCCAACGCATTGGCTGACACCCAACCGTCGACGCTGTGGATAACCAGCTTCGCCCGCCGCCAGGCAATGCTTTCAAGCCACTGGCCCACGCGCGCCACATCGAAAGTCTGAGTCGGATGCCAACGCCAGCCGACGCTCCAGCCGCCCTCCTGCGCCTGACTCAGGCAAATCGGCAGCGCAGGATCGATCCAGATGGCCGGCATCTGCGCCAATCCCTTGGGCACGATGAAGTTATCCACACCCGCCTCCGCCTGAACGCCAAGGCCCGGTAATTCGCTTAACGGCAGGCACGCGTGCTGGGTCCAGTACAACGGGCGAGCAGGCAGCTGCGCGGCGATTCGCTGGCGATCATTGACGTCGAGACCTTCCGCCTTGTTCAGCAACAACAATCCAGCATTGCTCAACGCCTCCTGTTGCGCCTCGGGCAATGGTTTGCCGACCGCGAGCGCCTGGGCATCCAAAACCAGTACACATGGTTGTACCGCCAGTACGCCTTGCCACGGCGCCTCACTTAACTGCCTGAGCAACTGCGCCGGATGCCCAAGCCCCGAAGGCTCGATGAACAGCCGATCCGGCCGTGCCTTGCGCAGCAACCGCCCGAGGCCGATCTGAAACGGCGCTCCGTTCACGCAACACAAACAGCCCCCGGCCACTTCCCCCAGTGCGATACCATCGGCGTCCTGGGTCAGCAGCGCGGCATCGAGGCCGATCTGGCCAAACTCGTTGATCAGCACCGCCCAGCGTTCGTTCGCTGGCCGCTGCGCCAGCAGGTGCTTGATCAAACTGGTCTTGCCCGCACCCAATGGGCCGGCAATGACGTGAGTGGGAATGTTCTGCAACATGGTCGATGTTTTCTGAGGAGGTAATGGATGCGGTTGATGGGATTGTCGTTGGTGTTGGCGCTCTGTTCCGGCGAGGCGCTGGCACAGGCGTGCGTAGTACATAGCACGGCCGAGCGACTCGACGTAAAAGTCTGCCAGCAGAACCGCAACATCCCGCAAAAGCTCTTCGCCGACGGCTTCTGCCAACCGAACCTGCCCGGGCAGAAAGTCGACGTGCAATACGTCGACCAATGCCCCAAGGGCGCGTTCGGCGTGTGCAGCAACGCCCAAGTCGCCAATATGCCTTACCGGCAAGATATTCACTATTACGGCGTGGCGACCGATGCGGCGTATCTGAAGCCGTTTTGCGAAGGCCAAAGCCAAGGCAACTGGCTCAAGCCTTAACCCAGCCAATCCAGGGTCAGAATCAAACGACGTTCGCCCGGCGCGGGTTGCGGCGAACGGTGGATCAGGCCGAATCCTTCATTACCGTGCCATTTCTCGCCTTTGAGCAGTGCCACTTCGCCGCTGGCAATGTGCTCGACCAGCGAATTTTCGGTGGGTTCGGCCTCAGGCTTGCCCAGTTTCCGGCGATCCATCACCCCTTCTTTCAGCCACTGACTGCCGATGCCGCAATACGTAGTAATCAGCCGCACCGGCACATGATCGACGTGAAAGCGCGGGCACATGGCCTTGTCCAAGACCCGCACGCGCAGGCCGATGCGTTTGGCGCCCAGCAGACAGGCGAATGCGCTGACCAGCCAGGACACGTCGGCAATGAAACCGGCATAGCCTTCGAGATCGCTGAATCCTGAGGCCAATCCATGCAGATTGGGTTCGGTGTCTTCGTTGGGTAACTCCAGGACCAGCGACTCGGCCAGTGGCTCGTTCAGGGACAGCAACATGCACCCGAAATCACTGATGTGCGCCGGGAGCTGGCGCTGCCAGACGGCCAGGTTTACCCCGTCTTCAAGAACTCGAGTCAGGGTTTGTGGCGTTTCACCTAGAACCTGATGAACGACCGGCCTCGGCTTCAGGCTGGGCGCCAACATCAGGCGGCAACCTCTTCGTGCCAAGGACCGAACGGATCTGACAGCAAACGCCAACCCTCGACACCCAAGGCCATTTCATCATCGCTCAGCAGGCAATTGTCGAGTTCAGCGGTGAGTTGCGCGAAGTCGATGTTCTGACCGATGAACACCAGTTC
Source organism: Pseudomonas sp. UMAB-40 (assembly GCF_900095275.1). Classification (NCBI taxonomy): domain Bacteria; kingdom Pseudomonadati; phylum Pseudomonadota; class Gammaproteobacteria; order Pseudomonadales; family Pseudomonadaceae; genus Pseudomonas; species Pseudomonas sp. UMAB-40. Next base: position 175,602 of record NZ_LT607554.1, read on the forward strand.
CTGGCGGCAATCGCCGGTGGCGGCCGTCCAGTTTTCCATGATACCGGCCGTACTTTCTTCGTCCTGCGGCCACTGGGTTTTCGGCACGAAGCGCCACCAGCGCCCGGCGAAACCATGGCGCATCAAGCCACCGGCCTGGGACCAGCTACCCGCGTCCGTGTGCTTGCTGGCCAGCCAGAAAAAGCCTTTGGAGCGCAGCAGTTTGCCGTTCACCCACGGTCGATCAATGAAGCTGAAAAAACGTTGCGGATGAAACGGTCGACGGGCTCGGTAGGCCGTCGAGGCGATGCCGTACTCCTCGGCTTCCGGCACGTGCTCGCCGCGTAACTCTTGCAGCCAACCTGGCGCTTGAGCAGCTTTCTCAAAGTCGAAACGCCCGGTGTTGAGGATTTCCTTCAGGGGGACTTCACCCATGACCATCGGGATGATGTGCGCCTGAGCATTGAGGCGTTCAAGGATCGCGATCAGCTCTTCGCGTTCGTGGCGGCTGATCAAATCGATCTTGCTGATGAGGATCACGTCGGCAAATTCGATTTGCTCGATCAGCAGGTCGGTGATCGAGCGCTCGTCCTCCTCGCCCAATGTTTCACCACGGGAAGCGAGACTTTCGGCCGCCTGATAGTCGAGCAGGAAGTTCATGCCATCGACCACTGTGACCATGGTGTCGAGCCGCGCGATATCGGCCAGGCTCTGCCCTTGCTCATCACGGAAGGTGAAGGTTTCCGCCACGGGCAATGGCTCGGAGATGCCGGTGGATTCGATCAACAGGTAATCGAAACGTCCATCCCTGGCGAGTTTGCTGACTTCTTCGAGCAAGTCTTCGCGCAAAGTGCAGCAAATGCAGCCATTGCTCATCTCCACGAGTTTTTCTTCGGCGCGGTTCAGGCTGACATCGCGTTGGACTTCGCTGCCATCGATGTTGATCTCGCTCATATCGTTGACGATCACGGCGACTCGAAGATTCTCGCGGTTACGCAACACGTAGTTAAGCAGCGTGCTTTTACCGGCGCCGAGAAAGCCTGACAGGACGGTCACGGGGAGACGATTGGGCATCAGGTTTTCCTCACAGAGATGCCCGATCGCAGTGTCGGGCTGATTTGAATGTTATAGTATAACAACGCAATCAAGCCAGCCCGCTCTTGTCCTCCTCGATAAAGGGCACGATGCTGAAACCCGCCCACTCCGTGAGAACTCCCATGCGCATTGCCCTGAAATCAGCGCTGATAAGCTTTTCGCTGTTGTTTGCCGTAGGCGCCTGGGCGCAAGTGCCGAGCCTGGCGAAGTGCACCCGAAGCGCCAATCTGCTCGCCTGCGTGGATGCCGATGGCAATGCCTATAGCGTCAACACCGTTGGCAGCACGATCTATTTGCGCGGTTTCGAAAGGGTGGGCAAACGCTATTGGGCGCAGACCAACAGCCGTTACGGTCAGCTCACGTTTTTCACCGGTATTGCTTCCGACGGCGAAGCCTGGGTCGGTTACAACCGGCGAGTCGGCTGGACTACGATCAATCGCTTCTCCAGCTCTGGCGGCAGTAGCGCCAGGTTCACCTGTAGCAGGATCAGCGGCTGCTAGGCCTGCGCTTTTTTATGCTGCTGTTGCCAGGCGATGAAGCTATCAAGCGGCGGGGTCTTCTGAAAATAGCGCTGCAATCCTTCGAACAATCCATCAGCCACAGCCTGCTGATGGCGTGCGGTCACCAGTCGCTGGCTGTCGCGAGCGTTGGAAATGAAGCCGGTTTCCACCAGGATCGATGGCACGTCCGGCGACTTCAGCACCGCGAATCCCGCTTGTTCCACGCGCTTCTGATGCAGCGTGGTGATGCCCGCCAGGCTGTCGAGCACGGTGCTGCCCAGCTGCAAGCTCGCGGCGATGGTGGCGTTCATCGACATGTCGAGAATGACCCCGGCGAGCATCGGGTCCTTGTCCTTGAGATTGAGCAGACGGGTGGCACCCAACAGATCCGCGCCGTTCTCCCGCTGCGCCATGAAACGCGCCGTGGCCGAGGTGGCGCCTCCTTCCGACAAGCAATACACGGAGGCACCTGAAGCGGTGAGACGCGGCGCCGCGTCCGCATGCACCGAGATGAACATATCGGCGTTGTGCTTGCGGGCGATCTCGACGCGTTTACGCAGCGGAACGAAGAAGTCGTCGTTGCGCACCAGCTTCACATCGAAGCCCTTCTCGCGTTTCAGTCGCTTGGCCAATAGCTGGGCGATGGACAGGACAACGTCTTTCTCTCGTTCCCCTTTGGCGCCCAGCGCACCGGGGTCTTTGCCGCCGTGACCGGGGTCGACCACCACGATGATGTCGCGCTTGGGGTGAGCCTTGTCGACGGCCGCTTCAGGCGCGACTGCGATGTGTAACGGCGCTGCCGTCTTCAGATCAAGCACCAGCCGATCGCCTTGCCCATCCTGCGGCGGCAAGAGAAAACTGTTGAGCTGCACCGGGCCGTTGAGGTCGAGGACGATCCGCGTATCGCCCTGACCAAAATGCCCGGAACGGATCGAGCGAATGACAGTATTGCCAAGGGCCAGTTGACTGAAGTCGCCGCTGAGGCTGGCACCACGCAGGTCAATGATCAGCCGCTCGGGAGCGCTCAGTGAAAAGGTTTTGTACTGCACCGGCCCGCTCAAATCGAACACCAGACGTAGCTTGTCATCCGATCGCCAGAGCCGCGCGTTGCGAATCTGCGTGGCCGAAACACCAAAGGGCAAAGCGAAGGCCGCGCAGGCCAGCATCCAGTTGAGCAGGTGACGTCTGTGCATGTTGGAAGCCGCTCGTGAAAAAGGCATGGTCGATTTCAATGTAATAACATAACATATGAAACCCCACTCCCACGACGGACCCGCTCATGAATGCGCTGACTCTGCCGGATATCGCCGCGCAGGCTTCACGCCAAGCCCTGCCACTCGAATGGGTGGGCATGTGCGGCATCGCTCTTCCTGTGTTGTTCGATGGCCAACGGCTTAGCGCAAAGGCGGACGCCGGCGTGAGCCTCGATGATGGAGAAGCGCGCGGTATTCACATGTCGCGTCTGTATTTAGCGCTGGAAGCACTTGAGCAGGAAAACCTGACATCCGCCCTGTTGCGGCGAGTTCTGCAAAGTTTTCTCGACAGTCATGAAGGGCTGTCCCACAGCGCTTACTTAAAAATTGATGCGGATTTACTGATCAAAAGGCCGGCGTTGATCAGTCCGTTGGCCGGCTGGAAAACCTATCCAGTGAGCATCGAAGCGCGTTTGAAAAACACGATGTTCCACGTGGAACTAAAAATCGATGTTCCATATTCCTCGACCTGTCCGTGTTCAGCCGCACTTGCCCGGCAGTTGATTCAGCAACAATTCATCGACGACTTCGCCAACAAATCGCTGCAACACGCCGATGTATTGGCCTGGCTTGGCTCTACCAAAGGCATCGTTGCGACACCTCACAGCCAACGCAGCAACGCACGTTTACAGCTGCGACTGGACGACTATCTGGATGAGCTGCCGCTGATTGCACTCATCAATGACGCCGAAGCGGCACTCGGCACTGCCGTACAAACCGCCGTGAAACGCGCCGATGAACAAGCCTTCGCCCTGGCCAATGGGCAAAACCTGATGTTCTGCGAGGACGCCGCTCGCCGTTTGAATCTGGCCTTGAAACGCTCCCCCGGCATCAACGCTTTCCACATACGCGTCGTCCACGCCGAAAGCCTTCATGCTCACGATGCCGTTGCCGAAAGCCGATGGAACTGGGTGACCGCATGATCCGTTGCCAGGCATTGCGCTGGGGTGCACCCGGTCAACCGCTCACGCCACCTGTGGATTTAGAATTGCCCAAAGGCAGTCTGACTGCCGTGATCGGCGCCAATGGCTCAGGTAAAAGCAGTCTGCTGAAAGTGATCGCGGGGCTGCAAAAACCCCTGGCCGGAAAAGTCAGCCTCGATATTCCACGCAAGGGCTCGCTCTCCTTCCTCCCTCAACAGCAACACCTCGACAGGCAATTCCCCATCAGCCTCCAGGAGTTGGTAGCCGCTGGTTTCTGGGGCAGCAAGCAATCTCCAGAGATACGCCGCCAACGCCTCAAAGACGTGCTGGAAGACTGGTGCCTGACGGGTTTGGAACAGCGCCCGTTGATGGCCCTTTCCGGTGGCGAATTGCAGCGCGCCCTACTCGCCCGATTGAGTCTTGCCGAAGCGCCTTTGCTGCTGCTAGATGAGCCCCACGCCGCGCTCGATGAGCTGGGCCAGACGCTGCTCTGGAAACACCTTCATAACTGGCACGCCGAAGGTCGAACCCTGGTGGTCGTGTGTCATGACCTGGCCGCCGTTCGCCAACACATTCCTCAAAGCCTGCTGATCAAAAGCAGCGGTTGCGTCCTTGGACCCAGTACCGAACTCATCCGCCAACCACCGCAAGCGCAGGTGGCTTGATGCTCGCTGCCACTCAACTTTGGCAACCGTTCCACGAGTTTGTCTTCATGCGTCGGGCACTCTTTGGTGGATTGGTCCTGGCTTGCAGCACCGCGCCGTTGGGCGTGTTTCTGATCCTTCGCCGGATGAGCCTGATCGGCGACGCCGTGGCCCACGGCATCCTGCCGGGTGCGGCCCTCGGTTTCTGGTTCGCCGGTTTGAGCCTCCCTGCACTGACCATTGGCGGCCTTGGCGCAGGCCTGAGCATGGCCGGACTCGCCGCCTGGATCACCCGTCGGACGGGGTTGCGCGAAGACGCGAGCCTCGCTGCGATCTATCCGATTTCCCTCGCCAGCGGCGTGCTGATCCTCGGCATCGCCGGCAAACGCCTGGACCTGCTTCACCTGCTGTTCGGCTCGGCACTGGCGGTCGACGGACCGACGCTGACCGGCATGCTGTGGGTCTCCGGATTCAGCCTGATCGCCATGGCGCTGATCTACAGACCCTTGCTGCTGGACACCCTCGACCCGCTTTTTCTGCACACCGTCAGCCGCCTCGGCCCATTGGCCCACGGCGTATTCCTGACCCTGGTGGTGCTGAACCTGGTGATCGGCTTCCAGGCCATCGGTGCGTTGATGGTGGTCGGATTGATGATGTTGCCGGCCGCCGCTTCGCGGTTCTGGAGTCGCCGTTTACCCGTCTTGATTGCGATTGCCGCCCTGCTCGGTTGCCTCTCGGTATGGCTCGGCCTATTGCTGTCGTTCTACTACTCGCTGCCCAGCGGCCCGGCGATCGTGCTGGTGGCGGGCGGTTTGTACGTGCTGTCCGTGATGTTCGGTCCGGTGCACGGCTTGCTGCGCCGCCCGCCTTTGCTCACATCCCAATGAGGTGCTTTCCGATGCGCGCTTTACTCGTGCTGTTCAGTCTGATGCTGTCGATGTCGTTGTCTGCGGCGGAAAAACTTCAGGTGGTCACCAGTTTCAGCATCCTCGCCGACATGACCCATCAGGTCGGCGGCGACCATATTCAGATCACCAACATGGTCGGTTCTGATGCCGATGCCCACACCTACGAGCCGACCCCGGACGATGCCAAAGCCTTGCTCAAGGCCAGACTCATCATCAAAAACGGTTTAGGTTTCGAGCCTTGGCTGGACCGCCTGGTGACCAGCACCGAGGCCAAGGCCCCCGTCATCAGCGCGAGCCACGGCGTCATTCCGCGCTCCCTGGATGAAGACGGCGAGACCGTGCCCGACCCTCACGCCTGGCACAACCTGGCCAACACCGAGCTGTACATCAGCAACATCACCAAGGCGCTGATCGCTGCCGACCCGGCGAACAAAGCCGACTACGAACGCAACAGCCAGGCCTACCTGAAACAGATCTACGCACTGCTCGCCGAAGCCAAGGCCAAACTCGGTTCGCTGCCACCGGGCAATCGCAAGATCGTCACCTCCCACGATGCATTCGGATATCTGGGCCAGGCCTACGGCATCGACTTCATGGCACCGCAAGGCCTGTCTACGGAACGCGAACCTTCGGCCGCCGAAGTCGCCGCGCTGATCACCCAAATCCGTCAGGCCAAAGTCAAAGCGGTGTTCATGGAAAACATCAAGGATGCCCGTCTGCTCAAGCAGATTGCCGATGAAAGCGGCGCGCACATCGGTGGCACGCTGTACTCCGATGCGCTCGCCGCAACCGGTCCGGCGAGTACCTTCGCCGGACTGTTCGAATACAACCTCAACACCCTCTACGACGCATTGAGCAAACCATGATCCGCAAGAACCCCTCAGGCGATTTGCCACAAATTGCGGAGTCCGCCTACGTGGATAAAACTGCAATCATCTGCGGCAAAGTGGTGATCGGCGAAAACGTTTTTGTCGGGCCCTATGCAGTCATTCGGGCCGACGAAGTGGATGCATCAGGCGAGATGGAGCCGATCACCATCGGCGCCAACTCGAACATTCAGGATGGCGTGGTGATCCACTCCAAGTCCGGCGCGGCGGTGACCATCGGCGAGTTCAGTTCGATCGCTCACCGCTCCATCGTTCATGGCCCTTGCACGGTTGGTGATCGAGTGTTCATCGGTTTCAACAGCGTGCTGTTCAACTGCGCGGTCGGCGATGGCTGCGTGGTGCGGCACAACTCAGTGGTCGACGGTCGTGACTTGCCCGAGGACTTCTACGTGCCCTCCACCACCCGCATCGGCCCTAACACCGACCTGTCGCAGTTCCCACCGGTGAGCGTCAGTGCCTCGGAATTTTCCGAAGACGTGGCGCGCACCAACGTCGATCTGGTGCGCGGCTACAAAGCCCTGCAGAACGAGTTTTGACCATGAGCAGCGTGCTGATTCGCAATGCCAGATTGGTGAACGAAGGTCGGGAATTCGAGGGTGATCTGCTGGTGAGCAACGGCCGGATCGTGAAGATCGCCAGCAGCATCCACGGCGAAAATGCCCACGTCGAAATCGACGCACAAGGGCAGTGGCTCGTGCCTGGAATGATCGATGACCAAGTGCATTTCCGAGATCCCGGGGCACCGGACAAGGGTAGCTTTTACACCGAATCGCGGGCCGCCGTGGCGGGCGGCATCACCAGTTTCATGGACATGCCCAACACAAACCCGGCCACCCTGACCCTTGCGGCACTCGCTGACAAGAAGCGTCGAGCGGCGATCAACTCCGTCGCCAACTACGGCTTCCACTTTGGTGTGAGCAACGACAACCTCGACACCGTTGCGGCGCTCAATCCCTGCGAAGTGGCTGGCGTGAAAGTGTTCATGGGCGCCTCTACCGGCAACATGTTGGTGGACGACCCGCAGACACTTGAACGATTGTTCGCCGAAGTGCCGACCATCCTGCTGGCCCATTGCGAACACACGCCCAGCATCGAAGCCAATGCTGCGAAAGTGCTCGAGCGTTTTGGGGAGCACATTCCCGCCGCGGTGCACCCGCAGATTCGCGATGCCGAAGCGTGTTTTCGTTCGTCCTCAATGGCCGTGGATCTGGCCAAGCGACACGGCACCCGCCTGCACGTTTTGCATTTGACCACCGCGCAGGAACTGGCGCTGTTCGAAGACAAACCGCTGACACACAAACGCATTACCGCTGAGGTCTGCCTGCATCATCTGCTGTTCGATGATCGTGACTACCTGAGCCTCGGCAACCTGATCAAGTGCAATCCGGCGATCAAGACCCAGGCCGATCGTAATGCCCTGCGCCAAGCCCTGATGAGCAATCGACTGGACGTCATCGGCAGCGATCACGCGCCGCACACCTGGGCGGAAAAACAACGGCCCTACCACCAAGCCCCGGCCGGCTTGCCATTGGTGCAACACGCGCTTCCTGCATTAATGGAACTGGTGATCGACGAAGTGCTGCCGATAACTACCCTCGTGGCCAAGACCAGTCATCGCGTGGCTGATGTGTTTGCCATTCCCGACCGCGGCTATCTGCGCGAAGGCTACTGGGCCGACCTCGTTCTGATCAAACCCGAGCCAGAAGGCGTGGCCGTTTCCAGGCAGCCGATCTTGTCGCAATGCGGCTGGACACCCTTCGCCCGCCAGCATTTTCGCCACAGCGTCAGCACCACGATCGTATCGGGGCAAATCGCCTGGCACGACAAACGTCTTAATGACAACTGTCAGGGTTTACCCCTACGGTTTATGCGCTAACGCGCGTTTATTGCACTCGAGAGCACCGACATGATTCACATCACCCTGAGCGATGGTTCATTGCGTGAATACGACCAACCGTTGTCGGTGTATGAGTTCGCAGCGAGCATCGGCATCGGGTTGGCCAAAGCAGCCGTGGCCGGTCGGGTGGACGGCGTTCTGGTGGACTGTGAATTCATGATCGAGGCCGATGCCCGGGTCAGCATCGTCACGCCTCAAGAGCCCGATGGGTTGGAGATCTTGCGACGCTCCTGTGCATTGATGCTGGCGGTGGCCATCAAGCAACTGCATCCAAAAGCACAATTGCACACTGGATCGGCGCTGGGTGATGGCTTCTTTTATGAGTTCGCGTTTGAGCGTCCTTTGAATCTGATCGACCTTGCCGGCATCGAAGCGCGCATGAGGACCCTGGCAGCAACCAACCATTCGATCCGGCGCCGAAAGCTGTCAACCGAATCGACGCCCCCGGAAAAGTCATTGACCTACCTCCTTGGGGACTTCGAGTGCATGTCAGTGGGGCCACATGTTCCCGCAACCCGGGTGTTGCAGGCATTCGCGCTCGATCACATCAGCGGTACCGCGCCACAACGGATCTATGGCACGTGCTGGCCCAGCCAACAGGAACTGGATGACTGGCGGGCGCCGCCGCACGTGATCATTGTCAGCATGGACGAGCGTCAGGCGGATTACGCACAGTCGGTGACCGAGGCGTTGCGCCGAGGTGGCGTGCGCGCTCGTTCTGATCTGCGCAACGAGAAAGTCCACCACAAGATCCGCGAGCACAGCCAATGGGTGCCGTATCTGGTGGTGATCGGGGAGAAAGAAAAAGAAGGTGGGTTTGTCAGTGTGCGCAGCCGTACCGGAGAGGATTTCGGCAGGATGGCTGTTGAGGCGGTGTGTGACTGGCTGAGGTCAACGGGCATTGAGGGTGTCTGAGCCGGCCTCTTCGCGGGCAAGCCTCGCTCCCACAGGATCTACATCGACCCAGTAGGAGCAAGGCTTGCCCGCGAAGCTGTTAAGCCCTCGGCTTGACCGTTCCGCAATCCTGACCCAGCCACACCGCACGAGTATCAAGGCTACCCTTCTGCTGAATGCCGGTCGCATTGAACGTGCCGTTGACCTTGGTGGTGAACTCACGATCACTGAGGAAGGTAGCGACACCCGCACCCTGCGCTTTCGGACAGCTGAAACGGAATTTCCACTGATTGCCGCTGCGCTCAGTGATTTCCTGTTTACAGCCCGATTGCGGATCCGTCAGTGGGATATTGTCCGACTTCACCTGCTCCGGCGTCAGACACGCGCGAATCCCCTTTCCGCCCATGGTGATGCCCTGCTTCTCCAGCTGCGCGCGCTGTTGCGGGGTCATCTGGCCCTGCAACTGACCGAGGATCAGCTGCAGGTCCGGCAGGTTCTGGTCATCGACCTTCATGTTGCTCGTGGTCAACTCCCACAAACCTGGCTGCAGCATCTGCGCCTGAGCGGCCACAGGAAGTGCTAAACCTAAAGCCACGGCCAAACCCAGCAGACGAACGTTCATCGAGTAACTCCTGATCAGTAGTGGCCGTTAGACGTCAGCCATAGGCTTCAGTTCATGGGCCAATTAAATAGCGACATTCTGCACGGAACATGGTCTGTTAAGCATTGAATCTTCAGGAGCAAGGCTGCCCCATGGATTACTTTGGACCGCACATTTTCGGCTACATGATTGCACTGCTTCATACGCTGGGCCTGATCGCAGCCATCCACGCGGTACTCACCGTCCGGACCGCCCAGGGAGCTATCGCTTGGGCCCTGTCGTTGATCTTCATGCCTTATCTCACGCTGATTCCGTACCTGGTCTTCGGCCGCAGCACCTTCGATGGCTACATCAAGGCGCGGCGCCAGGCCAACGAGGAAATGCGCAAGGCCATCTCCGAGCTCAACTGGCGGCCCTGGGTAGAAGAGGCGCTGACCGCACGCGCTTCCAACGCCTACGCGTCCCTGCGGGCGATGCCGAAACTGGGGCGCATGCCGTGCCTGGCGAACAACGAAGTGCGCTTGCTGATCAACGGCCAAGCCACCTTCGACGCGATTTTCGAAGCCATCGACAATGCGAAGGAAGCGGTGCTGATTCAATTCTTCATCATCCACGACGACCGTCTTGGCCAGCGCCTGCAAACCCTGCTGCTGAAGAAAGCCGCAGAAGGCGTGGCGATCCACTTGCTGTACGACCGCATCGGCAGCCACTCCCTGCCCCACAGTTACGTGCAGCCGTTGCGTGACGGCGGTGTCGAGGTCAAGGCCTTCGCCACCCGCAGCGGCTGGCTCAACCGCTTCCAGGTCAATTTCCGCAATCACCGCAAGATCGTCGTGGTCGACGGGATTCTGGGCTTCGTCGGCGGGCATAACGTCGGCGACGAATACATGGGCGAGAAACCACCGCTGGCGCCCTGGCGCGACACCCACGTCCGCGTGTGCGGGCCGGTGGTGGCCTGCATGCAGGAATCGTTTGCCGAAGACTGGTTCTGGGCGGCGCGATCATTGCCACCGCTGATCCTGCCGGACGTGTATCCGGACGACGGTGTGCTCTGCCAATTGCTCGCCAGTGGCCCGGCCGATTCCTATGAAACCTGTTCGCTGTTCTTCGTCGAAGCCATCCATGCGGCGACAGAACGGGTGTGGATCACCAGCCCCTACTTCATCCCTGACGAAGCCGTGTTTGCCGCGTTGAGACTGGCCGTTCTTCGAGGCGTGGATGTGCGGCTGCTGCTGCCCTCACGACCGGACCACCGAATCGTATACGCGGCCTCAAGCCTCTATGCCTTCGAAGCCGTGCGCGCAGGCGTGCGAGTGTTCCGGTACGCGCCGGGTTTCCTGCATCAGAAGGTGGTGTTGATCGACAGTGAAATCAGCGCCATCGGCAGCGCCAATCTGGACAACCGTTCGTTCCGGCTCAATTTCGAGGTGATGTTGCTGACCGTCGACAGTGCGTTTGCCGCCGAGGTGGAACAGATGCTCAACGATGACTTCGCCCAGGCCCACGAGATCGCCAAAGAAGAAAGCCGGGAGACCCGCCGCTTGCAACAGGTCGGCATGCGGATCGCCCGGCTTATTTCACCGATTCTCTAAAGGTAGATATCGTCGCGCGTCCATGGCAGTTCATGGCTGCCATCGGCGTGGGCTTTCACCGCGAGGATCTGGTGCAGGTTGATCCAGCCTCGGGCGAATGCATAAGCACATCCAGCCAGGTACAAGCGCCAGATCCGCAGCGCCTGTTCCGGAACCAGCCTGGAAGCGGCTTCCAGATTGTCCTCCAGGCGTTCGCTCCAATGGTCCAGGGTGCGTGCGTAGTGCAGGCGTAGACTCTCGACGTCGACAATCTCCAGCCCCGCTTCGCTGATCTCGGCGGAGATCATCGACAGGTGCGGCAACTCGCCGTTGGGGAACACGTATTTCTCGATGAAATCACCGGCACCGCGTCCAACCGGACGGCCATCCGTGTGCTTGGCGGTAATGCCGTGGTTCATCACCAGCCCGCCCTCTTTCACCGCGCCGAACAAGGTCTTGCAGTACTCGGCCAGGTTGGCGTGGCCGACGTGTTCGAACATGCCGACGCTGACCACTTTGTCGAAACGACCGTCCTGAGGCAGATCGCGATAATCGAGCAGTTGCAGTTCAATCAGATCGTCCAGGCCTTCGGCGGTCACCCGTTCACGGGCCAACGCCAGTTGCTCTTTACTCAGGGTGATCCCGAACACTTTCGCGCCGAACTCACGGGCCGCATACCGAGCCAATCCGCCCCAACCGCAACCGACGTCCAGCAAATATTCACCCGGTTGCAGCCTCAGCTTGCGGCACAGGTGACGGAATTTGGCTTGCTGGGCTTGCTCCAGCGTTTCGCTGCCGGTCTCGAAATAGGCACAGGAATACGCCATGTCGCTGTCGAGCCACAGCTGATAAAACGCGTTGGAAAGATCGTAGTGGTAGGAAATCGCCTTCGCGTCGGTTTCCTTGTCGTGGACGGTGCGCACGGGATGACTGTCTTGGTCACCGAGTAATGCCTGGCTCCATTCGTCGCAGACGCGAATCACGTCGCTGATGGAGCCTTCGAGTTCCAGCTTGCCTTCGACAAACGCCGCTCCGAGCGCGTCCAGGCTTGGATGAGTAAACTGGGTAACCATTTGTGGGTCCTTGACCACAATAGTGACGCTGGGCGTCGGCCCCAGGTTGAATTCATGGCCGTCCCAGAGTCGCAGGCGTATCGGTAACTGCAGATTCTGTAAGGCCGGTGGAAGTTGCGCGAGCATGAAAAGTCCCCCTTGTTTCAGACGTCTGATGTGAGGGTAGACCATCTTGGAAAAATAGCTGGCTATCGATTAAATAGCGTTTTTCTATAACTCGCGGCGCTTAAATCAGCCGTCGTGAGTCCACAAAAGCAGATGGTCCTCACCCTAGATGACTACAAACTTGATGCACAGTTCTAAAAAGTTGGTTTTGCCCCATAGCCTTGGATTAGAGGCGTTCAAGCCTCGTCTTTGATTTTCAGCAATGGCTCTTGAAAGCGCAGCAGACGCCCCGCGTTACCGAGCACCAACAACGTACTGAGGTTATGCAGTAACGCTGCAATCATCGCCCCCGCAGCACCGAGCCAGCCGAATGCCGCGAATGCGACAATCGCCAGGGTCCATCCCAGGCCAATGATCACGTTGACCTGCAAGGTCTGCCGACATTGGCGACTCAACCGGACACAGGTTCCGAGGCGACGCAGGTCGCTGCCGATCAACACAATGTCCGCCGACGCCAGCGCGATGTCCGCGCCACCCGCGCCCATGGCGACCCCCACGACGCCGGCCTTGAGTGCCAGCGAATCGTTGATGCCATCCCCGACCACCATCGGCCGGAAACCGTTGTCGATTTCTGTCAGCACGCGGTTGAGTTTGTCCTCAGGCAGTGCCTGCGCTTCAACATCGCTGATGCCAACATCCCTTGCCAGCGTGTGCGCGACGCTGTGCCGATCGCCCGTAAGCAACAGCTGACGGCCCAAGCCCAACTCTCTTAATTCGCTCAAGGCAAAACGCGCCTCAGGTTTGACACTGTCGGCCAGCAACAGCCAGGCCAGGAATTCACCGTTGAGTGCCAACCCGGCAATCGGGCCATCGTGTTCGGGAACCGCTGAAGTGGCGATGCCCAGTTGCGCGAATAGCTCTGGACGGCCCAGCGCTGCCTCGCCCTGCTCCGTCATCGCGACCACGCCCAGGCCCTGGCGCTCGTGGATGTCCGACAGCAGCAGAAAATGTTCCTGCGTGACCAGACCGGCGAGTGCACGGCTGACCGGATGACTGCTGGCCGAGCCGAGGCTGGCAGCGAGTTTCAACACGTGGCTGCGATCCTCCAGCGGGCTCTCGATGGACTGCAAGCGCAAGGTGCCAAACGTCAGGGTTCCGGTCTTGTCGACCACCAGCGACGTGAGGTCCGCCAACTCTTCCAGAAACGCCGAGCTGCGAATCAGAATCCCGTGCCGCGCCGCCACCGCCACGCCGGCAATCGCCGTGGCTGGTGCCGATAACACCAACGCGCAAGGACACGCCGCCACCAGCACCGCGAGCATCGCCTGGGCATCGTTGGTGACAAACCAGGTCACTGCGGCCAGCAGCAACACCAGCACCATGTAACTGCCGGCGTAGCGTTCGAGCAAACGGGTGATCGGCGGCTTCGAACGCTCGGCGCTTTGCATCAGGGCAATGACTTTACCGAGGGTCGATTCGTTGCCGGTGCGTGTCACTTCGATGCGCAACAGACCGTCGAGGTTGATCGCCCCGCCAAAGACCTGCATGCCGACGCCCGCCTCGATCGGCACCGACTCACCGGTAATTGATGCCGTGTCGAGACTCGCCTGACCGGACAACACCCGACCATCGGCCGGCACTCGGTCGCCCGCCCGTACCTCGACAATGTCGCCGGTTTTAAGTGTGCCGTTGTCGACTTCGACGATGGCACCGTCCGCCTGAACCTTGCGAGCGTGACTGCGGGTCAATTTACCGAGGGCGCGAATCGCTTCCTGGGAACCGATCACGCTGCGCTCTTCCAGCACGTGGCCGAAGATCATGATGATCGGCAGCAACGCAGCAGTCAGCAGATCACCCGTCGCCCAGGCACCGAGCATGGCGAGGGCGATCAACTGATCGGTGATCCCGTGCAGACTCGGATATCGCAGGCTGTACCACGCTGAACGCATCACCGGCACGGCCACCAGCAATGAAGCAAAACCCAACAGCAATTGACTGACGCCCGTCTGCTCCGGCGACAACCAGCGCCAGATCAACCCGAGGCTGAGCAAGCCAAGGGCAAGCATGGCCAGGGTCAATTGGCGTGCAGCGCTGCGTTGTTCAGCCGAGGACAACAGGCTGGGTGCGGCGGCGGTTGGGGTGGTCATTGCGCTGCTCCCTGAATGATCAGGCGGGAATCATCTTTCGGATTGACCGTCGTTACCGAGCCGGCCTGGCCGAGAATCTTCGGCATCCGCTCGCGGTAGATACGTAGCAACATTTGCGGGTCAGTGCCCTGTTGTTGCGCTTGGGCCAGGCTCAACACCGTGGCCGTATCAGCCGAAGCTTTGGCCAGTCGTTCGCTCGCCTGAGCGTGGGCGACTTGCAGTGTCCGGTCGCCTTGTTCATTGGCGGTCTGGGTCAGTTTCTCGGCCTCGGTGCGCGCATTGGCGACGGCTTTGTCGGCTTGCTGGCTGGCGGTCAGCACCGCATTAAAAGCGTTCACTGCCGGGCCGGGCAGACTCGATTGCACGTCGAATCGCGCCACTTCGATACCCAGCCCCTGTCCCGTCGTGGTCAGCTCGGCCAGACGCTGATTGATGCCCTGCACCAAATCACCGCGCAGACGTTCGCGACGTTCTGCCGCCTGATTGTCGCTACCGATCAGTTCCGGTCGCGCCACCAAAATGGTGTCCAGGTCTCGCGCGGCAGTCAGGGCAACAGCGCTGCGCGTGACCAATCGATCGAGTGCCGGTAGCACATGCTCACCCTGAAGCACGAAGGCGTAGGGTTCGGTGACCTTGTAGAAAACCCGTACATCCAGTTGCACCACGCCCGCGTCACCGGTCAGCAAATAGCCCGACCCAGCGAGGGCATCGCTCAACGGTGTCGCGAAGGATGCCACCCGATCGGCCTGCAAGGCAGCATCGCTACGAAGCAGATTTTCCACCCGACGCTCGATTACCCGATCAGCTGCCGGCAACAAAATCACTTGTTCAAAGGGGCGCGGCCAAGCCAACAGCAACCCGGCATTCTGGATGCGATCCAGCGCGCCGAAGTGCAGGACCACCGCCCGATTCTGAGGATCAATCTGCCGCACATTGGAGAATGCCCAAGCTAACGCAGCCAGAACTGTCACGCCGTAAAGCGCCAAAAAAGCCAATCGCCCAGCCTGAATCCAGGGGCTGCTTAACTCATGTGTTCCACGTGGAACTAAATTCATGGCTGCGACCCGGACTTGTTATCGAGGGTCGGCGGACCGTCAACCAACACCCGAAAAGGTGCGGCATCGGTGCGCAATATCAGTTTGGTTCCCGGGGTGACGATCGTTCCCAAGGTATCGAGGGAGCGCAGCAAGTTATAAAGCTGTGGCGAACCGGCGTAGGCACGGCCGTAAATCTGTGCGGCTTCGACACGGGATTGGGCTTCGATATCGGCGGCTTTGACCGTCGCATCGGCCTGTACGATTCGCGCATCACGTTCGGCAGCCGATCGAATTTGCGCGGCTTCCCGCTTGCCGATGGCGGTGCGTTCAGTGGCAATTGTTTCACGCTCGGCGCGCATGCGATCGACGGTGGCGGTGAGCGTCACCGACGGCAGGGTCAAACGCTCGATGCCCACTTGCAGCACGCGAACGCCATACGTGGTCAGCAACTGCTGATCGATCTGTTTACGCAACTGCGCTTCGAAGTCGGCAATGTGCACCTGATTGGCATCGGTGTTCACCAGGTTGGCCAGATCGAAACTGCTCGCAGTGGTTTCCAGTGCCGACCCGACAAACGTGCGAATCTGCCGCGCCGCTTCGTCCGGCTGATTCTGCACGGCGCGCATAAAGCGCTGCACGTTGTCCGGGTCGCCCTGTACCTGCCACGCCACGTAAGCCTGAACAATGATGCGCAAACCGTCGCGCGTGCCCACATCCTGCAAACCGCTGGAGGTGGTGCGCAGCCGCAAGTCGACCGGAATGGCTGCTTCAAACGGTGCCGGCCAGCGCCAGCCGAGACCCGGCTCCAACAGCACCCGCGATGGATTGCCGAAGCGAGTGATCACCGTGGCCTCCCCCGAACGAACCTGCACCAGACTCGCTGCCGCGATGGCGAATGCCACGAGCAACGCCGCCCACCCCATGCGCCGCCACGGGAATGGACCGGCTTCCTGCGGATCACCGTGATGATGGTGGTGACCGTGGTGATGTCCGCCATGTCCGTGATCGTGGCCGGCGTGGTCGTCATGATCGTGAGTGTGCGACTGGCTCAATGGGCAGCTCCTGGCTGAGCACTGTTGCGCGGCGACACAGGATCGGCCGGCAGCGTGAAGGTACGTAGGTCGATGGTCGGCGCATTGCTGTTGCCGCCCAGACGATGATCGAGCACCAGCAATCGGGCGTTGGCCAAGCCTTGCGTGAGTTGGCTGAAATACTGTTCCAGCAAGAATGCCTGGCCGGCGCTGGCATACGCTTTTTGTTCGGCGGTGAATTTCAGATCAGCCGCCTTGGCGGTGGAATTGATTTCATGCGCACTGGCCGTCGCCTGATCGCGGGCGATGCTGGCCTGCAATTGCGCCTGATTGGTCGCCTCTGCTGCCGCCCCGCGCTCACGCGAGATCAATGCCTGGGCACCAATCTGCGCCGCCTGTACCCCGTGATAAGCGTTGGCTGCACCGGCTGGCGGATGGATCGCCTCGACCACCGTGGCGAGAATTTCCACACCGCTGTCGAGCTTCTGCAGATCGGATTGCACGGCGCGGCCGGTCTCTTCGGCCAGCCCTACCCTGTCCTCGCCGAGCAAACCATCGAGGGTCCGCGAGGCAAAGTCGTGAACCAGAATCCGGCTGGCGGTGCTGCGAATCAGCGTCGGTACATCGGCGCTGTTGTACGTCGCGGCCAGCGCCGCTTGATCGGTCAGACCGATGCGGTAGACAAAACGCACGTCCATGTTAACGATCTGAAAGCTCTGCTTATCGGCACGGCTGCTGGCGATCACTTGGGATTTATCGTTCACATGGCTGGCGTCCCACAAGCGATTGGCAATCACCGGCGCAGGCCCTTCTGCTGGCTCCAGAACGATCGGCGCCGATGTTTCGCCAACACTTGTTGCCAACTCGTGAACCACGCCGTTTTCAACGTTCAGAACCCGGCCCAATGGCCACGGCAAACCGGCGTGCAAACCAGGACCGAACACTTCAACCGGTTTACCGAAACGTTCGTAGATGCCCCGCCCTTGCAGGGGTATTTCGTGAACGCCGGTGAGCGACCACCCGACAATCGCCACTACCGCCATCACCGGCAAAAACGCCCGGCGCATATAGGTGAAGGCCCAAATCTGCCGCAAGTCGATGCCGAAGCGGTTATGCAGTTCGTGCTGCAACGCCAGCAACGGTTGTGGCGGCCAGCGCAGCATGTCGGCGACAACACTTCGCGCCAATAACGTTGGTTCCAGTTGTTCACGGCGAGGGCTGAATAGCGATAACACCGCACGTAGCAGCAACTCGACCGCGACCAGTCCTGGCAGCATGCCGATCAGCACCGCCAACCGCGCCGGCCAAACTGAGGTTTCGCTGCCGAACAACAGACATAAAGCGCTTAACACCAGGCAAATGATCGCCACTCGGCTCAGTTGCGCCAACTGCCCCGCTTCTGGCCATTGGGCGACGTTTTCCTGGGCGAGCTGACGCTCAAGCACCAGCAAACCAAAGGCCAGCAACAACGACAGCGCGGCGCCAACGCTCGCTGATAATCCCAACGCAGCAGGCGGCAACGCGAGGTTCCAGAACTGACTGATGCTGAAGATCGTCAACAGCGCCCAACCAGCGAGCCAGAGGGTCGGCGCACCGATCTGCCCAAGCATGCGCACCCAGCGCTGACTGAGCCGCTCCAGCAGTCGCTCATACCAGCCTTCGGGAGCAACGGTTTCATCCGAAACCACCACTGGCAGCGGTGGATTCATCGCTTGCGCGCGCCACTGAGTCACCCACCATGCCGATTGCAGGCCGGCAATCAGCACCAGCAAACCGGCGCCCTGATTCACCAGCAACGGGGCCCACAGCGACAACGGCGCAAACAGCCCGACAAAAAACGCCAACACCAACCCGACCGCCGCCAAGGCACTCAGGCCGATGGCGAACTGACGCAATCGCCGCCCTTGAAAAACCGCCTGCTGAAAGCGCGGCAGCCCGGCTACCTGCGTTCCATCGACTTCGAGATCGAGTTGCATACCACCCCAGTGCTTATCATTGGCCACATCGCATTTCGTTACCATATAACGAAAGTAGTGAAATTTTTGTACTAAATCGCTCTATCTAAAGATGCCCAACCTGTCGCCTTGCTGAAGCCTTGACCGAAATACCCACAAACGCACATATTACGTCCGTAATTTTAATCAAAGACTACGGTTATCCAGCCCATTCCCCTTTCAGTCCAGGAGTACATCCATGAGCACTTATGACGTCGTGATACTGGGCGGTGGCCCCGGCGGCTACAACGCAGCGATCCGCGCAGGCCAACTGGGCCTGAAAGCGGCGTGCGTGGAAGGTCGGGCGACGCTCGGCGGCACCTGCCTTAACGTCGGCTGCATGCCCTCCAAGGCGCTTCTGCATGCCTCGGAACTCTACGACGCGGCCATGGGCTCGGAATTTGCCAACCTGGGCATCGAGGTCAAACCCACCCTCAACCTCGCCCAGATGATGAAGCAGAAAGATGAAAGCGTGACCGGGCTGACCAAGGGCATCGAATTTCTGTTTCGCAAAAACAAAGTCGACTGGATCAAAGGCTGGGGCCATATTGACGGGCCGGGCAAAGTGACGGTGACCGACAGCCAGGGCGGCAAGACCGAACTGAGTGCCAAGGACATCATCATCGCCACTGGCTCCGAGCCCACTCCCCTGCCCGGCGTCGAGATCGATAACAAACGCATCCTCGATTCCACAGGCGCATTGTCGCTGGCCGAAGTGCCGAAGCACCTGGTGGTGATCGGGGCCGGCGTCATCGGCCTGGAGCTGGGCTCGGTGTGGCGGCGCCTGGGCGCTCAGGTGACGGTGGTCGAATTTCTCGACCGGATCTGCCCCGGCGTGGATGGTGAGGCGGGTAAAACCCTGCAGCGTTCGTTGAGCAAACAGGGCATCAGCTTCAAGTTGAGCTCGAAAGTCACCAGCGCCACCACCTCGGCAAACGGCGTCCAGCTCAGCGTCGAGCCCGCGGCTGGCGGCACCGCCGAGCTGATCGAAGCCGATTACGTACTGGTGTCCATCGGCCGCCGGCCTTATACCCAGGGCCTGGGGCTAGAGAACGTTGGCCTCACCACTGACAAGCGCGGCATGCTCGCCAACAAGGGCCACCGCACCGAAGCTGCGGGGGTGTGGGTGATCGGCGACGTCACGTCCGGGCCGATGCTCGCGCACAAGGCCGAAGACGAAGCCATGGCCTGCATCGAGCAGATCGTCGGCAAGGCAGGCGAGGTCAATTACGACTTGATCCCCAACGTCATCTACACCAAGCCTGAATTGGCCAGCGTCGGCAAAACTGAAGAGCAGCTCAAGGCTGAAGGCCGTGCCTACAAGGTCGGCAAATTCCCCTTCACCGCCAACAGCCGGGCGAAGATCAACCACGAGACAGAAGGCTTTGCCAAAGTGCTGGCCGATGAGCGCACCGACGAGATTCTCGGCGTGCACCTTGTGGGGCCGAGTGTCAGTGAAATGATTGGTGAATATTGTGTGGCGATGGAGTTCAGCGCATCGGCTGAGGACATTGCGTTGACATGCCATCCGCATCCAACGCGATCCGAGGCGTTGCGTCAGGCGGCGATGAATGTGGAGGGGATGGCGACGCAGATGTAAGCCAGCCTGCCAGATGATCGCTCCCACGCAGAGCGTGGGAACGATCCTGCTCGGTCTAAAGCGGCAAATGCCCCAACGGCAACGCCCCCGGCGTCTTCACCGTGTGAATCGCAAAGTTGCTGCGGATGTCGCTCACGCCCGGCAATTTCAGCAGTCGTTCCGTGAGAAAGCGGTCATACCCGCGCAAATCCGGCACCACCACTTGCAGCAGAAAATCCGATTCCCCTGACACCAGGAACGCCGAAATCACCTCCGGCAGTGCCGTGACGGCCAGGCGAAAAGCTTCGGCCTGCTCATCGTTGTGGCGCTCAACCTTGACCCCGACAAACACCGTCAGCCCAAGCCCCACTTCGTCACGATCAAGATTGGCCTGATAGCCGCGAATCACGCCGGCCTCCTCCAGCATCCGCACCCGGCGCAAACAGGGGGAAGCGGACAAACCGATCTCCTCGGCCAATTGCACATTGCTCAAGCGCCCGTCCCGTTGCAGGGCCGCGAGAATCTTTCGGTCGTAGGCATCCAGTTTCATGGCTTGGTAGATCCTGATGGTTTGTTCGTCACAAAGTGGCAGGTTATGCCAATTCCAAAGCGTTTAGAAGCTGACTACGCAAGCACCTGCCCCACCCTTGAGCCCTAGACTGACGCTACCGAATCGACAAACGAATGGGGTGCAACGTGGAAGGACTCTGGCTGTTTTTCATGGCGCTGGCGGTGGTGTATCTGTTGCCCGGCCCGGACATGATTTTGCTCCTGCAAACCGGCGCCCGTCAGGGCAAAGGCGCGGCGTTGGCAACGGCGGTGGGCCTGGGCATTGCTCGTGGTTGTCATGTGGCGTTGGCCGCGTTGGGGCTGGCGGCGCTGTTCAAAGCCGCGCCGTGGACCTTCGACGTGGTGCGCCTGGCGGGGGCCGCTTACCTGCTGTGGATCGGCATTCAGTGCCTGCGAACCACGATGTTGCCGAACCTGAATGGCGGCAACACCCCCCTCGAACAACCTCGATGGCAAGACGCAATCCAGCGCGGCTTGCTGACCAACCTGCTCAACCCCAAAGCGTTGCTGTTCTGCTCAGTGTTATTGCCGCAGTTCATCAACCCTCACGCCGGACCGGTGCTCGCGCAATTTGCGGTATTGGGCATGCTGCTGGTCGGCACCGGTTTGCTGTTCGACAGCGCCTACGCCTTGACCGGCGCCGCACTCGGCCGCTGGCTGCAACGCAGTCCCTCGGCCCAGCGCCTGCAACAGTGGTTGTTCGGCAGCTTGTTGATCGGCTTCGCCGTGCGGCTGACCTTTGTTCAACAGGCCTGAGCCTTACTGCGCTTTACGGCGGCGCCGGTTGATCAACACCAGCGCCGCGGCCGTCACTGCGATAACACCACCGATCTGCAACGGCCACTTGTACGGCCGCAGCACCGAACGGGCGGCGTCAGTCGCCTGGGTGACATAACGTTTGCTGGCATTCTCGAAGTCGGGATACGGGCACTGGTGGCCGAAATCCCCCGCCCAAGCCACATAGGGCCCTTCTTTGACATAGCGCTGGTACAGCGCACTTTGGTCTTCAAGGCTGCTGTTCCACCCCGCCGCCGAGCACAACACGGCAGCAAAGGCCTGGCTGGTGTGAGGCAGGTTATCGGCGGCGCGACTGGCCAAGGCCGTGGCGACGAATCGATAGTGGTAGCGCTCGTCAGGCTTCGCGGCACTGGATTGCTGGCGCTGGACTTCACTTTCGGCCACCAATGGGCCGACCTTCAGTTCAGTCGTCTCCAGGCTGTAATTGCCGCCAAACGTGGCGTAGTCCGGGGCCATTTCATAACCCAGAATGTCCATGCCCCAATCGCGCGCCGTCCAGGCAGCGTTGAACAGGGCGGCGGCGCGTTTGGTCGGCCACCACGCCGCATCGGCCAACTGCCGCTGTTGCGCATAAAACCGGGCTTTTTTCTGTAGATCGGGATTGTCGAAGTACACCAACGCTTCGTCGTAGCGCTCCTCGCGCAACAACCGACGCCCGAGCAGATTGCGCAGTTGCGCCGCCACCGGCAAGGGCACGTAGTTGTCACGATCCTGCTGGCTCAGCGCTGGCGGTGCCGGCACTTGAGTGTCGACGTAATGCTTGAGCTCATCGACGGTCAGCACCCGCTCGGCAACGGTCGCGGCATCGAACCAATAGATACTTTGGCTGCGATAAAGCTGATCGAACGCTTGCAGGTAATCCCCGCGTTGCAGCGCCAGGATCGCGCTTTCACCCTCGACCCGGCACTTGGGCTGCAGGCTTTCGAAATCATAGTCAGGCGTGCGTCGCTCGCCCCACGACTCGTTCTGCGGGAAGGCCTGGGCCGCCTTGGCATACGCTGCAGCCGCTGCGCTTTTGTCACCCTCACGCAACGCCAGTTTCGCCCGCAGCCACCACGCCAGACCGCCGTCCCCGGCATGCTCAAGGAACGCTTTGGCGCTAACGTAATCACCCTGTTGATAATTCATCGCCGCCAGTCGGTCCGCGTTGTCCAGACTGCCGCGGGTGCTGCTTTGCAGAAGTTTGATCAGCTTCAGTTCGTTCGGCGGTTGATCACCGAATGACCAGCCCAGGCGACTGATCAGCGACGCCGTCACCAGTTGCTGCACCGGTTTGCCCTTGAGCAACTCGGTCAACTGATCTTCAGGCATTGCCAGCAGATCCGCCATCAACAGCTTCAGCGAGGTGTAACCCACTGCCGAGCCGTGACGATTTTGCGTGGCGTACAGGTTGATGGCGCTGTTCCAGTCGCCAGCGGTGCGCGCCACGCGGGCCTCCTCGCCGAGGCTGGCGACACCCAGTTCCAGCGGGTCGCTGTAGCCGTCGATACTCAGCTGACGGGCCTGCTCGAAGGCTTTGCGCGACTGTGCCAACAGGTCAGGCGCTGCGTCTGCTTCAGCGCTCTGGGCAAACAGCGTCCGGCCCAATGAATAAGCGGCCCAGGTGCTGCGCAATGCGCGTTGATCCGCTGGCAGCGCCAGCACTTTCTGGAAGTACTCGGCGGCCAGCGCGTGATCACCGGCGTTGAACGCCACCGCACCCGCCAGATAGAACCGAAGCTCGGCCGGCAGGCTCGCGCCTTGGGTCTCGACTTGATGGGCATCGGTCAGCACGCGCAGTTGTTTGACCAGGGCTTGCTGCTCCACCGTCAACCCGGCCTGTTCGGCCTTGTCCCGCTGCTCGGCGTAGTCGGTCAACTCCATGCTGTAAGGGGACGTCGCAACGTTCTTGAGCCCGGCGATCACATGCCCAAGGCGATTGATCTCGAATTGGAAGTTGCCTTCCGGCAGCTCCGCCAGCGACTGGGCGCGGTTGTCCAGCAAGCGCATCGGAAAGTCCGGCCCGCAGGCCATCGCCGAACCCAGCGGCAGACTAAGGCCCAGGCAAAGCAAATGGCGGAGCCAGTTACGGGTGAACATTCGAACCTCCTTGATCAATGTGTGCGCAGCGTGCCCAACCGATGGCGCGCTGCTCGCCGGCCGGTATCCGGCCGTCGCGCAAGCGGGTGAAGGTAAGCAGATCCGGGCTTTGTTGCAACGCATAACCGGCCAGCGCATCGGCGCCATCGCAGCCGCGAACCGCCAGTGTCACGCGTTCGGGCCAAGCGTTGTCGAGATTGCCTTGATTGCTGACGCTGATGTCATAGAGGTCGTCTTGCGCGATGAGTTTCACACTCAAGCGACTGTCGAGCGAATCTCCGCGAACCACGGCCCTCAGCGTGTTCAGGCTCCAGGCCCGGCGATCACCCGCCAGCGGCAGGCGAAACCAGATCAGGCCGGCCAGATGCGCCGGTGGGTCGGCGCGTAGTTCGGCGGCGAGAGTGCTCAGCTGCAAGGGGTCCGCCAGCAATTCCTGGCGTTTACCGGTGCGCTCGATGGGCACTTCGCTTTCCACGACTGGCGCACCGCTGGTGCCCGGCAACAGGGCCACGCCATAGGCGGGCAGTGCGAGGTAAAAGGGTTTCGAGGTGATGCGGCCCCAGGCTTCGGCCCATTGCCGGGCCTGATCGGGGTCAAACAAGCCGCGACGCGGATCGCTCACCGCATGCACCTGCAACACGCTGCTGTCGACGGTCGCCAAGAGTGCCGGCAATTCAGGGCTGTCGAGCCAGGCCGGCAATGCAGTGATGCTTAACGGCAAAGCGGCGGGTAAAACCGCGCGCAGGTGGGTGAGAAATTCGCGGTAAGCCGGTAGCCGGGCGCTACCGGCATCGTGGTCGACTTCCACGCCGGAGAGCGTTAGCCCCTGCCCTTGCCAATCGCTGAGCACTTGCTGGATCTGCGCCGTGACGTCGCCCTGATCCAGCGCCTTGAGTTGGCCATCGAGACGGATCACCGCAATCAGCGGCCGGCCATCGCGTTTAAGCAGCGCCGGATCTATTCGCGCCCGGCTCCAGCCCGCCTGAGGAAACGCCTGCAAGGCCAGCACCCGCAAGGTCGAAAAGTCCGCGCGACTATCTTGCAGGGCGGCGTCATGGGCTGACGTCCATTGCCG
This sequence comes from Pseudomonas sp. UMAB-40, assembly GCF_900095275.1. Classification (NCBI taxonomy): domain Bacteria; kingdom Pseudomonadati; phylum Pseudomonadota; class Gammaproteobacteria; order Pseudomonadales; family Pseudomonadaceae; genus Pseudomonas; species Pseudomonas sp. UMAB-40. Next base: position 200,242 of record NZ_LT607554.1, read on the forward strand.
CTGCCAGACGTAGAGTTGCTGATCGAGCGGCGGCGCGTCTGTTTGCTCGCAACCGTTGAGCAGCGCCAGAGCAACAAGCAGGACAGAAAGACGAACTAACAACATGAAATCCCTGATCCTGGAAACACAGGGCTACAGGGTACACAAAACCTGTGGGAGCGAGCTTGCTCGCGATAGCTGATTAACAGCCAACATTGATGTCGACTGATAAATCGCTATCGCGAGCAAGCTCGCTCCCACAAGTCAGTCGCTAAGGCTTGCGAGCAATGATCACCTGACTTTTCGCCACGACCGCGTCCAGCGCCTGTTTGATCTGCGCGCCACGGGGCGACGCCAGAATGGCCTGCCAGGTGTCGGCCCAGTGGTTGAGCAACGGATGGTCGGGATTGCTGAAATCGACCTTGGCTTCCCAGAACAACAGCATCCACATCGACCAGTAAAACCCGTACTGGCTGTGGCTGAGCACTTCCAGGCCAGCATCGCTGACCATTGCCTTGAACTGCTCTTCGCTGATGATGCGAATGTGGTTGGGTTTCTGGAAATACTCGGGCGCCGCGATGTCTTTTTGCAGGTCTTCGGAGCTTGGGTGCGGGACGCTGAGCAAATACAGCGCACCCGGTTTGCCGACACGTACCAGTTCAGCAAGGAACTGCGCCGGATCGTCCACGTGTTCGATGACTTCGGTGGACACCACGCGGGTGGCCGTGGCATCGGCAATCGGCAGCGGATTGCAGTCGGTGACGTGGCATTCGACGTCACGCGCCGGCGTGTCGCTCAGGCGCTGGCGGGTGGCTTCAACCTTGTCCGCGTCGATGTCGGCGATGATGATCTTCGCCCCGCGCATGCCGCAGAAATGCACGTTACCGCCGTCACCGCAGCCGACGTCCAGCAGCGTGTCCTCGGCGGTCACCGGGAACCCGGTGAACAGCTCGCCGGTTTGCTGATTGAACCAGCCGCTGAGCATCGCGTCGTGCAGGCCGAGCATGTACGGATCGACCTTCTCGACCGTGTCCGCCACAGGCGCCACGGGAGCGGGCGTACCCGCCGTGAGTTTCTTCAAAAGGCTCAGCATGAGGTAGCTCCAGAGGTTTGGGCGGCTGTTCGGGACGTGCCCAGGCGTTTGACCAGCGAGGCACCGCGGTTACGCATGGGCATTTCGATGAAGCGGTAGTTGAGTTCGCTCAACAAAGCGATCAAACCGCCAGCAATCATCAGTGTCAGGATCGGATGGCCGCCGGGATTGGGCAGACCGGCGCCCTGCAAGCGGAACGTGAATTCGCGCACCAGCAAATAAGCCGGTATGTGGATCAGGTAGATTCCGTAGGAGCGACTGCCGACCCACGTCATCAGGTTTTTCAACGCGCCCCGTGGCAGCAGGTAGTCGCGATTGTAGGAAGCGATCCAGACCAGCACCGCGCACAACACGGCGATCGTGCCGATGCGGTAGTTGGTAAAGTTGAAGCGATCCGTCGCCATGAAACTGAGCACCAGCGACAGCGCGACCAATGCCGTCACCCCGGCCCGTGGACGGCGCAAGAACGTCGGCTCCCAGCGCAGATACGAGGGTTGCGCACTCCACATCGCCAACAGGATGCCGAGTGCCAACGCATCGGTGCGAACCACCATCAGGATCGGGGTGCGCAACGTGAACAACTGCACCGCGACCAGCGCCAGCAAGGCCCAGACCAAGTGCTTGCGACAGATCAGAATCAGCAGCGGAAACAACAGGTAGAACTGCTCCTCCAGCGACAGGCTCCAGTACACGAAACTGGTGCCGTACTCATAGTTATAGAAGCTGTCGGCGAAGCGGAAGTTCGCGTACTGCGCGACCCCGGCCAGGGTTGCCTGAAGGTTGGCGTGCAGCGTGCCGAACGCCCCGGAGCGATTGAGAAAAATGCAGCCCAGCAACATCAGCGCCAGCCACAACCACGCCGACGGCAGCAAGCGAAAGGCCCGGCGCAGCCAGAAGTTGCGCGTCTGCTGCCAATACTCCTGACGCGTACTGCAACCCTGCAACGCCGGGATCAGGCTGCGCGCGATGACAAACCCGGAGATGGCGAAAAACAGATCGACGCCCCACCACGGCTGACCCCATGCGGTGATGGCTTGCAACAGCGGCACCGGAGCCGCAAACAGGCTGTCTTGCAGGTGATGGAACAACACGCCGAGCACCGCGATACCACGCAACAACTCGATGTCCATGATCCGTCTGTCGTTATTCATGCCGTCCTCCTGGACGTTGCCCTGTTATCCATCCCATTCAACACTGCGCGGATCATGCTTCGCGGGTATCCAGAGCGACGCGGGTTTCAAGGAGCTGCGCGAAGAAGGCGTTCAGTCGTTGTTCGGCGGTGGCCTGGCTGCAGAATTTTTCGAGGCTGGCCACCGAATGCGCAGACATCTGCGCGTAACGCTCGGCGTCGTTTTTGGCGACGTCATAGCTGGCCCGATAAGCGCGGCACAACGACGCCCAGTTCGTCACGTAACGCAGGGTTCGGAACGCCCTGCGCGGGTCGTGAGGCCAGGCCGTCAGCTCGTCGGTAGAGTCGATCAGGAATGCATTATCGGCATCCAGGTAATCGATCATCGCCGTGGTGCGTGGCGCGACCGCCGGTTTGCCGCAGGACATGAACTCCATCAGCGGCAGGCACTGGCCTTCACCGTAGGATGTATTCACGACGTAGCTGGTTGCCTGCACCAGCTGCTCGTAGTCCGAATCCGCGAGGTAGCCGTAGATCAGCACAATGCGGCAGCGATAGGACTGGTTTTTGTACAAATGGTGAAGGATGTCGGTCAGCGCTTCTTCGGCATCGTGGTGGGTCAGTTTGAGCACCAGCGTCGCATCGTCCACTTCACGGAAGGTCACGCAGAAGGCACTGAGCATGTCTTCCCAATTCTTGCGCCCGTCACCCGGATTGAACACCGAGGTGTAGATCACGCCGTCGAGCACCAACTCGTGCTCACGGGGCGGCGCTTCGAAATCGATACCTTCGCCAGCGCGTAACTGCGCCGGCCCAAAGGCCCGCAAATCCAGGGTACGGCTGTCGGCCACCAGGCCTTTGATCTTCAGGCGCACCTGACTCGCCAGTGGCTGACGTTGCAACTGGGCGCCGCGCGCCGAGAATCGATCCCACACCGGCGCCGGCACCGCGACGATCGGATAGTCGGCGCCCATCGCCTCGCGCACGGCGTTTACCGTGTAGCCGGAATGGGTAATCGCCGCGCCGGTGGCGTGCAACACCGTGCGCCAGTCATTGCGCGGTTCACCGGCAAAGGGCTCGTTGGGAATGGTGCTGAATTCCCACGCAAACACCGGCAACGTCGGACAGGCGAAGTGCACCGGCGTGCAATGCGGCGGCGAGAACGACAGGAACACGCAGTCTTCACCCCGGGACAGCGCGTCGAGGTACAAGGCATCGACTTCGGTCTGCGGGTCGCTGACTTCCACCACGCGCCCCAGGCGCTCCAGCACCGGCCGGTATTCCTTGAGGACGAAGTAATAGCTGTACTCCGAACGGCCAAGGTTCTGGGCGATGGTGTGCTGGTTGGTTTCCGAATGAATGATGATCAGCATGAGGCGTTATCCGTCACGGCCGCTGTCGGCAAAGCCTGCGGCGTCAGCCCGAAAAAATCCGCCAGGCGCTTCTGCACCGGGGCGAAGGCGCAGTAGTCGTGCATGCGCTCGACCGCGTCGCCCGACATGCGCCGGTACTCCAACGGTTGCTCCTTGGCCATCCGGTAGCTGTTTTCGTAGGCGGTTTTCAGCGAGCCCCAGTCAGGTCGATAACGCAGGGTCCGGTAGATGATCCGGGTGTCCTGCGGCCAGATGGTCAGCTCTTCGCTGGACTTGATCACGAACGCCACACGCTCATCGATGTAATCCTCCATGGCGGTGTGGTCCGGGGCGATCACCGGTTTACCGCTGGCCATGAACTCCATCAACGGCAGGCACAAACCCTCACAGCGCGACGCGTTGACGTAATAACTGGCAGCTTCGTACAGCCGCGCGTATTGCGGATCGTCCAGGTAACCGTGCATCACCACCACCCGACAGGCGAACGGCGAGAGTTGCGCGAGCAAGGTCATCAGCTCGTCGTAGTAGGACGAAAGATCGCTCTGGGTAATCTTCAGCACCAGCGTGGCGTCATCCGTTTCGCGGAAGGCCCAGCAGAAGGCGGTGATCAATTGATGCCAGTTCTTGCGACCGTCACGGGGGTTGAACACCGTGACGTACACCACGCCGTCGACCTGAGTCTCGACCTGGGTGGTGGTGTCCGGCCAATCGCGCGGTTCAGGTTCTGGCACTGCCATCGTCTGCGGTCCGGCGATGGCCGGCAGGTACCCGGCAAGCCGTTCATGTGCAGCATCTGAAAGAAGGTCGCGAATGCCCTCCCAGTACCACTGGCTTAGAAAGTGCGTGCGATGCAGCGGGACGGGCAGCGTTTTTCCCATGTCCCGGCGCCACATGTGCAGGTAATGGCGAGCGATGACGAAGCGGCGCTTTAGCGTCAACGGCGGCGGTTTCAATGCCTCCAGCGCCGCCAGTTCCTCGGCGGTCGGCGGTACGGGAATCAGCGCATCGGCAGACAGCCCAAGCGTGCGTGTGTCGAAGAGGCAGCCCTTGATGTCGAGAGTCGAACCGGCATTGACCGGGACACTGGCATGGCGGCTACGAATGTCTGCGAAGTTCTCCCACAACGGCGTGGGCAAGACCAGCACGGGGAAGTCTTCACCCATGGCCCGCCGAATCGCCCGGGCCGTGTGGCTGGAAAGCGTAATGACCCGGCCTTGGCGCGCCAGCATCTGCGTCCAGTCCTGGCGTGGATCGTTATCCCATTGCTCATCGGGAATGGAGTCGAATTCCCAGGCCACCACGCAGATCGTCGGGCATTCAAGGTCGTTCGGGGTTTTCTGCGGCGGGGTGAACGACAGGAAGAGGCTGTCTTCGCCGGCGGCCAGCAATTGGCGATAGAGCGGATCGACCTCGGCGGTGGAGGACACCACATGCACCCGCCCGAGGCTTTCGAGCACCGGGCGATAAGCCTTGAGCACGAAGTAATAACTGTATTCAGGACGACCAAGGCTCTGACTGATGGAACTGTCGTTGACGTCCGAGTAAAGAATGAAATTCATGGCATCCCACGATGAAGCCGCCATCCCGGCAGCCTCACTCTATGACGGCAAAGCCACGGATCGACCCGGCGTTTTCCGGTCGTCGTCCATCGTCTTCTTGCCCGTCTACGTTCTTGTTTTAATGGTCAGTTTCGCGGGGCGTGAATACCACCCGGCCGAACCCTGGATAATCGTGACGAGGGGCATTCTAAACACATCCGCTGAGGATTCGTGAACCGCCCGGCGAGAATAAATCGGGCTACGCTAACGAGAACTGACCGGTCACGGTGGGACCTGTTGAAATTGCTGCGCAATTGGCACAGATTGGCTACCAAACAACTACAACAAAACATTTCGCCCGTCTTTCGACCAAGCAATCCACCCGGTCCGTCAGACATTTCCATAAAGCCTGTGGGGAATGGACGAAGTGTATGACCAAGGGGCCGCTGTTTGAAAAAGCGTCTGTTCATTACGGGTCTCAGCGGATTCGTAGGACAACACATCCAATCTCGCCTGAAGGCTGATGCCTCGGAATGGGCGCTTCTGCCTGTCGCCGCCCGTTACGATCTTGCTGAGCCAGGCACCCTCGACGGCCTCTGGCCCGAGATGCCCGACGCGGTCATTCACCTGGCCGGCCAGACCTTCGTTCCCGAAGCCTTCCGCGATCCGGCACGCACGCTGACGATCAACCTGCTCGGCACCTTGAATCTGCTTCAGGCACTCAAGTCCCGCGGCTTCAAAGGGACTTTCCTGTACGTCAGCTCCGGCGACGTCTACGGGCAAGTGACCGAATCACACTTGCCCATTACCGAGCTCCAGCCACCCTGCCCGCGCAACCCGTATGCCGTGAGCAAACTGTCAGCCGAATTCCTCAGCCTGCAATGGGGCCTGAGCGAAGGCTGGCCGGTACTGGTTGCCCGCCCGTTCAACCACATCGGCACTGGCCAGAAAGACAGCTTCGTCATCGCCAGCGCCGCGCGGCAGATCAACCGCATCAAACAAGGCCTGCAAGCCCCGCAACTGGAAGTCGGGGACATCGACGTCACACGCGACTTCCTGGACGTGGGCGATGTGGTGTCGGCCTATCTGGCGCTGCTGGAAAAGGGCACGCCGGGGCAGGTCTACAACATTTGCTCGGGGCGCGAGCAGAGCATCCGCAGCCTGATCGAACAACTGGGGGACCTCGCCCAGGTCGACATGCAATTGATTCAGGATCCTGCGCGTCTTCGCCGCGCAGATCAGCGTCGCGTTTGTGGCAGCTCTGCCAAGCTCGCCCAGACCACAGGATGGACGCCTGAAATCACAACACAACAATCCCTGCGGGCGATCCTGTCCGACTGGGAGAAACGAGTAAAAGAAGAATGACAAAAAGTGCATTGATCACAGGGATCACCGGTCAGGACGGCGCTTATCTGGCCAAACTGCTGCTGGACAAGGGTTATAAGGTCCACGGCCTGGTGGCGCGTCGCAGCAGCGATGCACGCTGGCGTTTGCGTGAAATGGGGGTCGAGGGGGACATCGTTTACCTGGACGGTGACATGGCCGATGCCTGCTCGGTGCAGCGCGCGGTGATCAAGTCCGCTGCGGACGAAATCTACAACCTGGCGGCGCAAAGCTTTGTCGCGGCCTCCTGGGATCAACCGGTCACCACCGGCATCGTTGACGGGCTGGGCGTGACTCACCTGCTCGAAGCGATCCGCCAGTTCAGTCCGCACACGCGTTTTTACCAGGCGTCTACCAGCGAAATGTTTGGCCTGATCCAGGCCGAGCAACAGGACGAGAACACGCCGTTCTACCCGCGCAGCCCTTACGGCGTGGCCAAGCTGTATGGCCACTGGATCACCGTGAACTATCGCGAAAGTTTCAACCTGCACGCCAGCAGCGGGATCCTGTTCAACCATGAATCGCCCCTGCGCGGCATCGAGTTCGTGACCCGCAAAGTGACCGACGCCGCCGCCCGCATCAAACAGGGAAAACAGCAGGAACTGCTGCTGGGCAACATCGACGCCAAACGCGACTGGGGGTTTGCCGGCGATTACGTCGAAGCCATGTGGCTGATGCTGCAACAGGACAAGCCTGACGATTTTGTGGTCGCCACCGGCGTGACCACCACCGTGCGCGAGATGTGCCGCATCGCCTTCGATCACGTGGGCCTGAACTACCGCGACTTCGTGAAAATCGACCCGGCGTTCTTCCGCCCGGCCGAGGTCGAAGTGCTGCTCGGCAACCCGGCCAAAGCCCAGCGCGTATTGGGCTGGAAGCCAAAAACCGACCTGGATACCTTGATCCGCATGATGATGGATGCGGACATGAAACGCGTCGCCAAGGAGTAGGCCATGCTGATTCCTGTGATTCTCTCCGGCGGTGCCGGTACTCGCTTATGGCCGGTGTCCCGCGAGGGCCATCCCAAGCCGTTCATGACCCTGCCCGACGGTCAGTCGCTGCTGGGCAAGACTTATCGGCGAGCGGCCGGTTTGCTCGATGGCTGGGGCGATATCGTCACGGTGACCAACCGCGACTACTACTTCCAGAGCAAGGATCACTATCAGGAGGCGCAGCTAAGTCGCCATCGCGGGCATTTTCTGCTGGAGCCGACAGGCCGCAATACGGCCCCGGCCATCGCCGCCGCCGCCCTGTCACTGCAAGCCCTGCACGGTGATGACGCGATCATGGTGGTGATGCCCGCCGACCATTTGATCCTCAACGAAGACGCCTTGAAGTCTGCGGTCGAACACGCCGTGGCACTGGCCAAGGATGGTTTCCTGGTGACGTTCGGCGTGGTGCCGACGGCCCCGGAGACCGGTTTCGGCTACATCGAGACCGGTGCGGCGCTGGACGGAAAAGGCGCCGCGAAGGTCCAGCGTTTCGTCGAAAAACCGGACCTGCAAACCGCCACCCATTACCTGGAAAGCGGCAAGTTCCTGTGGAACTCGGGGATGTTCTGCTTCTCGGTCACGACCGTGCTGGCCGAATTGCAAATTCATGCCCCCGACCTGTTGGAGCAGACGCAAACCTGCATGACCCAAAGCGCTCCCGTGGAAACAGCCGGGTGCCTGCAACAGGAATTATCCCCGGCGTTGTTCGCCGAGATCACTGACATCTCCATCGACTACGCCTTGATGGAACGCTCCGACAAAGTAGTCGTGGTGCCCGCCGGTTTTGACTGGAGCGACATCGGCTCCTGGGGCGCGGTGGCCGCGCTGGTGCCGGCGGATGCGCAGAACAACCGGGCCAGCGGTGACGCGGTGTTCGTCGACAGCCACAACAACTTCGTCCAGAGCGAAGACCGGCTGGTGGCCGCGGTGGGTGTGGATAACTTGATCATCATCGACACCGCCGATGCGGTGCTGGTGGCCCACGCCGATCGCGCTCAGGATGTGCGCCGGGTGGCCAAACAGCTCAAGGACAAAAAGCACGAGGCCTATCGCCTGCACCGCACGGTCAGCCGGCCCTGGGGCACCTACACCGTGCTCGAGGAAGGCCCTCGCTTCAAGATCAAGCGCATCGTGGTCAAACCTGGCGCCAAGCTGTCGCTGCAAATGCACCACCACCGCAATGAACACTGGGTGGTCGTCGAAGGCATGGCCAAGGTCACCAACAACGGCACCGGCACCCACCTGGTGGCCAAGAACGAATCGACCTTCATTGCCGCCGGTCACAAGCATCGCCTGGAAAACCCGGGCGTGATCGACCTGGTGATCATTGAAGTGCAAAGCGGTGAATACCTGGGAGAGGACGATATCGTTCGCTTCGAAGACCAATATGGCAGGACGGTTTGAATGCTGCTTTCCCTATACCGCTCACTGTGCAGCTATCGAGGGTTCATCCTCGGTAGCGTCCAGCGAGAGTTTCAGGCGCGTTATCGCAATTCGCTGTTCGGTGCCCTGTGGCCTGTGCTCAATCCACTGTCGATGATCATCGTCTACACCGTGATTTTTTCTCACATCATGCGCGCCCGCCTGCCGGGTGTGGATGACAGCATGGCCTACAGTGTGTACCTGTGCGGCGGCCTGCTCGCCTGGGGACTGTTTGCGGAAATCACCCTGCGCAGCCAGAACATGTTTCTGGAAAACGCCAACCTGCTGAAGAAAATCAGTTTCCCGCGGGTCTGCCTGCCGGTGATTGTATTGATCAACGCCGGCATCAACTTCGCGATCATCATCGGCCTTTTTCTGGGGTTTCTGCTATTCACGGGACGTTGGCCAGGCATGGCGCTGCTGGCGTTGATACCGCTGATGGCGTTGCAAATGATGTTCTGTGCCGGGCTGGGAATGGTACTCGGCGTGTTGAACGTATTCTTCCGGGACGTCGGGCAACTCTTCGGCATCTGCCTGCAATTCTGGTTCTGGCTGACGCCCATTGTGTACCCGATGAGCATCCTGCCGGACTGGGTTCAGCGCCTGCTGCAACTCAACCCCCTGACCAACCTGATTGTCAGCTATCAAAACATGTTTCTTTATGGGCAATGGCCGGTCTGGACTTCGCTGCTGCCGATTTTTGTCACTGGCGTGGTGCTCTGTCTGATCGGTCTGCGTCTGTTTCGCCAGCGTGTCGGTGAAATGGTGGATGAACTCTGATGGGGCATATTCGCGTCACCGGCCTGGGCAAGGCCTACAAGCAATACCCGACCCGCTGGAGCCGACTGGCCGAGTGGCTGATCCCGTTTTCGCCCCTGCGTCACCACCAGCACTGGGTGCTGCAAAACGTCGAATTCGAGATTGCCCCCGGTGAAGCGGTGGGCATCGTCGGGGCCAACGGCGCGGGCAAAAGCACCTTGTTGAAGATGATCACCGGCACCACCCAACCTACCTGCGGCAAGATCGAACTCGAAGGCCGGGTGGCGGCGCTGCTGGAACTGGGCATGGGCTTTCACCCGGACTTTACCGGCCGACAGAATGCAATCATGGCAGGGCAATTGCTGGGCATGCAGGTCGATGACATCGAAGCGCTGATGCCACAGATCGAAAGTTTCGCGGAAATCGGCGAAGCCATCGACCATCCGGTGCGCACCTACTCCAGCGGCATGCAGATGCGCCTGGCGTTCAGCGTGGCCACCGCACGGCGGCCGGACATCCTGATCGTCGACGAAGCCCTGTCCGTGGGCGATGCCTACTTCCAGCACAAGAGCTTCGAACGCATCCGCAGCTTCCGCAAGGCCGGCACCACCCTGCTGATCGTGTCCCATGATCGCTCGGCCATCCAGTCGATATGCGATTCGGCGATCCTGCTCAAAGACGGCTGCATGGCCATGTACGGCAAACCCGAAGCGGTCCTGGATTACTACAACGCCCTGATGGCCGAGCGTGAAGGCCAGGTGGTCCGCCAGGAAATGCTCGCCGGCGGAGAAGTCCAAACCGTTTCCGGCACCGGTGAAGCGGCCATTCTCAGTGTGCGGTTGCTGGACGAGAATGATCGGTCCATCGACGCTGCAGAGGTCGGTCAGAGCGTAGTGCTGGAAGTCCAGGTGGAAGTCCGTCAGGACATCGAGCGATTAGTGCTCGGCTTCATCCTCAAGGACCGTCTGGGTCAGATGATGTATGGCATCAACACCCATCGTCAGGACAAGGCCCTGACCGATCTGCACACCGGGGAGCGTTACACGTACCGTTTTTCCTTCGTCATGGGCTTGGGAAAGGGCAACTATTCCGTGTCCCTGAGCCTGTCGCGGCTGGACTCGCATCTGGATCGCAACTACGAATGGCGCGATTACGGGCTGGTGTTCCATGTGATCAACAACCGGCATGAAGACTTCGTCGGCTGCTCGTGGCTGGCGGCGAAAACCACCATTACACGCTCCGAGGCGATTGTTTCGGAGCACACGCCATGACGCGTCTTCTGGTGGAATGCACCCACGTTTTCTTGCACCCAAAGGTCAATTCGGGCATTCAGCGGGTGGTGCGTAACGTCATCAACCAGCTGCCGGAAAGTATCGACGGTGCGCAGTGCATCCCCGTCGTGATGCTCAAGGGCAAACTCTATCGGGTGTTGAAACTCGGCGCGTTGAACATCCCGTTTTTCGATGGTTTGATGACCTTCGCCGGACGATTGGGACGGCTGGCTCATCGTTTCTGGCAACTGCATCAACGCTTGCACAATCGCAGTCACTCGCGAGTGGTCAAACGCCTGCTGTACGTGGCCTACCGCCTCACGGCGATCACCTGCTTCAGCATTCCTTTACGCCTGATCGACGCCATCAACCAGTATCAACTGCCCAAACGGTGCTCGCCATTGCAACATCAGCCGGGTGATCAACTGGTGTTGCTGGACTCTTCCTGGCACAGCGATTTCTTCCCGTTTGCCGAACAGCTCAAGCGTGAAGGTGTGGGCATCGTTTCGGTGATCTACGACCTCATCCCGCTGTCTCACCCGCAGTTCTACGACACGCGGCTGGTGCAGATTTTCAACGAGTGGTTCAACTGGATCACCCAAACCGCTGATGGCTACGTGGCGATCTCCGCCACGGTGCGCGATCAGGTGCGTGAAGAACTGCAACGTCGGCTGGGTCCGGCGGAAGCCGAGGCGCTTTGGTTCGACTATTTTCACCTCGGTTCCGAACTGGACCTGAGCGAAGCCTCTGCAGCCGTCGAGCCGAGACTGACGCGCGTGTTCAAAACACCGGAACCCGTGTTTTTGATGGTTAGCACCATCGAGCCGCGTAAAAACCACGATTACCTGCTCGACGCTTTCGAACGCGCCTGGGCCTCAGGTTCGCAAGCCCGATTGTGCATCGCCGGGCGCATCGGCTGGAAGTGCGACGCCCTGCTCGCCCGCGTGCGCAACCACCCGCAGCTGAACCAACGCCTGTTCATGTTCAACGACCTGAGCGACACCAGCCTCGAACACGCCTATTCCCACGCCAGCGCGCTGGTGTTTCCGTCCTGGGTCGAGGGTTTTGGCCTGCCCTTGGTCGAAGCGATGCAGCGCGGATTGCCGGCCATGGGCAGCGACATTCCGATCTTTCGCGAAATCGGTGGCGAGTTCATGGCGTATTTTGACCTCGCCGAACCGCAAAGCCTGGCAGACCTGGTCACGGGTTTCGAACGCTCCGGGCAATTCCCGGCCGCCCGTAGCGTGGCGGAGTGGCAGTGGATCGGCTGGCGGGAAGCCAGTGCGCAACTGGCCGAACGCACCCTGCGCAATCTGAAAGACGCGCCGGTCGCGCAAGAGAGGCAACATGCGAATTGCCCTTAACGCCCGGATCCTTCAAGCCCCACGCACCGGTATCGGCCATTACGTCGCCGAACTGGCGAACGCCCTTGCTGATGAGCCCGATGTCGAACTCGCACTGTTCCACGGTTGGGGCTGGAGTTCGGACTTGCCGGAAGCGGCGATGCCCGGCTATTCGCGACTGACGCCGTTGCTGCGACAGATTCCGGGGGCTTATCAAGCCCGGCGCTGGCTGGAGCAGAAACGCTTCGACCAGGGGCGTTCGAAGACCATCGACCTCTATCACGAACCGAGCCTGTGGCCGCTGTCGTTCGACGGCCCGACCGTCATCACCCTGCATGACCTGACGCACCTGCACTACCCCGAAACGCAACCCCCCTCGCGCCTGCGGGAAATCGAGCGGCGCCTGGCCGACGGTGTGCAGCGGGCGCGTCTGATTCTCACCGATTCGCAGTACATCGCTGACGAGGCCCAGGCCTATTTCGCACTGCCGGCCGAACGCTTTGTCGTCGCACCGCTGGGCGTGGCCGCACGTTTCCACCCACGGGAACCTGAAGCCATCGACGCGGTGCTCAAGACTCACGGCGTCGAGGCGCGGGAATACTTCCTGTGCGTCGGCACCCTGGAGCCGCGCAAGAAACTGACGCTGGCCCTGCGCGCCCACGCCCGATTGCCAGAAGCCGTGCGTCAGCGCTTTCCATTGCTGATCGTCGGCATGGCCGGTTGGCAGGGCGAACAGTTCAGTGATGAATTGCGCGCCGCCCTGGCCACTGGCGATGTGTGCCTGCTCGGTTATCTGCCCGATGAAGCGCTGGCACAGCTGCTGGCCGGCGCCCGGGCATTGATCTTTCCCTCGTTGTACGAAGGGTTCGGCCTGCCCGTCCTGGAAGCCATGGCCAGCGGCACCCCGGTGATTCTGACTCAACATTCAGCCATGCCGGAAGTCGCGGGCGACGCCGGCAACTACATAGCACCGGACGATCCAGACACCTTGCGCGATGCCATGATCCGACTCATCGACGAACCGCTGCATTGGCAGGTCTGTCGCGAAGCCGGTTTGCAACAAGCGAAGCTTTTTTCCTGGGAGCGTTGCGCGAAGGCCACGGCCCGCGCTTACCGCCAGGCAATGGGAGACTGATATGCGCGTACTGCACTTTTACAAGACCTACCTGCCGGACTCGATGGGTGGCATCGAACAGGTCATTTTTCAACTCTGCGAGAGCGGCGCGCGCCACTCGGTCGACAGTACGGTACTGACGTTGAGCAACGACCCGGCACCTGGCGTATTGCAGATTGGCCAGCATCAGGTTCATCAGGCCCGGATGGATTTTCAGATGGCCTCCACCGGTTTTTCCTACAGCATCTTCAAGCAGTTTCGTGAGCTGGCGGCTGAGGCCGACGTGGTCAACTATCACTTCCCCTGGCCCTTCATGGACCTGGTGCATTTTTTCAGCGCCGCCCAAAAACCCTGCGTGGTGAGCTACCACTCGGACATCATTCGCCAGCGCCATTTGCTCAGACTCTACCGTCCATTGATGCGTCGTTTTCTGGACAGCGCCGACCGAATCGTCGCGGCCTCCCCCAACTACTTTCACACCAGCAATGTGCTTCAGGACTACCGCGAGAAAACCCGAGTCATCACCTACGGGCTGGACAAGTCAGGTTATCCACAGCCCGACGCTGCACGTACTGAACGCTGGCGTAAACAGGTGGGTGACCGGTTCTTCCTGTTCGTCGGCGTCATGCGCTATTACAAAGGGCTGCATATTTTGCTCGACGCGATGCAAGGGCTGAATTATCCGGTGGTGATCGTCGGGGCCGGACCACTGGAAGCCGAACTGCATGCTCAGGCCAAGGCTTTGGGTTTGCAGAACCTGCACTTCCTGGGGCGCTTGGGTGACGAGGACAAGGTAGCGTTGCTGGAGTTGAGTTACGCGGTGGTGTTTCCGTCGCACCTGCGCTCCGAAGCGTTCGGCATCTCGCTGCTCGAAGGCGCAATGTACGGCAAACCGATGATCTCCAGCGAGATCGGCACCGGCACCAGTTACATCAATATCCACAACGAAACCGGACTGGTGGTGCCGCCGAGTAATCCACAGGCGTTCCGTGAAGCAATGCGAACCCTATGGGAAAACCCGACACGTGCTGCGGAAATGGGCGCGAAGGCTGAGGCGCGGTATCGGCAGTTATTCACAGCTGATGAAATGGGCCGCAAGTGGACGGCGTTGTACGAAGAACTGCTGGAAGAGAAATCCCTGTCCTACGCGTAATCGCTTTTTTGTGGGAGCGAGTAGGCTCGCTCCCACAAAGGGATTCTCTGGGTGCTCTGGATTGTTCACAAATCCAGGACCAACGGCTGCGAACCCTGCGCCGGCACTGCGCAACAAATCAGCACCTCACCCGCATCAGGCACTTGCGCCGGAGGCTGTGGATAATTCACCGCCCCGCTGATCAGACGGGTCTTGCAGGTCCCGCAGGAACCGCCGCGGCAGCTGAATTCCGGGCGCAATCCGCGGCTTTCCGCCAGTTCCAGCAAACTGCCGCCCTCTGGCTGCCAGCGCGCCTCTTTGGCCGAGCGCTGGAATACCACCGGCACCGAAACCGTGGCAGCCGGTGGTTGCTCGATGACCACGGCGTCCGGGTCCGGCGTGCGACGCAGCGTCGACGGGCCAAAGGTTTCGGCATGAATCCTTGAGTCGCGAATGTCCAGGTCCCTCAGTGTGTCGTACAGCCCTTGGGTAAAACTGCCCGGGCCGCAGAGGACAAAATCCACCTGGTCGTAGTCTTCCACCTCAAGCATCGTCTTGAGCAGGTCGCCGTCGATTCGCCCGGTCAGGTCAAAATCTTCCCCCTCGCGAGCATCCGGCTCCGGCTGACTGAGCAACCGCCGCACGAGCACCGCGTCACCGAGGCCATCAAGCAAGCGGTCCAGCTCCGGACGAAACGGTTGATCGGCCAGGGTTCGTGAACTCTGGAAAAACCAGGTCGGGCGGATGCTCCGCGTGCGCAGACCTTGATAAACCACCTCACGCACCATCGACAGCAGCGGCGTGATGCCGACACCCGCCGCCAACAGCACCAGCGGCCGCCGCTCATGGGGCGCCACGGTGAAATGCCCTTGGGGCGCGCGGGCTTCCAGGACATCGCCGACCCGGATCTGCTCATGCAGGTGCGAAGACACCAGGCCTTCACGCTTCACGCTGATGCGAAAAAAGTCATCGGACGGCGCGCTCGACAGGCTGTACGTGCGGATATGCACATCGCCGGCAATGTTGAATCGCAGGGGCAAATGCTGCCCGGCCTGAAACACCGGCAACCCGGCGTCATCGGCTGGCTCCAGATAGATCGAACGGATGTTGTGGCTTTCCTGTTCGATGCGCGCCACCCGCAACGGCCGCCAGTGATCGCCCAGGGCCTTGGCTTGCAGGCGTGCGTTTGCCTGCGCCCAGGTGCCGGTCAGTAAACTGGTGGGCGACACGCCATCGAAGCGCCAGCGCAAGGCCAGCGCCGCAGGCCGACGCACCACGCGTTCCACCTCGAAGGTCCACAGCCGCTCGGCCCCCTGAAAAGCCTCGACCTGCGGGCCTTCGAGAATGACTTCCGCGTGGCCGCTGAGGTGCAGCAGATCGCCCGTATTGAAATCGATGAACAGCAAACCGGCCCGAGGATTGATCAGCAGGTTGCCCAAGGTGTTGAAGAACAGGTTGCCGGCAAAGTCCGGGATGGTCAGGCGATTACCTTCCACCTGTACGAAACCGGCCTGGCCACCGCGATGAGAAACGTCCACCGAGCGTTGGCCGTCGACGTCCACATAACTGGCGACAAAGAAGGTATCGGCCCCGGCGATCATGGCTTGGGCCGCGTCATCCAGCGCGTTTAGATGCTGCGCGACACGGGTTGCCGGGTCCGCCAAGGGCTCCGTGCGAAACTGACGCAATTGAATGTATTGCGGGCAATTGCCGAACGATTGCTCCACCGTCACCCCGAAGCCGCTCGCGGTGACAGCGTCGACTCGACCATTCATACGGTTGCGACGCCGGGTGTGCAGCTCGATTCCGAGCAGACCGATCGCCGCACCCGCTTGTAATTGCGCAGGGTCGTCGCTGCCGGGCAGGCTGTCGAACTGCAACAGCGCAGGTGCTGGAGAATGAGCAAAACCCGGCGACCCTTCAAGAATACTGGCCCAAGGGTTACCGTCAGCATCCACCGCGCCGTACAGCATGAACGGCAGTTGCTGATAGAACAGGCGGTGCTGATCCGGCATCTCCCCGCGAATCACCCTACGACCTAATGTGTCCATTCGCTCGGCTACACCTACGTGAGCCTGCAACTGTTTCTCGCCAGCGTGCCAAGGTGAACGGTCCATAACGGCTTCTCCCCTGCGCTTATCGCGCGCAACAAGAACGGCCCGACTGAATCGGGCCGTGAGCATCAGGCTGTTTTTTGCAGGCCGGCGACGGTGCGCGGCATGCCCACAAACCCCGGCAAGGCTTCGACGCGCGCCAGCCAGGCGCGGATGTTGGGGTAGTCGTCCAGCGACACATTGCCTTCCGGTGCATGGGCGATGTAGCTGTAGGCCGAAACATCGGCAATGGTCGGCTCGTTGCCTACAAGGTAGGGGGTGGCGGCCAGTTCCTGATCGATCACTTTGAGCACGGTGTGGGCGTAAGCGATCACCTCTTCAGCGTTGTAAGGCGCACCAAACACGGTGATCAGCCGGGCTCTTGCCGGGCCAAAGGCAATCGGCCCGGCGGCGACCGAAAACCAGCGCTGCACCTTGGCCGCACCGACCGGATCGGTTGGCAGCCAGCGACCATTACCGTATTTCTGTGCCAGATAAACCAGGATCGCGTTGGAATCGGCCAGCACCACGCCTTGATCATCAATCACCGGAACCTGACCAAAGCGATTGAGCGCCAGGTAATCCGGCTGTTTGTGTGCGCCTTTTGCCAGATCGACAAAGATCAGCTCGGTCGGCAGTTGCAGCAGGGACAGCATCAGCTCCACACGGTGAGCATGGCCAGAGCGAGGGAAGTTGTAGAGTTTGATGGCTTGCATGGTCGACTCCGCTGGGTGGAGGCGCCGTTCACGGAAGATCAGCGCCGATGGGAGCTATCTTGCCCTCTCAACCAAAACAACAGAATAGCCAGAAAACGCAATCCATTATTTCATCCAGCGCAATAACCCGTCAGCCGCGCAAGGCCGGGTGCTCACGCAACACCTTCACCGCGAAATCGACAAAACTGCGGACCCGCACCGGCGCCTTGCGTCCCCCGTGATAGACCACATGAATGGGTAACGGCGGCAGTTCAAAATCAGCCAGCACGATTTCCAGCTCACCGGCGGCAACCTTGCTCGCCACTTGATACGACAGGACTCGGGTCAGGCCCAGCCCCAGGCTCGCGGCGGTAATGGCGGCCTGATTGGCCGTGACCACAAGCCGCGGTTCCGGGCGAATGTTCAGGGGCTCCCCCGCCTCAAGAAACGGCCAGGTTCTCAATTGGCCAATGGACGAGGTGGCGATAATCGGCGCCCCGTCTAAATCATTTGGGTGCAGAGGCTTGCCGCGCTTCGCCAGAAACTCCGGAGAGGCGCAAATCACCCGCCGCACCTCGCCCACACGAATCGCATGTTGGTTGCTGTCAGGCAATTCACCGATGCGCACCGCCACATCGATGCCCTCCTCGACCATGCTCACCACCCGGTCGACGAGCAGCGCATTGATGGTGACCTCAGGAAACTGGTTGAGGTAACCGACCGTGAGCGGCGTGACGAACAACTCACCGAACAATACCGGTGCTGTAATCGTCAGTTGCCCACGAGGTTGTGCGTGACTGCCGGCTGCCGAATCCTCCGCTTCCTGCACCTCGGCGAGAATCCTCCGACAATCCTCCAGAAAACGCTGCCCCGCCTCGCTCAAATGCACGCTGCGGGTAGTACGCGTCAGCAACTGCGTGCCAATGCGCTTCTCCAGCGCCGCCACCGCCCGGGTGACACTGGCCGCCGACATCCCCAAACGCCGCGCTGCCGCAGAGAAGCCTTGGTCTTGGGCCACGGCGGCGAAAACCTGCATTTCCTGGAATCTGTCCATGGCAAAGTCCTAGTGGGAGGGAGATGAGTCTCTGGTATCCGGAATCGCGGGTTTCAATCTACCCTCAAAGGCCAGTAACAACTGGCTTTCAATAATTGAAGCTTTGTTGTAATGAAGACTTTTCGCGGATTATCTCGGATGGCGCTTATTGCAGATCGTCTCTAGTTAGGAATTTCTATATTGCCATCTACATTCTGACGATAAATCGTGTAAGGCAGGAAGAGCGTATCAAAAACAACAGACGGTATGAAATCTATTAGCATCAACGGAATACCGGCAGGCGCCGCGGGATTCCTCTCACTCACATCAGGCGGGCCATCCAGAACACAAAAGTCATAGAAAAATCCACTGTAAACGCGCGGAATGGAGCCACAATTTGTTTTCCACTCTTTGAGTTTATGCCCGGCCACCTCATCCGAACGAAAAACCGTATTGATCGTACCGCACCCCGAAAGAAACAAACCTATAGCGACGAGCAACAGGCTACGTGTATTTATCATGCACAGCTCCATCCATTAGCAAGAACCGATAGTTTAACGAAAATCTTGGGCGCGATTTGGAATCGGGATAACTCAGTCAGTGGACGTTTACACCAACGTTCGACGACCTCGCCTGAATATAAGGTATCGACAACCACGTCATGTCTGTTCAAAGTTTGTAATGCAATATCGTCTTCCCGATATTTTTGAATGCTTGTGTGTACTGCTTCCGCCAGTTCTCACGCCAGTACGCTGCAGATGGAGACATCCTGGCACCGGACTGGTCTTGTACGTCGCTTGAAAAAACTTCTCCAGGCTGCTGCTGGCTCAGCATCGGGAACGCCATATAACCTTTGAAGTTTTTGGAATAAACGTTGTCGATCGCGATGCCAGCGTAGGGGGCGTGTCCTAACAAATGTCGGCATCCCCTATTGGACAGAATGTAGGCATGTGTTCCCTTTGCCCGCACTCGTGCAATGCCTCTTTTCCAGGTTAGCCAAACTTTCCCAAGGTTCGCGCCCAAGTAGAGTAACTCAGGTTCGCGCAGGTTCATAAATGCGTTCATCTGCTTTACTTGGCTCTGGTTAAACGAAACCAGTGTTGCGTCATCCTCGAGAATCAGTACGCGCCGGTAGTTTCGCTGCAGGGCTAACTTCGCGCATCTGACGTGGGATTCAAAGCAGCCTCGTTCTGGATTTTCGTCATCACGGTCCACAATCACAAACTCAATGGTCAGTCCACTACCTTCGAACTCGCGATTCAACAGCACGCGTCGATCAGTCCGCTTCTGAAGACTGATACAGAAAACGCCATCAATTTTCAGTTGACTCAAATCCTTTTTTTTGGGCAATCCGTTGTCAATAACTGCGTTCATGAGAAAGCTCCGATTTTAAAGACATTGCCACTCCTGATCGTGCCGTTTCAGCTCAAAGCCCGGACTTGGATGTGAAAGGGGAGCGGCTGTCGCATCACATGTGTCCCCCACTTATCTGCGTAGGATCAATAATCGACGTAAATGCCTAATGTCATGGTGGGTGATAGACACGTTGATTGTGCGCAAGGAAGATGGATTTTTGTGGGAGAGTGTATGGAGGCACGATGGAGATTAAATGTTAATGTTGAATTCTACCGGCCTGGCGAACAACGGGTGAGCCAGTAGCAGCTAGTATCCTTGCTTTATTCGGTGAGAATCGGAGGGATTCAAACATTGATCAGTAAGCGTTAATTCGACCTTGTTGTGCGTTTAGCATTGATCTACGCCAAGCAGTCCACAGAAGCTTTGTATTCCAATGAGCATGACGATAGATGCGCGAGGTTGCTTAATTTCCCGCAATCGCTAAACGATCAGGGACCTACTGGGGAGAGGTCGGCCCAACCAAGTTAGATTCATTTCTTTGACTTCTACCCAGTACCCGTTTTCTGGTTTAGTACCACAGCTCATTAAGGTGATACAAACACCATCGGGGTCCAGCAAGGCAAAGTGTCGATAATTTATTCTTCTCTTGAATCTCAAAATAAAGACGTACTTTTTCATATATGATTTTTATCTGGCATTCCAGCTAAGTTCAAACAATGTTCCCCCGTTTTCCACGTTTCGACAGGTAACGGTACCTCCGTGTGCGAGGGCAATGGCGCGCACTACTGCCAGACCCAATCCACTGCCACACTGAGCCCGCGAGCGCGAGTTTTCACCGCGCTGGAACGCGTCAAAAATACGCATGATAAGGTGCTCATCAATGCCGGGGCCGTCATCTCTTACTCTCAGGTAATTGATCTGATTTCGGGTGGACAGATGAACGACGACATTCCCAGGTGTCGCGTGACGTCGAATATTGTCCAGCAGTGCCAATAGTGCTTGGCAGATCCTCGCCGGGTCGCAGCGGACAGGGCGTCTTTGCAGATACAGTCGCAGGACAAAACCAGCTGCCTGCAGGCTGGGCTCGAACAACCGGATATCGTCTTCTATCTCGGTCGCCAGGTCGGCTTCGCGCAGGTTCAGCTCGAGATAACCGCTGTCCGCCAAGCCGACCACCCGAAGGTCTTCAACCAACCGGGTCAACCCCTCCACCTGATTCAACAAGCTGCAGAATTGCAAAGTGTCCGGTTCGAATACCCCTTCAGCTAAACCCTGCAAACGGCCGCGTAAGATAGTGAGGGGCGTGCGCAGTTCGTGTGCAATAGCCGCATTCCAAAAAGCCTGTTCTTCCGCCATGCGTTTCAATCGTTTGGCCATGCTATTAAAGTCATCGACTAACAACGCCGCTTCGCCTATTGATTGGTCACCGGCAACGGCCTGTACTTCAAGATCGCCATTTGCCAACTTTCGAAGGCTCGCGGCGACAGAGTTCAAGGGCATGAGAATTCGTCGAGATAACTTCACAGCAACGATACATCCCACGGCCAGGCTGACAAAGGTGGTCAGGCCCATCCATACCCATTCAATACTGGAAGGCATCCATTGATCCAGCTCCTCGTTGGAGAGCGGCCAGAATGTCCATAACATTGCATAAAATACATACGAGCCGATCACCGCCAGGGTGATAACGCACAACACCACCGCAGACATGGACAAAATGATCTGGCCGCTCAAGCCATTGAGCATTTTCACGCGATACTCCCGAATCGGTAGCCGACGCCTCGGATACTTGCTGGTACACCCTGTAAACCCAAATCTTCGATCTTTCTGCGCAACTTGCTGATGTGACTGTCGACGGTACGTTCAAGACTGTCACTCTCAGGAGAACTGGTGGCTAAAAGCTCTGCCCGACTGAGCACTTTTTTCGGGGACTTTGCCAACTGAACCAGCAACTTGAATTCCGTTGCAGTCAAGACAAGCGGTACCTTGTTACCGTCAATGCACACGGTAACTTCATGGCTTTCGATGTCGATTTCAAATGCATCCACCCGCAGCACGCTCGTGCCGCTGCCATGCTTGTAATCGATGGAGCGCCGTAACACCGCCTGGGTCCGGGCGACCACTTCTGCCGGGTTGAACGGTTTGACGATGTAGTCGTCGGCACCGATACGCAGCCCCATCAGTTTGTCCACGTCCTGATCCTGCGCCGTAAGCATGATCACCGGTGTGTTGCCTCGATGGCGAACCTCCGCCAGCACCTTCCAGCCGTCCAGATTCGGCATAAGCACATCCAGCAACATCAGGTCGGGCTTGAGGGTCTGATGCATCTGTAGGGCTCGTTGCCCGTCAAGCGCATGAGCCGTGCGAAAGCCACTGCGTTTCAAATAGGCAATCAGAATGTCCGCTATATCTGGCTCGTCCTCCACAATCAAAATGAGTGCGTGCGTTTCTCTGGCATTTCTCGTCAGGTGGGATAGAGCAGAGAAGTCATTCATATTTTGCTCGATGAATTTAAAGTCGTCTGTCGCGCACGTAATCCCACCGTGGCGGCCATCAGAATTCGCGCACGTAGATCGACTACAGATTTTCGGCGACTGCGTGCAAGGCATGCAGTTGGTTAAAGCGTTTGCGAAGGAGTGCCTAACATCTCGTTCGCGGTAGAAATGACCATTTGCGGCCGCTTCCCAGTTTGGTCGCAGAGTATACGTCCGCGTTTTCTGCGCGCGAGAATTTGAAGCCAGTAATCGCAGCGTTCGTAACATTATTACCGGTGACATCCAACTTTCCGTTGGCTGCATAGAGGCTGCTTAGGCCACTGTTAAAAGACATACCAGCTCCTTCTCTTACCGGTTTAGATTGTGTGCGGGCGCGCGAGCACAGCTTGGGAGGGAGGAATTTTGACTGCATGCCCCATCTCAGGTGTTCAGCCTCAATGTGTCTTGCAGTCAATTCACGAGCAACGGAGAAACCCGTCTCCGGCATTTCTGCAGCGGGTTGCATTGTGTGCAGGGGATCATGTTGTTTTGCGGGAGGTTTTGTGGAGTTACGGTGGAGATGAGGATTTTTTGCTAAGAACGGGGTATGGGGGGCGTAATAACCTTACTGAGCAAGTCTTGATCAAATCGGGACTGAACATTTCTTCAGTGACAATGGCCCAATGAACGTGTTGAACAGCCCGGAAAAACGCCTCTCGATCTCAAGTTGTTCCACACTCTCCTGGCTTATTTGGCTTCAAGGTCGCTGCGGTATTTGATTGTTCGAGCTACGGATTTGCAACTGACATCAGTTTATTAATTGTTAATAAAAAATCCGTGGTCATAACGCAAGGAAGCACTGTCTTCGGATATCTGGGGTACCGCACTCCGATAGAGCTAGCGATTGCTTGAGCTCGAAGAGGAGAATCTGCACGATAGTTCAGCCCAAAAAAAGAAACCCCCGTAAATACGGGGGTTTCGGCCAGTCAGCTGTGGATAACTTATTCCACCGTCACCGACTTCGCCAGGTTCCGCGGCTGGTCGACGTCCGTGCCTTTCAACACCGCCACGTAGTACGAGAGCAACTGCAGCGGGATGGTGTAGAGGATTGGCGACAGGATGTCGTGGATGTGCGGCATGTGGACAACGTGGGTGCCTTCGCCGTTGGTCATGCCAGCCTTTTCGTCTGCGAAGACGATCAGCTGGCCGCCACGGGCGCGGACTTCCTGGAGGTTGGACTTAAGCTTCTCCAGCAGTTCGTTGTTCGGCGCCACGGTGACCACGGGCATGTCGTTATCCACAAGCGCCAACGGGCCGTGCTTCAGTTCGCCCGCCGGGTAGGCTTCGGCGTGGATGTAGGAGATTTCCTTGAGTTTCAGGGCCCCTTCCATCGCTACCGGGAATTGCGCGCCACGACCGAGGAACAGGGTGTGGTTTTTCTCGGCGAACAGCTCGGCGATTTTCTCCACGGTGCTGTCCATGGCTAGGGCTTCGCCCAGACGGGCTGGCAGGCGACGCAGTTCTTCAACCAGGGTGGCTTCGACGCCTTTGGCCAAGGTGCCGCGAACCTGACCCAGGGAGAGGGTCAGCAACAGCAGGCCGACCAATTGGGTGGTGAAGGCTTTGGTCGAGGCCACGCCGATTTCGCGACCGGCCTGGGTCAGCAGGGTCAGGTCGGATTCACGCACCAGCGAACTGATACCGACGTTGCAGATCGCCAGGCTGGCGAGGAAGCCCAGTTCCTTGGCGTTGCGTAGGGCGGCCAGGGTGTCGGCGGTTTCGCCGGACTGGGAAATGGTGACGAACAGGGTGTCCGGCTGCACCACGACTTTGCGATAGCGGAATTCGCTGGCGACTTCGACCTGGCACGGGATGCCGGCCAGTTCTTCCAGCCAGTAACGGGCAACCATGCCGGCGTGGTAGCTGGTGCCGCAGGCGACGATTTGTACGTTGCGCACTTTGGCGAACAGCTCGGCAGCCTGTGGACCAAACGCCTGCACCAAGACACCGTTCGGGCTAAGACGACCTTCGAGGGTGCGTTGAACCACGGCCGGTTGCTCGTGGATTTCCTTGAGCATGAAGTGGCGGAATTCACCCTTGTCGGCCGCTTCGGCGCCGTCGCGGTACTGCACGGTTTCGCGCTCGACGGACTGGCCATTCACGTCCCAGATGTGCACGCTGTCGCGGCGGATTTCGGCGATATCACCTTCTTCCAGGTACATGAAGCGGTCGGTGACCTGGCGCAGGGCCAACTGGTCGGACGCGAGGAAGTTTTCACCCAGGCCCAGGCCGATCACCAATGGGCTGCCGCTACGCGCTGCCACAAGACGATCCGGCTGATCGGCGCTGATAACGGCCAGGCCATAAGCACCGTGCAACTCTTTAACGGTGGCTTTGAGGGCCACGGTCAGATCGCTCAGGTCCTTGAGTTTGTGGTTCAGCAGGTGAGCGATGACTTCGGTGTCGGTGTCCGAGGTGAACACGTAACCCAAGGCTTTCAGCTGTTCGCGCAGGGCTTCGTGGTTCTCGATGATGCCGTTGTGGACCACGGCCAGGTCGCCGGAGAAATGCGGGTGCGCGTTGCGCTCGCACGGGGCGCCGTGAGTGGCCCAACGGGTGTGGGCGATGCCGAGGCGACCGATCAGTGGCTCGGCTTCAAGCGCGTTTTCCAGCTCACTGACTTTGCCCGGGCGACGCATGCGCTCGAGCTTTTCGTCGTTAGTGAAGACCGCCACACCGGCGCTGTCATAGCCACGGTATTCCAGGCGCTTGAGGCCTTCGAGCAGGATGGCGGTGATATTACGTTCTGCGACTGCGCCGACAATTCCACACATGCTATTTCTCCTGACTGACAGCCGCGCAAATCAAATTGATGCCGCGGGCTTGAATCTGATCGCGCGCCGCAAGTGGCAGGCGTTCATCGGTAATAAGGGTATGGACGCTGCTCCAGGGCAGCTCCAGGTTGGGAATCTTGCGGCCGATCTTGTCGGCCTCCACCATCACGATTACTTCACGGGCGACGTCAGCCATGACCCGGCTCAGCCCCAGCAATTCGTTGAAGGTGGTGGTACCGCGAACCAGGTCGATACCATCGGCACCGATAAACAACTGGTCGAAGTCGTAAGAGCGTAGTACTTGCTCGGCGACCTGCCCCTGAAAGGACTCGGAATGCGGGTCCCAGGTGCCACCGGTCATCAACAGCACCGGTTCGTGTTCGAGCTCGCTCAACGCATTGGCAACGTGTAAGGAGTTGGTCATCACCACCAGTCCCGGTTGCTGGCCGAGTTCCGGAATCATGGCGGCGGTGGTGCTGCCGCTGTCGATGATGATCCGTGCATGTTCGCGAATCCGCGTAACAGCGGCGCGAGCAATGGCTTGTTTGTATTTGGAAACCGGCTGGCCGATGTCGGCGACCAACTCCTGAGGCATGGTGATCGCTCCGCCATAGCGGCGCAGCAGCAGACCATTACTTTCAAGCGCGGCCAAATCCTTGCGAACCGTAACTTCCGAAGTTTCGAAGCGCTTGGCCAGCTCATCCACACTGACTTCACCCTGTTCATTGAGCAAGGCGAGGATGTTGTGGCGGCGTTGGGGGGTATTGCGCTTCGACATGTGCTGGTAAGTTTCGATTCGAAAGATAACGGAAGCAATCAAAACCTATTGGCGAAACTTCGTCAAGCGGGTGCAAGAAAAAATATCTGTGGATAAACGCATCACGGGCAAGCCCGCTCCCACAAGGTCGTGCGAAATCCTTGTGGGAGCGGGCTTGCCCGCGATGACGATCAATCAGGCTGTGTATAACTAAACCTGCAAATGCTATGTGGATAACTCAGCTCTTCTTGATCTTAACCGGCCGCTTCCAGCCATCAATGTTCTTCTGACGCGCCCGACCCACCGCCAACTGCGCGTTATCCACATTCTGGGTAATGGTCGAACCAGCCGCCGTCGTTGCGCCGGAAGAGATATCCACAGGTGCCACCAACGAATTGTTGGAACCGATGAACACATCTTCACCCAACACGGTCTTCCACTTGTTGGCGCCGTCGTAGTTGCAAGTGATGGTGCCCGCGCCAATGTTGGTGCGCGCGCCAATTTCGGCGTCCCCCAGATACGTCAGGTGACCGGCCTTGGCGCCTTCACCCAGATGCGCGTTCTTCAGCTCGACAAAGTTACCCACATGCGCGCGAGCCTCAAGCACCGTGCCCGGACGCAGGCGTGCGAATGGACCAGCATCGCTGCCTTCGCCCAGGATCGCGCCTTCGATATGGCTGTTGGCCTTGATCACCACGCCTTTGCGCAGGGTACTGTCTTTGATCACACAGTTCGGGCCGATCACCACGTCATCTTCAATGACGACCTTGCCTTCGAGGATCACGTTGATATCGATCAGAACGTCGCGGCCGACGGTGACTTCACCGCGTACATCGAAACGAGCCGGGTCACGCAGGGTCACGCCTTGAGCCATCAAGCGGCGACCGGCGCGCAACTGATAATGACGCTCGAGTTCGGCGAGCTGCTTGCGATCGTTGGCACCCTGCACTTCCATGGCGTCATGGGGCTGCTCGGTGGCCACCACCAGACCATCGCTGACCGCCATCGCGATCACGTCCGTCAGGTAATATTCGCCTTGGGCATTGTTGTTGGAGAGTCGGCTCATCCAGCCACCCAGTTGCGCGAAAGGCAGGGCCAGAATGCCGGTGTTGCCTTCGGTGATTGCGCGCTCGGACTCGTTGGCGTCTTTCTGCTCGACGATGGCCGTGACCTTGCCGGCGGCATCGCGGACGATGCGGCCATAACCGGTCGGGTCATCCAGCTCGACGGTGAGCAAGCCCAATTGCTGCGGGGCCACTTTCTTGAGCAGACGTTGCAGGGTTTCAACTTCGATCAACGGAACGTCACCGTACAGGATCAGTACGGTGTCGGACTCGATGAACGGCACGGCTTGAGCCACCGCATGGCCGGTACCGAGCTGCTGGTCCTGCAGGACGAAATTCAGATCGTCGGCTGCCAGACGCTCGCGCACCGCTTCAGCACCATGGCCAATCACCACATGGATGCGTTGTGGATCAAGTTGCCGGGCGCTGTGGATAACATGGCCAAGCATCGAGTTGCCGGCGATCGGGTGCAGAACTTTCGGCAACGCCGAACGCATGCGAGTGCCTTGGCCGGCAGCGAGGATAACGATTTCAAGAGACATGACTGGCTACCAATCCTGGGTGGTCAGCGGCTGCGACCAGGTTATGAAAATCGGAAAAGAAAAAAGGGTAGCCGAGGCTACCCTTTTTAATCAATCGCGCAACAAGCAATGGCCTATTAGTGGCCAAACTTCTTGCGGATCTGCTGGACGGTGCGCAGCTGAGCTGCAGCCTCGGCCAGACGTGCGGCAGCAGAACCGTAATCGAATTCCGCGCCCCGCTCATGCAAGGCCTTCTCGGCAGCCTTAACGGCTTCCTGAGCGGAGGCTTCGTCCAGGTCGGCAGCACGTTGCACGGTGTCGGCAAGAACCTTGACCATGTTCGGCTGAACCTCGAGGAAACCACCGGAGATGTAATACACCTCCTCTTCCCCGCCCTGCTTGACCAGGCGGATCGGGCCCGGCTTGAGATTAGTGATCAACGGCGCGTGACCCAGGGCGATACCAAGATCACCCAGTGCACCGTGCGCAATCACCATCTCGACCAGACCGGAAAAGATTTCCCCTTCCGCGCTGACGATATCGCAATGGACTGTCATAGCCATCTGATTGCCTCAACCTAAATTAGCGCCCGTTGCCAGGCGCCGGGATTACAGTTTCTTGGCTTTCTCGATCGCTTCTTCGATGCCGCCGACCATGTAGAACGCTTGTTCTGGCAGGTGGTCGTAGTCACCGTTGAGGATGCCTTTGAAGCCAGCAATGGTGTCTTTCAGGGAAACGTATTTACCCGAGGCACCGGTGAAGACTTCAGCCACGAAGAACGGCTGCGACAAGAAACGCTGGATCTTACGAGCACGGTTTACCAACTGCTTGTCGGCTTCCGACAGCTCGTCCATACCCAGGATCGCAATGATGTCCTTCAGTTCTTTGTAACGTTGCAGAACATACTGTACGCCGCGAGCGGTGTCGTAGTGATCCTGGCCGATTACGTTCGGGTCCAACTGGCGCGAAGTCGAGTCGAGTGGATCGACCGCCGGGTAGATACCCAGGGAAGCAATGTCACGGGACAGAACGACGGTGGCGTCCAAGTGGGCGAAGGTGGTCGCTGGCGACGGGTCAGTCAAGTCATCCGCCGGTACGTATACCGCCTGGATCGAGGTGATCGAACCGTTCTTGGTCGAAGTGATACGCTCTTGCAGAGTACCCATCTCTTCGGCCAGGGTCGGCTGGTAACCTACTGCGGAAGGCATACGGCCCAGCAGTGCGGATACTTCAGTACCGGCCAAGGTGTAACGATAGATGTTGTCGACGAACAGCAGAACGTCGTTACCTTCGTCACGGAACTTCTCGGCCATGGTCAGGCCAGTCAGTG
The DNA here is from genome assembly GCF_900095275.1 of Pseudomonas sp. UMAB-40. Classification (NCBI taxonomy): domain Bacteria; kingdom Pseudomonadati; phylum Pseudomonadota; class Gammaproteobacteria; order Pseudomonadales; family Pseudomonadaceae; genus Pseudomonas; species Pseudomonas sp. UMAB-40. The sequence goes on from NZ_LT607554.1 coordinate 228,927, forward strand.
CTACGCGCAGACGGTTACCCGGCGGCTCGTTCATCTGACCGTAAACCAGTGCCACTTTGTCCAGAACGTTGGAATCCTTCATCTCGTGGTAGAAGTCGTTACCCTCACGAGTACGCTCACCCACACCGGCGAACACGGAATAACCGCTGTGCTCGATGGCGATGTTACGGATCAGTTCCATCATGTTTACGGTTTTGCCTACACCGGCACCACCGAACAGACCGACTTTACCACCCTTGGCGAACGGGCAAACCAGGTCGATAACCTTGATGCCGGTTTCCAGCAGGTCGTTGCCGCCCGCTTGTTCAGCGAAGGTTGGCGCAGGACGGTGAATGCCCCAGCGCTCTTCGGTGTCGATCGGGCCAGCTTCGTCGATCGGGTTGCCCAGAACGTCCATGATCCGGCCCAGCGTCGCTTTACCGACTGGTACGGAGATGGCAGCGCCAGAGTCGGTGACTTCCAGACCGCGCTTCAAGCCTTCGGTGGAACCCATCGCAATGGTACGAACCACGCCGTCGCCCAGCTGTTGCTGAACTTCGAGGGTGGTTTCAGCCGCGCTCACTACTTTCAGCGCGTTGTAGATGCTCGGTACGCTGTCGCGTGGAAATTCCACGTCGATAACGGCGCCGATGATTTGAACGATACGTCCGCTACTCATAGCTGGATCCTCTGAATATTTGAACCGTTAAACCGCGGCAGCGCCGCCGACGATTTCCGAGATCTCTTGGGTGATCGCAGCCTGACGCGCCTTGTTGTAGACCAGCTGCAAATCGCTGATCAAATCACCGGCGTTGTCGGTAGCGTTCTTCATCGCGATCATCCGCGCAGCTTGTTCAGCCGCGTTGTTCTCGACCACCGCCTGGTAGACCTGCGACTCCACGTAACGGACCATCAAGCCGTCAAGCAGCTCTTTGGCGTCCGGTTCGTACAGATAATCCCAGTGGTGCTTGAGTTCCTGATCCGGGGTTGCCACCAGTGGAATCAACTGCTCCACGGTAGGCGATTGCGTCATGGTGTTGATGAACTTGTTGGACACAACGCTCAGACGGTCGATACGACCATCGAGGTAGGCATCCAGCATCACCTTGACGCTGCCGATCAGATCATTGATCGATGGCTCTTCACCCAGGTGGCTGATAGCTGCTACGACGTTACCGCCGAAGTTGCGGAAGAAAGCCGCACCCTTGCTACCAACAACACACAGATCAATCTCGACGCCGTTTTCGCGGTTTACCGCCATGTCCTTGACCAAAGCCTTGAACAGGTTGGTGTTCAAGCCACCACACAGACCACGGTCACTGCTCACCACAACATAACCGACGCGCTTTACTTCACGGTCGAGCATGAACGGGTGGCGATATTCCGGGTTGGCGTTGGCCAGATGGCCAATAACCTGGCGGATGCGCTCCGCATAAGGACGGCTAGCAGCCATGCGCATTTGTGCCTTGCGCATTTTACTGACCGCCACTTTTTCCATGGCGCTGGTAATCTTTTGCGTGCTTTTGATGCTCGCAATCTTACTGCGAATCTCTTTTGCGCCTGCCATGTAACACCTATCAGGTTAGCAAGCGGGAGCCTTGCGGCTCCCGCTGCGGCTTACCAGGTTTGGGTGGCCTTGAACTTCTCGATACCGGCTTTCATGCCAGCGTCGATTTCGTCATTGAAGTCACCCTTCACGTTGATCTTCGCCATCAAATCGGCGTGATCGCGGTTGAAGAAAGCAATCAGCGCTTGTTCAAAGCTGCCGATCTTGGCGATTTCGACGTCAGTCAGGAACCCACGCTCAGCGGCATACAGCGACAGCGCCATGTCAGCGATCGACATTGGTGCGTATTGCTTCTGCTTCATCAGCTCGGTAACGCGCTGACCATGCTCAAGTTGCTTACGGGTCGCTTCGTCCAGGTCAGAAGCGAACTGGGCGAATGCCGCCAGTTCACGGTACTGAGCCAGAGCGGTACGGATACCACCGGAGAGCTTCTTGATGATCTTGGTCTGAGCGGCACCACCCACACGGGATACCGAAACACCGGCGTTCACAGCAGGACGGATCCCGGAGTTGAACATGGCCGATTCCAGGAAGATCTGACCGTCGGTGATGGAAATCACGTTGGTCGGAACGAACGCGGAAACGTCGCCAGCCTGGGTTTCGATGATCGGCAGTGCGGTCAGGGAACCGGTTTTGCCGGTCACTGCGCCGTTGGTGAACTTCTCTACGTATTCTTCCGAAACGCGGGATGCGCGCTCCAGGAGACGGGAGTGGAGATAGAACACGTCGCCTGGGTAAGCTTCACGGCCTGGTGGACGGCGCAGCAGCAGGGAAATCTGGCGGTAAGCCACTGCTTGCTTGGACAGATCGTCATAAACGATCAGCGCGTCTTCACCGCGGTCGCGGAAGAATTCACCCATGGTGCAACCGGAGTACGGTGCCAGGAATTGCAGTGCTGCAGATTCCGAAGCGCTCGCTGCCACGACGATGGTGTTAGCCAGTGCGCCGTTTTCTTCCAGCTTGCGAACCACGTTGGCGATGGTCGATTGCTTCTGACCGATCGCGACGTAGACGCAGAAAATGCCGCTGTCTTTCTGGTTGATGATCGCGTCGATCGCCAGAGCGGTTTTACCGATCTGACGGTCACCGATGATCAGCTCACGCTGGCCACGGCCGACAGGAATCATGGCATCGACAGCCTTGTAGCCAGTCTGTACAGGCTGGTCTACCGACTTACGCCAGATCACGCCTGGAGCAACTTTCTCGACCGCATCGGTCTCGGTGTTGTTCAGCGGACCTTTGCCGTCAACTGGGTTACCCAGTGCGTCGACAACGCGACCCAGCAGTTCCTTACCAACCGGAACTTCGAGGATGCGGCCGGTGCACTTGGCGCTCATGCCTTCAGCCAGAGACTGGTAGGAGCCCAAAACAACGGCACCTACGGAGTCTTGCTCCAGGTTGAGAGCCATACCGAAGACGCCGCCCGGAAACTCGATCATCTCGCCGTACATGACGTCGGCCAGACCGTGAATCCGCACGATACCGTCAGATACGCTGACGACAGTGCCTTCGTTACGGGCTTGGGAGGTCACATCGAGCTTGTCGATGCGGCCCTTGATAATTTCACTTATTTCGGAAGGATTGAGTTGCTGCATTGCTCTGCTGCCCCTTCAAACTCAAGATTTCAATGCTTCGGCAAGGCTCGCGAGTTTGCCGCGAACCGAGCCATCGATAACCAGGTCGCCGGCGCGGATGACAATGCCCCCGATAAGGGATTTGTCTTCCTCGACTTGCAGGCGCACTTCCCGGTTGAGTCGTGCACTGAGAACCTTGGCGAGTTTGTCTTGCTGTTCTTGGTTCAATGCAAAAGCACTGGTCACTTCAACGTCTACCGACTTCTCTTGTTCGGCCTTGTACAGGTCGAAAAGAGCGGATATCTCCGGCAAAAGCGGGAGACGGTCGTTTTCGGCAACGACGTGAATGAAGTTCTGTGCCTTGGCATCAAACTTGTCGCCGCACACGTCAATAAACGTGGCGGCCTTGTCTGCGCTCGTCAGTCGCGGGGCCTTGAGCACGCGCTGCATAGTGTCGTCTTGCGACACTGCTGCAGCCAGGCCGAGCATGGCTGACCAAGAGGCCAGTTGCTGGTGGGCCTGGGCGTGCTCGAAGGCTGCCTTAGCGTAAGGTCGGGCCAACGTGGTCAATTCTGCCATGATCGCCCTCGCTTAAATTTCAGCAGCCAGTTTGTTTACCAGCTCCGCGTGCGCGTTTTGATCGATTGTGGAACCCAGGATCTTCTCGGCACCAGAGACTGCCAGGCTACCCAGTTGGGCACGCAGCGCGTCTTTGACACTGTTCAGTTCCTGCTCGATCTCGGCCTGAGCCTGAACCTTCACACGGTCAGCGTCGATACGGGCTTTTTCAACAGCCTCTTCAACGATCTGGTTACCGCGTTTCTTGGCTTGCTCAATGATTTCGGCTGCCTGAGCTTTTGCTTCGCGCAGTTGCTGACCCGCTTTATCTTGGGCCAGCTCCAGGTCGCGAGCTGCTCGGGCGGCAGCGTCCAGTCCATCCGCGATCTTCTTCTGACGTTCGTGCAAAGCCGCGATGACCGGAGGCCACACGAACTTCATGCAAAACAGTACAAAAATGAAGAACGCAACGGACTGGCCAATCAGGGTTGCATTAATGTTCACGCCAACACCTCGCTCGTTCGTTGCACATCACACCAATTACTCGAAGGTTCGAGTAATTAGCCAGCGAGTTGACCAACGAATGGGTTCGCGAAAGTGAAGAACAGAGCGATACCAACACCGATCATGGTTACGGCGTCGAGCAGACCGGCAACGATGAACATTTTAACTTGCAGCATTGGAACCATTTCTGGCTGACGCGCTGCGCCTTCCAGGAACTTGCCGCCCAACAGGCCGAAACCAATTGCGGTACCCAGTGCGCCCAGGCCGATCAACAGTGCAACAGCGATAGCGGTTAGACCAACTACAGTTTCCATCTTTCCTCCCGACTTTTACGTCGTATGGTTTAGGTTTTTTAGATTTTAAAGCGGTAAAACAAATCGTTTCATAGCCCTGTTCGGGCACCCACCCGTTTGACCGGGTGGGACATCAGACTAGTCGAGACTGGTCTTAATGGTTCTCTTCGTGCGCCATCGACAGGTAAACGATGGTCAGCATCATGAAGATAAACGCCTGCAGGGTGATGATCAGGATGTGGAACACAGCCCACGCCCACTGCAGAACTACGCCCAGGCCGCTAAGCCAGAGCAGACCGCTGCCGAACATCACAGCGATCAGAATGAACACCAGCTCGCCGGCATACATGTTGCCGAACAGTCGCAGAGCCAGGGAGATCGGCTTGGCGATCAGGGTCACGAATTCCAGCAGGAAGTTCACCGGAATCAGCAGCGCTTGCAGGAAAATATTCTTGCTGCCGAACGGGTGCAGGGTCAGTTCGCCGATGAAGCCGCCGATGCCCTTGACCTTGATGCTGTAGAAAATGATCAACGCGAACACCGACAGGGCCATGCCCAGGGTAGCGTTCGGGTCAGTAGTGGATACGGCACGGAACGGAATGTGCGCATCACCGGTGATCAGGATGGCCAGCTGAGGAATCCAGTCGACCGGGATCAGGTCGACGGCGTTCATCAGGAAGACCCAGACGAAGATGGTCAGTGCCAACGGTGCAATCACCGGGCTACGGCCATGGAAGCTGTCTTTCACGCTGCCATCGACGAATTCGACCAATACTTCAACGAAGTTCTGCAAAGCACCAGGCTGACCGGAAGTCGCCTTCTTCGCCGCCATGCGGAAAAGAAGAACGAAGATCAGACCCAACGCGACCGACCAGCCGAGAGTATCGACGTGGAAAGCCCAGAAGCCCATTTCTTTGGCTTCTGCTGCGGTGTGGGCAAAACCCCACCCGCCAGTTGGGTGCTGACCGAAGGTCAGGTTCTGCAAGTGGTGCTGGATATAGCCCGAAGCGGTTGTTTCTGCCATGGTTGCCTCAAACGCCCTAAGGTCTCGAAAGTCTTGTTCTCATCAGCAGGGGCGCGAACCAGCTGACCAGTTGGGTCAACACGAAGACGCCGAATACAGCTAGCGGCGCCAATGGCTTCACACCTGCGAACGTCAATGCAAAGAGCACTGCCGTCAAAATCAGTTTGCCCGCCTCACCGGCATAAAAAGACCGGACGATGGCTTGGGCTGCTCGGGCGCCGGAAAACCGAAATGCCCTGTGAGCGAAATAAACATTGGGCAGCAAGGCTATCAGGCCTCCGCAGAGTCCTGAGTACCCGGCAACGACTCCGTGCCATTGCCAGAGCGCCAAAGCGGCGATCAGCAAAACGACAAACTGAGCCATTAACACCGGAAAAACTGCCAGGCGATGGAACGGCAAGCGGTTTGGCGTGCGGCTTTCCATCACAATTACTCCCCAATGGTCGGCTGCCAGAATTCAATAACTTGGCATAATTTGTGCCGACAAAATGCGCGCAGAGTATAGGGGCGGTTCTGCCCCTATTCAACTGTCAGGTAGTGATTTCCGACTGCACGCTACATGAGGAAATGTTTCAACGAATGTGCGCGAGCACACCTTGAAGCTCATCGAGGGAGTTGTAACCAATAACCAACTGCCCTTTTCCCTTCTTTCCGTGGCGGATCTGCACCGCAGAGCCTAGGCGTTCAGCCAGGCGCTGCTCGAGTCGGGCGATATCAGGGTCCTGTTTAACCGGTTCAGCAGGCTCCTGTTTGCCACTCAACCACTGGCGAACCAGTGCCTCGGTTTGGCGCACAGTCAGCCCCCGTGCGACAACATGTCGCGCCCCTTCAACCTGTTGATTCTCCGGTAAACCGAGCAAAGCACGGGCATGACCCATTTCCAGGTCGCCGTGCGACAGCATGGTCTTGATAACTTCCGGCAACGCGATCAAGCGTAGCAGGTTGGCCACGGTCACGCGGGATTTGCCCACGGCTTCGGCCACTTGTTGCTGAGTCAGCTGGAATTCCTGCTGCAAACGCTGCAAGGCCACGGCTTCTTCGATGGGATTGAGGTCTTCGCGCTGGATGTTCTCGATCAGCGCCATGGCGATCGCGGTTTCATCCGGCACATCACGAACCATCGCCGGGATGGTTTCCTGGCCAGCCTGCTGGCTGGCGCGCCAGCGGCGTTCACCGGCGATGATTTCAAAACGACCGCTGCCAATCGGACGCACCACGATCGGCTGCATCACGCCCTGGGCCTTGATCGACTGCGCCAGTTCTTCCAGCGCCTGAGGATCCATGTCCCGACGCGGCTGGTACTTGCCGCGCTGGATCAGGTCCAGGGGCAGGTGCTGCAGCTCACGCTGATCGGCCTGGACCGCTTGTTCTTCCAGCGAGCTGACAGTCGGACCACTCAGCAGTGCATCCAGTCCACGTCCGAGACCTCGTTTCTTGACGGCCATGGGGATTCCTTAAGTTGCCTGAGCGGCGGCGGTGCGTGAGTTTTTGCGCTGACGACGAACAAGCTCGCCGGCCAACGCCAGGTAGGCGATAGCGCCACGCGATGCTTTGTCGTAGGCCAGCGCCGGCATGCCATAGCTGGGTGCTTCGGCCAGACGGATGTTGCGCGGGATGACGGTGTCGTACAGCTGCTCGCCGAAGTGTTCCTTGAGCTGCGCCGAGACATCGTTCATCAGGCTCAGGCGCGGGTCATACATGGTCCGCAGCAGGCCTTCGACTTTCAGATTCGGGTTGAGCAATTCAGCGATGCGCTTGATGTTATCCACAAGGTCGCTCAAGCCTTCGAGCGCGAAGTACTCGCACTGCATGGGGATAATCACCCCGTCAGCCGCGACCAACGCGTTCAGCGTCAGCATCGACAACGACGGCGGACAGTCGATCAAAATGTAATCGTAATTTTCACGGATCGGCGCCAACGCACTGCGCAGGCGACTTTCCTTCATCTGCATTTCCAGCAGAACGACTTCGGCCGCAGTCAGGTCACGGTTGGCCGGCAACAGTTGGTACCCGCCGTGCTCAGAGTAGTGCATGGCCTGAGCCAGGTCGCACTCGCCGATCAACAGGTCGTAGACCGAGTTTTCCAGCCCGTGTTTATCCACACCGCTACCCATGGTGGCGTTGCCCTGTGGATCGAGATCGATCAACAGCACCCGGCGCTTGGTAGCGACCAGGGAAGCTGCGAGGTTGATGCAGGTGGTGGTTTTACCCACACCACCTTTCTGGTTCGCTATCGCGAATACCTTAGCCATTCTTGCTTGTGTTCCCAATCATGCCGTGCGGCGCAGTATCAGCAGATGGCGTTGGCCTTGGCAACCAGGTACGGCCAGGGCGTGTTCGCTATCGAGGTGGAAGTCTGCCGGCAATGCTACCAGCTCATCGGCCGGATGAACGCCCTTCATTGCCAGCCAGCGTGTGTCGGCATCGCCCAGGTGGCGAGTCCAGTTGCTGAAGTTTTCCATGCTGCTGAACGCCCGGGAGATGATCCCGTTGAATGGCTGGGCAGGCTGGAAAGCTTCGACACGACTGTGGATAACTTGCAGGTTATCCAGTTTGAGTTCGAGTTTGACCTGTGTCAGGAAGCGGGTTTTCTTGCCGTTGCTGTCCAGACAGGTCACTTGCGACTCTGGAAACAGGATGGCCAACGGAATACCCGGCATGCCGCCGCCGCTGCCAACGTCCAGCCAGCGACCATTCTCGACAAACGACATCACGCTCAAACTATCGAGCAGATGACGGGAGACCATTTCGTCCGGATCGCGCACGGCGGTCAGGTTGTAAGCCTTGTTCCATTTGATCAACAGGGCCAGGTAGCCCAGCAGCTGCGCGTGCTGGGCTTCTGTCAGCGTGACACCGAGCTGGCGAGCACCTGTGGATAACTCTTCGGCATGTTGCGAGGTGACCAACGAACTCAAGCGCTTTGCTCCAACTGACGGCCCGCGCCGCGTTTTTTCAAATGAATCATCAACAGCGAAATCGCTGCCGGCGTAACGCCCGGGATACGTGACGCCTGGCCCAAGGTCTCTGGACGGGTCGCGCCGAGCTTGCTCTGGATCTCTTTGGAGAGACCGGAAATGTTCGTGTAATCGATATCCACAGGCAGTTTTGTATCTTCGCTGGCCCGCAGACGAGCGATTTCATCCTGCTGGCGATCGATGTAGCCGGCGTACTTGGTCTTGATTTCGACCTGCTCGGCCACTTGTGGATCTTCCGCGCCCCCACCGGTCACGGCGATCAGACCAGCGTAGTCGATTTCCGGACGGCTCAGCAGGTTGAGCAAATTGTATTCGTGGGTCAGCGGCGTACCGAACTTCTCGGAAATCGCATCGCCCTGCTCAGTGCCCGGGCGGACCCAAGTACTTTTCAGGCGCTGTTCTTCGAGGTCGATGCTTTCGCGTTTCTTGCAGAAAGCCGCCCAACGCGCGTCGTCCACCAGACCCAGCTCGCGACCTTTTTCGGTCAGGCGCAGGTCGGCGTTGTCTTCACGCAGGATCAGTCGGTACTCGGCACGGGACGTGAACATCCGGTACGGCTCTTGAGTTCCGAGAGTAATCAGGTCGTCGACCAACACCCCGATGTACGCCTCGTCGCGACGCGGGCACCAGGCATCTTTGCCCTGTGCACGCAGCGCGGCGTTGGCACCGGCCAGCAAACCCTGGGCGCCGGCCTCTTCGTAACCGGTGGTGCCGTTGATTTGCCCGGCAAAAAACAGACCGCCGATGACTTTGGTTTCGAGGCTGTATTTCAAGTCACGCGGGTCGAAGTAGTCGTACTCGATGGCGTAGCCGGGACGAACAATGTGTGCGTTTTCCATACCGCGGATCGATTGCACGATCTGCAATTGCACGTCGAACGGCAAGGATGTGGATATCCCGTTCGGGTACAGCTCGTGCGTAGTCAAACCTTCCGGCTCGATGAAGACCTGGTGGCTTTCCTTGTCGGCAAAGCGGTGGATCTTGTCTTCGATCGACGGGCAGTAACGCGGACCGACGCCTTCGATCTCACCGGCAGCGGAATACATCGGCGAACGATCGAGGTTCGCGGCAATGATTTCGTGGGTGCGGGCGTTGGTGTGGGTAATCCAGCAGCTGACCTGTTTCGGATGTTGCTCTTTGGAACCCATGAAAGACATCACCGGGATCGGTGTATCGCCTGCCTGCTCGGTCATCACCGAGAAATCCACAGAACGACCGTCGATACGCGGTGGCGTACCGGTTTTCAGGCGACCGACCCGCAGTGGCAATTCGCGCAGACGATGAGCCAGGGCAATTGACGGCGGATCGCCGGCACGGCCACCCGAATAATTCTGCAAGCCGATGTGGATAAGTCCACCGAGGAACGTGCCAGTGGTCAACACCACGGAATCGGCGAAGAAACGCAGACCCATCTGGGTGACAACACCGCGCACTTGTTCCTGCTCGACGATCAGGTCATCAGCGGCTTGTTGAAATATCCACAGGTTCGGCTGGTTTTCCAATGCTTCACGGACAGCGGCCTTGTACAGAACCCGGTCTGCCTGAGCACGAGTGGCACGCACGGCCGGACCTTTGCGGCTGTTCAATACGCGAAATTGAATACCACCTTTGTCGGTAGCCATGGCCATCGCGCCGCCGAGGGCATCGATTTCTTTCACCAGATGGCTTTTACCGATCCCGCCGATGGCAGGGTTGCAACTCATGGCACCGAGGGTTTCCACGTTATGCGTCAGCAACAGGGTTTTCGCACCCATACGTGCTGAGGCCAGTGCTGCCTCGGTACCGGCATGACCGCCGCCGATGACGATCACTTCAAAACGGGAAGGGAAATCCACCACGCACCTCGTGCCTGCTTCAGTTAGGTAATCAGGAATAGTTTGAGCTCAGGTTTCTGGACCTGGTCGGCAAGTATAGGGACTTCGCCCTTCCTAAAGAACCCTTTGCACAAAATTTAACCAGCTGTGGAGAAGTCGGGGTTATAGAAATTAAAAAGAGAGAAATTTATTAAATCTTTGTTTTTATGTTTATTTCTACTGACCCACCTTTCTGTGGATAGATCTCTACAAGCCTTTATATTCAATATGTACAGAGATTCAAAACCCTGTGGTCATGTGCCAAGGAGGCCCTTGGATAACCGGTTTAAGCCTGTGGATGAAAGAGGTGGTTATCCACAGGGGCGGTTATCTTCAGTTTTCAGGCCCTGTTATCAACTGCCCTTAGTGGCAGTTACTCACAGGGCTTAATCCACAGAAAAGTGCTGATCGAGCAAATCCCGGGCACGGAAAATCCGCTCAAGCAGAAAGAATCCGCTCGGCACTGGAGGAAATTTAAGACAAGGGAATGAACAGACAGGCGCGAACGGCCTGTCTGTGAATATCGGAAGGACTATTTACCGATGCAGAAGCTGGAAAAAATGCGTCCCAACAGGTCATCGGAGCTGAAAGCGCCGGTGATTTCACCCAAAGAGTGCTGAGCCTGGCGCAAATCTTCGGCCAGCAGTTCACCGGCGCCCGCCAGTGTCAGCTGTGCTCGGCCGTGCTCAAGGGATGCGCTGGCGTGTCGCAATGCATCAAGGTGACGCCTGCGAGCACTGAAGCTGCTTTCCGAGGTCTGCTCGTAGCCCATGCAGGCCTTGAGATGTTCGCGCAGCAGTTCCAGTCCCATGCCGGCGGATTTTGCACTGAGGCTGATGGTGACGTGGCCATCCTCACTGACCTCCAGCGCAATGGCTTCACCTGTCAGGTCAGCCTTGTTGCGAATCAGCGTAACTTTGGCTGGATCCGGGCGGGTTTCGAGGAACTCCGGCCATAACGCGAATGGATCAAGTGCCTCAGGAGCGGTCGCATCGACCACCAGCAACACCCGATCTGCCTCGCCGATGGCTTTCAACGCCCGCTCGACGCCGATTTTTTCCACCTGGTCATCGGTATCCCGCAGACCGGCGGTGTCGACCACGTGCAACGGCATGCCATCGATGTGGATATGTTCGCGAAGAATGTCCCGGGTGGTGCCGGCGATCTCGGTCACGATCGCGGCTTCTCGCCCGGCCAAGGCGTTCAGCAGACTGGACTTGCCGGCATTAGGCCGGCCGGCAATGACCACGGTCATCCCGTCGCGCAACAAGGCACCTTGCCCGGCTTCACGAAGCACTGTGGATAATTCATCGCGCACTTTGTCGAGCATGGCCAGTACGTGGCCGTCGGCCAGGAAGTCGATTTCTTCTTCAGGGAAGTCGATCGCCGCTTCGACATAGATGCGCAGGCCAATCAATTGCTCGGTGAGGTTATGCACACGCTCGGAGAATGCGCCCTGCAAGGAGCGCAGGGCATTTCGTGCAGCCTGTGCAGAACTGGCCTCGATCAAGTCGGCGATGGCTTCCGCCTGGGCCAGGTCGAGCTTGTCGTTGAGGAAGGCGCGCTCACTGAATTCTCCTGGCCGAGCCAGACGACAGCCCAGTTCCAGGCAACGTTTGAGCAGCATATCGAGAACGATCGGCCCGCCGTGCCCCTGCAGTTCAAGCACGTCTTCGCCGGTGAAGGAGTTCGGTCCCGGGAAATACAGCGCGATGCCTTCGTCCAGCACCTCTTGGTTTTCATTGAGAAACGGGCCGTAGTGGGCAAATCGAGGTTTCAATTCCCGACCGCTGATCGCCTTGGCGGCAAGGCTCGCCAACGGCCCGGAAATACGGACGATGCCTACACCGCCGCGACCTTGGGCGGTGGCGACAGCTGCGATGGTTTCCCGAGGAACGCTCATAAACCGGTACCCAGACAAAAGTGACAGATAGCAAAACGCCCCACTAGGGGGCGTTTTGAGTGGTTATCCACAGTGTAAATCAGGCAGCTGCTTTGGTAGCCGCTTCGACTTTACGAGTGATGTACCACTGTTGGGCGATGGACAGGCAGTTGTTCACAACCCAGTACAGCACCAGACCAGCCGGGAACCACAGGAAGAAGAAGGTGAAGATGATTGGCATCAGCTTCATGACCTTCGCCTGCATCGGATCCGGAGGAGTCGGGTTCAACTGCTGCTGGATGAACATGGTTGCACCCATGATGATCGGCAGAATGAAGAACGGATCCTTGATCGACAGGTCAGTAATCCACAGCATGAACGGCGCTTGGCGCATTTCAACGCTTTCCAGCAGAACCCAGTACAGCGACAGGAAAACCGGCATCTGCACCAGGATTGGCAAGCAACCACCCAGCGGATTGATCTTCTCTTTCTTGTACAGCTCCATCATGGCTTGCGACATTTTCTGCCGGTCATCGCCATGTTGCTCTTTCAGCGCAGCCAGTTTCGGTGCCACTGCACGCATGCGCGCCATGGATTTGTAGCTGGCAGCCGACAGCGGGAAGAAAATCCCTTTGATCAGCATGGTCAGGAAGATGATCGACCAGCCCCAGTTACCGATCAGCGCGTGGATGTGTTGCAGCAGCCAGAAGATTGGCTGGGCAATGAACCACAGAATGCCGTAGTCGACAGTCAATTCCAGACCTGGGGACAACTCTTTCAGCACAGCCTGGCTTTTTGGACCGGCGTACAGAACAGCGCTGACTTCAGCTTTTGCACCTGGCGCAACGGTCACTGCCGGAGCGGTGTAGCCGATGATGTAGTTGCCTTTGCTGTCTTTACGGGTCTGGACGAGGTTGTTTTCGCCCTTCGCCGGAATCCACGCGGTCACGAAGTAGTGTTGCAACCAGGCAACCCAACCGCCGTTAACGGTTTCTTTCAGCTGAGCCTTGTCCATGTCCTTCATCGACACTTTCTTGTACGGCTCGTTACTTGTCCACAGGGCGGCGCCCAGGTAAGTCGCGGTGCCGGTGGCAGTGCTGGAAGAAGGATCGGAGCTGGCGTCACGCTTCAGCTGGGCGAACATCGCACCCGACCAGGGTTTGGCGCTTTCGTTGTCGATCAGGTAGGAAACGGTTACGTCATACAGGCCACGTTTCACGGTGAAACGCTTGATGTAGTTGACGCCGTCCTTGCTGAACTTGAGGTCCACGACCAATTGGTCCTGACCGTCAGCCAACTGGTAAATCTTCTTCTCCGAGGAGTAAACCGGGCGACCGGCTGGACTTGCGTCCGGACCGTCGGTGCCGATCAGACCGCTCTGGGCCAGATAAGTCCGCTCGTTGCCGTTATCGAACAACTGGAATGGAATTTCCGGATGGTCCTGGCGACGTGGATACAGCGGCAACGTCAGTTGCGCAACATCACCACCTTGTGGATCGATAGCCAGGTTGAGCACATCCGTTTTGATCTGGATGAGGTCTTTGCTTACAGCTACTGGAGTTTCAGTAGGTGCAGTTGCACTGGTATCACTTGCGGCGCGTGGAATGTCGTCACTGACAGAAGCATTATTGCCAGTCGCCGTGTCCGGTAGGCCCGGTGCGGTAGTACTGGAAGCAACATTCTGAGTCGGCAGGGCAGCCTGGCCATAGTCCTGGTTCCATTTAAGAACCATAACGTAGGACACGATTGCCAGGGCGACGATCAGGATCGTGCGTTTGATATCCATGATTACTCGGCCATCGAAGAAGAACGGGAGGTAGGGATAGATGGAACCGGGTCATAACCACCGGGATTCCACGGATGACAGCGACCTAAACGACGAAAGGCCAGCCAGCCACCGCGCAGAAGGCCATGATTTTCTATGGCTTCATACGCGTAGCAGGAACAACTGGGGTAGAAACGACAGTGACTGGCCATCAGAGGACTAATGGCATAGCGATAAAACTGGATCGGAACGAGTGCCAGTTTACGCATCGGGACTGTCTACCCCTACAGTTTCGGTTTTGGCTGCTGGTACCGGCTTGCTACGTGCCAGACGCTTCCAGAGCTTGCCGAAATGCTGAATCAATTCGGGGCTTTCTACGTCACCCAAACCTTTGCGCGCGACGATAACGATGTCCCAACCGACCAGCGAATCCTGGTTCAGGCGAAACGATTCGCGCATCAGACGTTTGAGGCGATTGCGCTCGACGGAGAGCTTTACGCTCTTTTTCCCGATAACCAGCCCGAGACGGGGGTGATCGAGATCGTTGTTGCGCGCAAGGAGCAGGAGATTTTTCCCCGGAACCTTGCCGGTAGGGGAGTCAAAGACTGCCTTGAAATGCCGGGGAGTAAGCAGACGCTTTTCCCGACTGAAGTCCTGACTCACCTCCAGTGCCGGATTATCAAACTGCCAGACGCGCACGACCTTTGGCGCGACGACGCGACAGGACGGCACGACCGTTCTTGGTAGCCATGCGAGCACGGAAACCGTGGGTACGAGCGCGTTTGATAGTGCTTGGTTGGAAAGTACGTTTCATTGTCGTGTTACCTGGTTCGTCCACAACGGGCCGGAATGGCCCCCGTTTTAAGAGACCGGGGATTCTAGAGAAAGCAAGCCTCTAGGTCAATTTCCAACCAGCGTTTCCTTATAAATAGATCTCCAGGCGTTTTCTCGTCCGCAGGTCTTCGCTAGATATAGAAATAAAGAAGGAAGTTATTTAAAGCTTTTCTGTAAAGCTTATAAAAGCTAGGGAGGCGATCATCTGTGGATAACTACCTTTTGCCCTTCTATTCCGTGCTGTACAGAGAATGACAACTACGGTGGAAAACAGGGGGCAGCCTGTGCTGCACTGTCGGATAAGCTGTGTGTGGAATGGCTGGTTATCCACAGGCAGGTTATCCACCGAGTTTCACCTCCACTTGTCCAGTGCCCTCATGGGCGGTTATCCACAGAGCTTATGCACATACCATTGGTCGCCTTTTTGGCGGTTAACGCGTTGATAATTCATGGCCTGTGCGCAACCTGCATGTGGATAAGTGGGCGTCTGGCCGCTACAATGGCCGCTTGTTTTTGCCTCACCGGCTTTCAACTTAGGGGATATCCGTGTCAGTGGAACTTTGGCAGCAGTGCGTGGAGCTTTTGCGCGATGAGCTGCCTGCCCAACAATTCAACACTTGGATCCGTCCACTACAGGTCGAAGCCGAAGGCGACGAGTTGCGTGTCTACGCACCGAATCGTTTTGTTCTCGACTGGGTCAACGAAAAGTACCTGGGCCGCGTCCTTGAACTGCTGGATGAGCATGGCAATGGCATGGCGCCTGCGCTCTCCTTATTAATAGGCAGCAAACGCAGTTCGGCACCGCGTGCGGCACCGAATGCACCGTTGGCCGCCGCGGCTTCCCACGCTCAGGCCGCTCAAGCGCCTGTCAGCGCTCCAGCGCCAACCCAGACCGCCGCACCGACCAAGCGTGCGACACAAAAAGTGGCCGAGGTCAGTGAAGAGCCGTCTCGCGACAGCTTCGACCCGATGGCTGGTGCCAGCTCGCAACAGGCTCCTATTCGCTCCGAGCAGCGCACGGTGCAAGTCGAAGGCGCGCTCAAGCACACCAGTTACCTGAACCGCACCTTCACCTTCGAAAACTTTGTCGAGGGTAAGTCCAACCAGCTGGCCCGGGCTGCGGCCTGGCAGGTCGCGGACAACCCCAAGCACGGTTACAACCCGCTCTTCCTTTATGGCGGCGTCGGCTTGGGTAAGACCCACTTGATGCACGCTGTGGGTAACCATCTATTAAAGAAGAACCCGAATGCCAAGGTCGTGTACCTGCACTCGGAGCGATTCGTCGCCGACATGGTCAAGGCCCTGCAGCTGAACGCGATCAACGAGTTCAAACGCTTCTACCGTTCGGTCGATGCGTTGCTGATCGATGACATTCAGTTCTTCGCCCGCAAAGAGCGCTCCCAGGAAGAGTTTTTCCACACCTTCAACGCCCTGCTTGAAGGTGGCCAGCAGGTCATTCTCACCAGTGACCGCTACCCGAAAGAAATCGAAGGCCTTGAAGAGCGCCTCAAATCCCGCTTCGGCTGGGGCCTGACGGTTGCCGTCGAGCCGCCGGAGCTGGAAACCCGTGTCGCGATCCTGATGAAAAAGGCCGATCAGGCCAAAGTCGATCTGCCACACGATGCGGCGTTCTTTATTGCCCAGCGTATCCGCTCCAACGTCCGTGAGCTGGAAGGCGCGCTTAAACGCGTGATCGCCCACTCGCACTTCATGGGCCGCGACATCACCATCGAATTGATTCGCGAATCCCTGAAAGACCTGTTGGCGCTGCAAGACAAACTGGTCTCTGTGGATAACATTCAGCGCACGGTCGCCGAGTACTACAAGATCAAGATTTCCGATCTGCTGTCCAAGCGTCGTTCACGCTCGGTTGCACGTCCGCGTCAGGTTGCAATGGCGTTGTCCAAAGAGTTGACTAACCACAGCCTGCCGGAAATCGGCGATGTGTTTGGCGGCCGCGACCACACGACCGTTTTGCACGCCTGCCGCAAGATCAACGAACTTAAGGAATCCGACGCGGACATCCGCGAGGACTACAAGAACCTGCTGCGTACACTGACCACTTGATGAACACCAGCGCAGCTTATTAAGGCAAGGGACTAGACCATGCATTTCACCATTCAACGCGAAGCCCTGTTGAAACCCCTGCAACTGGTCGCAGGCGTCGTCGAGCGCCGACAGACCTTGCCGGTGCTCTCCAACGTGCTGCTGGTTGTCGAAGGCCAGCAATTGTCGCTGACCGGTACCGACCTGGAAGTCGAGCTGGTCGGTCGTGTGCAACTCGAAGAGCCTGCGGACCCAGGTTCCATCACTGTGCCTGCGCGCAAGCTGATGGACATCTGCAAGAGCTTGCCGAACGACGCGCTGATCGACATCAAGGTCGACGAGCAGAAGCTCGTTGTGAAGGCCGGCCGTAGCCGCTTCACCCTGTCGACCCTGCCGGCCAACGATTTCCCTACGGTCGAAGAAGGCCCAGGGTCGCTGACTTGCAGCCTGGAGCAGAGCAAACTGCGTCGTTTGATTGAACGCACGAGCTTCGCTATGGCCCAGCAGGACGTGCGGTATTACCTGAACGGCATGCTGCTGGAAGTGTCCGAAGGCATCATCCGCGCTGTAGCCACCGACGGTCACCGTCTGGCCATGTGCTCGATGAAGGCCGATATCGGTCAGCCGGATCGTCACCAGGTCATCGTGCCGCGCAAGGGTATCCTTGAACTCGCGCGTTTGCTGACCGAGCCGGACGGCATCGTCAGCATCGTGCTGGGTCAACACCACATCCGCGCGACCACTGGCGAGTTCACCTTCACATCGAAACTGGTCGACGGCAAATTCCCTGACTACGAGCGCGTTCTGCCAAAAGGCGGCGACAAGCTGGTACTCGGTGATCGCCAAGCCCTGCGTGAAGCGTTCAGCCGTACAGCGATCTTGTCCAACGAGAAGTACCGCGGTATCCGACTGCAATTGGCCAACGGTCAGCTGAAGATCCAGGCGAACAACCCGGAGCAGGAAGAAGCTGAAGAAGAAGTGGGCGTTGAGTACAACGGCGGCAATCTGGAAATCGGTTTCAACGTGAGCTATCTGCTCGACGTGCTGGGCGTGATGACGACCGAGCAGGTTCGCCTGATCCTGTCCGACTCGAACAGCAGTGCGCTGGTGCAAGAGTCCGACAACGACGACTCGGCCTACGTTGTCATGCCGATGCGTCTGTAATCATGCTCAGCAGAAGCTAGATGTCTTTAAGTCGCGTCTCGGTCACCGCGGTGCGCAATCTGCACCCGGTGACCTTCTCCCCCTCCCCCCGAATCAATATTCTTTACGGCGCCAACGGCAGCGGCAAAACCAGTGTTCTGGAAGCCATTCACCTGCTGGGGCTTGGCCGTTCGTTTCGTAGCACCCGATTGTTGCCCGTCATTCAGTACGAGCAACTGGCGTGCACGGTGTTTGGGCAGGTTGAGTTGGCCGAGGGCGGACACAGCGCCTTGGGGATATCTCGCGACCGGCAGGGGGAGTTCCAGATTCGTATAGACGGCCAGAATGCCCGCAGTGCGGCGCAACTGGCAGAGATCCTGCCGCTTCAGTTGATTAACCCGGACAGCTTCCGCCTGCTGGAAGGCGCGCCGAAGATTCGTCGGCAGTTTCTAGACTGGGGCGTGTTCCACGTGGAACCGCGATTCATGTCCACCTGGCAGCGCTTGCAGAAGGCCCTGCGCCAGAGAAACTCTTGGCTGCGGCATGGTACACTTGACGCCGTTTCGCAAGCGGTTTGGGACAGGGAACTGTGCCAGGCCAGCGCTGAAATAGATGAATACCGCCGCGCTTACATCAAAGCCTTGAAACCAGTCTTTGAACAGACCTTGAGCGAACTGGTTGAGCTCGAGGGTTTGACGCTCAGCTATTACCGCGGTTGGGACAAGGACCGGGAGTTAAGTGCAGTGCTCGCCGGGTCCCTTCAGCGGGATCAGCAAATGGGTCATACCCAAGCCGGACCACAACGTGCTGATTTGCGACTTAGATTGGGCGCACATAACGCCGCGGACATCTTGTCCCGTGGTCAGCAGAAGTTGGTGGTCTGTGCATTGCGGATTGCCCAAGGGCATCTGGTGAGCCAGGCCCGACGTGGTCAGTGTATTTATCTGGTGGATGACCTGCCGTCTGAATTGGACGAGCACCACCGTCGCGCGCTTTGCCGCTTGCTGGAAGACTTACGCTGCCAGGTGTTTATCACCTGTGTAGATCACGAATTATTGAGGGACGGCTGGCAGACGGAAACGCCAGTCGCTCTGTTCCACGTGGAACAGGGCCGTATCACCCAGACCCACGACCATCGGGAGTGAAGGCATTGAGCGAAGAAAATACGAATACCTACGACTCAACGAGCATTAAAGTGCTGAAAGGCCTGGATGCCGTCCGTAAACGTCCCGGTATGTACATTGGTGACACCGACGATGGTAGCGGTCTGCACCACATGGTCTTCGAGGTAGTCGACAACTCCATCGATGAAGCGCTCGCTGGCCACTGCGACGATATCAGCATCATCATCCACCCGGATGAGTCCATCACCGTTCGCGACAACGGCCGTGGCATCCCGGTAGACGTGCACAAAGAAGAAGGCGTTTCCGCGGCCGAGGTCATCATGACCGTGCTGCACGCCGGCGGTAAGTTCGACGACAACTCCTACAAAGTATCCGGCGGTCTGCACGGTGTAGGTGTTTCGGTGGTCAACGCCCTGTCTGAAGAGCTGGTCCTGACCGTTCGCCGCAGCGGCAAGATCTGGGAACAGACGTACATTCACGGTGTTCCGAAAGAACCGATGAAAATCGTCGGTGAGAGCGAAACCACCGGCACCCAGATTCACTTCAAACCATCCGATCTGACCTTCAAGAATATTCACTTCAGCTGGGACATCCTGGCCAAGCGGATTCGTGAACTGTCCTTCCTCAACTCCGGTGTCGGTATCGTCCTCAAGGATGAACGCAGCGGTAAGGAAGAGCTGTTCAAGTACGAAGGTGGCCTGCGTGCGTTCGTTGAATACCTGAACACCAACAAGACTCCGGTCAACCAGGTGTTCCACTTCAACATCCAGCGCGAAGACGGCATCGGCGTGGAAATCGCCTTGCAGTGGAACGACAGCTTCAACGAGAACCTGTTGTGCTTCACCAACAACATTCCACAGCGCGATGGCGGTACTCACTTGGTGGGTTTCCGCTCCGCACTGACGCGTAACCTGAACACCTACATCGAAGCGGAAGGCCTGGCGAAGAAGCACAAAGTCGCGACCACCGGTGACGATGCCCGTGAAGGCCTGACCGCGATCATCTCGGTAAAAGTGCCTGATCCGAAGTTCAGCTCCCAGACCAAAGACAAGCTGGTGTCTTCCGAAGTGAAGACCGCGGTCGAACAGGAAATGGGCAAGTACTTCTCCGACTTCCTGCTGGAAAACCCGAACGAAGCCAAACTGGTCGTCGGTAAGATGATCGACGCGGCTCGTGCGCGTGAAGCGGCGCGTAAAGCCCGTGAGATGACCCGTCGCAAAGGCGCGCTGGATATCGCCGGCCTGCCGGGCAAACTGGCTGACTGCCAGGAAAAAGACCCTGCCCTTTCCGAACTGTACCTCGTGGAAGGTGACTCTGCTGGCGGCTCCGCCAAGCAGGGTCGCAACCGTCGCACCCAGGCCATCCTGCCGTTGAAAGGCAAGATCCTGAACGTCGAGAAGGCGCGTTTCGACAAGATGATCTCTTCGCAAGAAGTGGGCACATTGATCACCGCCCTGGGCTGCGGCATCGGCCGCGACGAGTACAACATCGCCAAGCTGCGTTACCACAACATTATCATCATGACCGATGCTGACGTCGACGGTTCGCACATCCGTACCCTGCTGCTGACCTTCTTCTTCCGTCAGTTGCCGGAGCTGATCGAGCGCGGCTACATCTACATCGCGCAGCCGCCGCTGTACAAGGTCAAGAAAGGCAAGCAAGAGCAATACATCAAAGACGACGACGCCATGGAAGAGTACATGACGCAGTCGGCCCTGGAAGACGCGAGCCTTCACTTGAACGAGGATGCCCCGGGTATTTCCGGACCTGCCCTCGAGCGTCTGGTGAATGACTTCCGTCTGGTAATGAAGACCCTCAAGCGTCTGTCGCGCCTGTACCCACAGGAACTGACCGAGCACTTCATCTACCTGCCGGCTGTCAGCCTGGAGCAATTGTCCGATCACGCAGCGATGCAGGATTGGATGGCCCAGTACGAAGTTCGTCTGCGCACTGTCGAGAAGTCTGGCCTGGTCTATAAAGCCAGCCTGCGTGAAGACCGTGAACGTAACGTCTGGCTGCCAGAGGTCGAACTGATCTCCCACGGTCTGTCGAACTACGTCACCTTCAACCGTGACTTCTTCGGCAGCAACGATTACAAAACCGTTGTATCGCTGGGCGCTCAACTGAGCACTTTGTTGGACGACGGTGCGTACATCCAGCGTGGCGAGCGCAAGAAGCCGGTCACCGAGTTCAAGGAAGCCCTTGAATGGCTGATGGCTGAAAGCACCAAGCGTCACACCATCCAGCGATACAAAGGTCTGGGCGAAATGAACCCGGATCAGCTGTGGGAAACCACCATGGACCCAAGCCAGCGCCGGATGCTCAAAGTGACCATCGAAGACGCCATTGGCGCAGACCAGATCTTCAACACCCTGATGGGTGATGCGGTCGAACCTCGCCGTGACTTCATCGAAAGCAACGCCCTGGCGGTGTCCAACCTGGACTTCTGATCCAGTAGCGGACCTGCCAAACGAAAAAGGCCAACGCTCAGCGTTGGCTTTTTTTTCATCTTCAAAAATGTCCTCAGAACAAAAATCATCACAAATCGCGGGCATAAAAAAACCGGCTATATCAGCCGGTTTTTTTGCGCCCGAAAAAAACTTATGCACCATTTCCCAAGTTTTATGAGCTTAAGAAATATGTATATAAATCATAAAGATATGTTCATAAAACGTTAATTTTCGGTAAAACGGTACACAGGTTATCCACAGAATCTCAGACAGCCACTTGATCGTTGGCCGAGGGGGCCGCAGGAGCGGCTGGAAGCGAACCCATTTCCCGCTGCATCTGCTCGTTCCAGCTCTGCACCCGGTCATTCAGCTCGGCAATGGCGCGCGGCCCACTGCCCACGGCGTACATCGGCTCGCCGATGATGACGGTGATGACGCCTTGCTTCTTTAGCCACCCGGTTTTCGGCCAGAACTTGCCCGCATTGTGCGCAATTGGCAGGACTGGAAGTGCGGCATTGACCGCTAACGCGGTGCCACCGCGTGAGAACTTGCCGATGGTGCCATACGGAACGCGAGTCCCTTCGGGGAAGATCAGCACCCAGACGCCATCCTTCAGCAATTCATCGCCTTTCTTCGCCACATGCTTGAGCGCGGCTTTCGGATTGTCGCGGTCGATGGCGATCGGTCGCAGCATGGCCATGGCCCAGCCGAAGAATGGGACGAACAGCAATGAGCGCTTGAGCACCTGGCTCAACGGCTCGAAGTAGGCGGAGAGGAAGAAGGTCTCCCAAGTGCTTTGGTGGTTCGACTGAATCACGCAAGGCTGGTCCGGCACGTTTTCGGCGCCCTTCACTTCGTAGCTGATGCCCAGAAAGACTTTGCTCAGCCACAAGGCGCAGCGGCACCAGTACACGTTGATGAAGCGATACCGCGCCTTGAACGGCAGAAACGGCGCGATAAAAAAGCTCAGGCTGCACCAAAGCAAGGAGCTGGTGCCCAGCAGCAGGTAAAAGAGGAAGGTTCTGATGGCCTGCAGTATCGACATGGCGACATTTACCGTTGCGGGCACTGCCCGCCTATTCAAGCGCACTCCCGATCAATCCTTGGTCAGGAACAATCGAAGCACTCTAATTGTGGATAAGTTCTGCGGCAATCGCCGCAAGATCGTCAAAAATCAAGGTGCCCACCGGCAGGGTCTTGCCCAGAGTCTTTTCGCCTTTCCCGGTCTTTACCAAAACTGGTTGAGAGTCGACGGCTTTGGCGGCTTCCAGGTCACCAAGGGTATCGCCGACGAACCATAGATGAGTCAGCGATACGTTGTAATGAGCGGCGATGGTTTTCAACATCCCGGGTTTTGGCTTGCGGCAATCGCAGCCGTCGTCCGGCCCGTGCGGGCAGTAGACGATCAGCCCGACTTCGCCGCCCTGCTCTGCCACCAACGAGCGCAAGCGCTCGTGCATGGCGTCCAGGGTCGCGATGTCGTAATAGCCACGAGCGATGCCCGACTGGTTGGTAGCCACCGCCACCGTCCAGCCGGCCTTGCTCAACTGCGCAATGGCTTCGATCGAACCGGGGAGCGGAATCCACTCCTCCACCGACTTGATGTAAGCGTCGGAGTCGTAGTTGATCACCCCGTCCCGATCGAGAATCAGCAGTTTCAACAGCAGTCCCTCAGCCCAGCATCGAAATGTCGGCAACGCCGAGGAACAGCCCACGCAGGCGTGCCAGCAATGCGTAACGGTTGGCGCGGACCTTGGCGTCTTCAGCGTTGACCATCACGGCCTCGAAGAACGCATCAACCGGCTCGCGCAAGGCAGCCAGACGTGCCAGCGATTCGCTGTACTGACGCGCAGCGGCCATTGGCTGCACAGCCTGGTCAGCCTGCTGGATCGCCGAGTACAGGGAGAACTCGTTGGCGTTGTCGAAATACTTGGCTTCCACGACCGAAGGAATGGAGCCTTCGACCTTGCTCAGCAAGTTCGAAACGCGTTTGTTCACGGCGGCCAGGGCTGCGGCTTCCGGCAATTTGCGGAACGCTTCCACGGCTTGAACGCGCTGGTCGAAGTCCAAGGCAGAACCCGGCTTCAGGGCACGGACCGACAGGTAAGTCCCGACGTCCACGCCTTCGTCTTCATAACGGGCACGCAGACGGTCAAAGATGAATTCCAATACCGAATCGTTGAGGCCGGCAGCCTTGACCTTGGCACCGAACGCATTCACCGCGAATGCCACGGCGTCGTTCAGGTCGAGGTCGAGCTTCTTGTCGATCAGGATGCGCAACACGCCGAGTGCAGCACGACGCAGGGCATACGGGTCTTTGCTACCGGTTGGCAGCATGCCGATACCGAAGATGCCGACCAGGGTGTCGAGCTTGTCAGCGATGGCCACGGCCGCACCGGTCAGGGTGGTCGGTAATTCAGCCCCGGCACCGCGCGGCATGTACTGCTCGTTCAGTGCCAGAGCGACTTCTTCCGGCTCGCCGTCGTTGAGGGCGTAGTAGTAACCGGCGACACCTTGCATTTCCGGGAACTCACCGACCATTTCGGTCGACAGGTCGCACTTGGACAGCAGGCCGGCACGGGAAGCCCAGGCTGCGTTGCCGCCAATGCGTTGCGCGATGAACGCGGCGAGTTTGGAAACGCGCTCGGCCTTGTCGTAGACGCTGCCCAGTTTTTCCTGGAACACCACGTTTTGCAGGCGCAGGTTGAAGTCTTCGAGTTTCTGCTTCTTGTCTTGCTTGAAGAAGAACTCGGCGTCGGTCAGGCGTGGGCGAACCACTTTCTCGTTACCGGCGATGATCTGCTGCGGGTCTTTGCTTTCGATGTTGGCCACGGTGATGAAACGTGGCAGCAACTTGCCGTCGGCATCCAGCAGGCAGAAGTACTTCTGGTTGTCCTGCATGGTAGTGATCAGGGCTTCTTGCGGCACGTCGAGGAAACGTTCCTCGAACGAGCACACCAGCGGCACCGGCCATTCAACCAGCGCGGTCACTTCATCAAGCAAGGCTGGGGGAACGATGGCAGTACCTTCCTGCATCGTCGCCAGCTCTTCGGTGCGCTTACTGATCAGTTCGCGACGCTCGTTGGCGTCGGCCAGTACGTAAGCGGCACGCAGGTCGCTCAGGTAGTTGGCAGGTGAAGTGATGCGCACGCTTTCCGGGTGATGGAAGCGGTGACCACGGGAGTCGCGGCCGGACTTCTGGGCGAGGATCGTGCAATCGATGACTTGGTCACCGAGCAGCATCACCAGCCACTGGGTCGGGCGAACGAACTCTTCCTTGCGAGCGCCCCAGCGCATGCGCTTCGGGATTGGCAGGTCGTTCAGCGAATCTTCAACGATGGTCGGCAACAGGCTCGCGGTCGGTTTGCCGGCGATGCTTTGGCTGTAGCGCAGTTTCGGGCCGCTCTGATCGATTTCGCTCAGGTCGACGCCGCACTTCTTGGCGAAGCCCAGGGCCGCTTGAGTCGGGTTGCCTTCGGCATCGAACGCGGCCTGACGTGGAGGGCCGTCGAGGTTGATGCTGCGATCCGGTTGCTGGGTGGCCAGCGAGGTGATCAGCACAGCCAGACGACGTGGTGCGGCGTAGACGGTTTTGGTCTCGTAGTTCAGGCCAGCGGCTTGCAGGCCCTTGTCGATACCGGCCAGAAACGCGTCGGCCAGGGTGTTCAGGGCTTTGGGTGGCAGTTCTTCGGTGCCCAGTTCAACCAGAAAATCTTGAGCACTCATTGTGCAGCCTCCAGCTTGGCCAGTACTTCGTCACGCAGGTCCGGGGTCGCCATCGGGAAGCCCAGCTTGGCGCGAGCCAGCAGGTAGGCTTGCGCAACGGAACGCGCCAGGGTGCGCACACGCAGGATGTATTGCTGACGCGCAGTCACCGAAATCGCCCGGCGTGCATCCAGCAGGTTGAAGGTATGGGAGGCCTTCAACACCATTTCGTAGCTCGGCAATGGCAGCGGCTGGTCGAGTTCGATCAGGCGCTTGGCTTCGCTTTCATAGAAATCGAACAGTTCGAACAGCTTCTCGACGTTGGCGTGTTCGAAGTTGTAGGTCGACTGCTCCACTTCGTTCTGGTGGAACACGTCGCCGTAGGTCACTTTGCCCATTGGGCCGTCAGCCCAGACCAGGTCATAGACTGAGTCCACGCCTTGCAGGTACATGGCCAGACGCTCGAGACCGTAAGTGATCTCGCCGGTCACCGGGTAGCACTCGATGCCGCCCGCTTGCTGGAAGTAAGTGAACTGCGTCACTTCCATGCCGTTGAGCCAGACTTCCCAGCCCAGACCCCAGGCGCCCAGTGTCGGCGATTCCCAGTTGTCTTCGACGAAGCGGATGTCGTGGACCAGCGGGTCCAGGCCGACGTGCTTGAGGGAGCCCAGATACAGTTCCTGGAAGTTGTCCGGGTTCGGCTTCAGGACTACCTGGAACTGGTAGTAGTGCTGCAGACGGTTCGGGTTTTCGCCGTAGCGGCCGTCAGTCGGGCGACGACTGGGCTGCACATAAGCGGCGTTCCAGGTTTCCGGGCCAATGGCGCGCAGGAATGTAGCGGTGTGGAAAGTGCCGGCGCCTACTTCCATATCGTAGGGCTGAAGTACCACACAACCTTGCTCGGCCCAGTATTGCTGGAGGGCGAGGATCAAGTCTTGGAAGGTACGCACGGCTGGCGTAGGCTGGCTCACGAAATTCACCTGTTTCTTGGGCTGCGATTTAAAGAGCGGGAGTATACCCGATTCGGTCCTGCGCACGCCCCCTGGAGCCTTATGCCACGCTGCTTTTGGTGTTCCGAAGATCCGCTGTACATGGCTTATCACGATCAGGAGTGGGGCACGCCGCTACGCGATGCGCAGGGTTTGTTCGAGTTGCTTTTGCTCGAAGGGTTCCAGGCTGGCCTTTCCTGGATCACCGTGCTGCGTAAACGTGAGCGATATCGCGAGGTATTGTTCGGCTTCGACGTACAACGGGTGGCGCAGATGAGCGACGCGGAAATCGATGAATTGATGCTCGATCCGGGCATCATTCGCAATCGCCTCAAACTCAATGCGGCCCGTCGCAACGCCCAGGCCTGGCTGGCGCTGGAGGACCCGGTAGCATTTCTCTGGTCCTTCGTCGGCGGAACGCCCTTGATCAATCATTTCAAGGATCGCACCGAGGTGCCGGCGGTCACGCCGACTGCGGTGGAGATGAGCAAAGGCCTGAAAAAGGCCGGCTTCACGTTCGTCGGTCCGACCATTTGCTACGCGCTGATGCAGGCCTCGGGCATGGTCATGGACCATACGCAAGACTGCGACCGCTACGCTCAGCTCGCCAACGGCGGTTAGAATGGCCGCCTCGCGCACAGCACAAGATCAGGAGTGACCTGTGGATAAGTTTAAAGGCGCCTTGCTGGTAGGCGCTCTGCGGCTGTTTGCCCTGCTCCCGTGGCGGGCGGTGCAAGCCGTGGGCTCGGCCATTGGCTGGGTCATGTGGAAAACCCCCAACCGTTCCCGCGATGTGGTGCGGATCAACCTCGCCAAGTGCTTCCCCGAAATGGACCCGGCTGAACGCGAGCGTCTGGTCGGCCAGAGCCTGAAAGACATCGGCAAGTCCCTGACCGAAAGCGCCTGCGCCTGGATCTGGCCGGCCCAGCGTTCCATCGACCTGGTACGTGAAGTCGAAGGGCTCGACGTGTTGAAGGACGCCCTAGCCTCCGGTAAAGGCGTGGTCGGCATCACCAGTCACCTGGGCAACTGGGAAGTGTTGAACCACTTCTATTGCAACCAGTGCAAACCGATCATTTTCTACCGACCGCCGAAACTGAAAGCGGTGGATGATTTGCTGCGCAAACAGCGCGTGCAATTGGGCAACCGCGTGGCCGCTTCCACCAAGGAAGGCATCCTCAGCGTCATCAAGGAAGTGCGCAAAGGTGGTGCAGTGGGCATTCCCGCTGACCCGGAACCGGCCGAATCCGCCGGGATTTTCGTACCTTTTTTCGCCACCCAGGCGCTGACCAGCAAGTTCGTACCGAACATGCTCGCCGGCGGTAAAGCGGTCGGCGTGTTCCTGCATGCCCTGCGGCTGCCGGACGGTTCAGGTTACAAAGTGATCCTGGAAGCCGCGCCAGAGGCCATGTACAGCACCGATACCGAGACGTCCTGCGCGGCCATGAGTAAGGTAGTCGAGCGCTATGTGCGGGCGTATCCGAGCCAGTACATGTGGAGCATGAAGCGCTTCAAGAAGCGGCCACCGGGTGAAGAGCGTTGGTATTGAGTTGATTGGCATGATCTGTGGATAACCTGACCTCGCTCCTACAGGTTCGCGTTATCCACAACCCACGTTCAGCAAGGGCGCAAAAGATGTCCGAACACCGCAAATCGTTTCGCATCAAGATCACTCACGAAAGCTTCGGCGAATGCCTGGGCCAGACCCGCAACCTCTCGACGACGGGCGTCTACGTCAAGCATCCAGGCTTGTCGTCGTTGCCTAAAGGCGCGGTCGTGTACGGACAGGTGCAAGACTTACCCACAGGTGCGCCGCGAGTGCGCATGGAAGTGGTGCTGGTCGACGCCGATGGTATCGGCCTGCGCTACCTCTGATCAGTGTGCCTGGCGCTCAAGCTTCTTCAGAAACACCGTCATCTCTTTCTCTGCCTGCTTGTCGCCATGGGCGCGGGCGGCTTCCAGGCCTTGCTCCCACGCCTGACGCGCAGATGGAAAGTCGGCCAGCGCCAGATGGGCTTTGCCTAAGAGCTTCCAGGCGGCCGAATACTTTGGATCGAACTCGACGCAGCGCTGGAAATGCTCGGCGGCCTTGGCGTTTTCCCCAAGATCCAGATAACCCTTGCCCAAGCCGAAGCGTAGCAATGAGTTATCCACACCCTTGGCGAGCATTTTTTCCAGGGATTCGAGCATGGTGGATTCCTTGTGAGGTGTGTCAGGGAGGGCTACGTATCATAGAGATCGCTTTCGCGGGTGAGCCCACTCCCACAGTGATCTTCAGTGAACATAAAATTCGTACACGACCGAGAACCTGTGGGAGCGGGCTTGCCCGCGAAGAGGCCACTCCCGTCGCCCCCAATCACGGATCAGAAGAAGCTGAGCCCAACATGAAACAGCTTTTCCACATCCCGAATATGCTTCTTATCCACAAGGAACAAAATCACATGGTCGCCCGCCGCGATCACCGTGTCGTCATGCGCAATGATCACTTCTTCATCACGAATGATTGCGCCAATGGTCGTCCCCGGCGGCAAACCGATGTTCTCAATCGCCTTGCCGATGACCTTGCTCGACTTCTCATCACCATGGGCAATCGCCTCGATGGCCTCCGCCGCGCCGCGGCGCAATGAGTGCACGCTGACGATGTCGCCGCGCCGCACGTGGGCCAGCAGCGTGCCGATCGTTGCCAGTTGCGGGCTGATGGCGATGTCGATATCGCCGCCCTGGATCAAATCCACGTAAGCCGGGTTGTTGATGATCGTCATCACCTTCTTCGCGCCCAAGCGCTTGGCCAGCAGCGAGGACATGATGTTGGCTTCGTCATCGTTGGTCAGGGCCAGGAAAATATCCGCGTCGGCAATGTTCTCTTCCATCAGCAAGTCGCGGTCGGAGGCACTGCCCTGCAACACCACGGTGCTGTCGAGGGTGTCCGAGAGATGGCGGCAGCGGGCCGGGTTCATCTCGATGATCTTCACTTGATAACGGCTTTCGATCGCCTCGGCCAGACGCTCACCGATCTGCCCGCCACCGGCGATGACGATGCGTTTGTAGGTTTCATCCAGACGGCGCATCTCGCTCATCACCGCGCGAATATTCGCCTTGGCGGCGATGAAGAACACTTCGTCATCCGCCTCGATCACCGTATCGCCCTGGGGCAGGATCGGCCGATCACGGCGGAAAATTGCGGCGACGCGGGTTTCAACGTTCGGCATGTGTTCACGCAACTGACGCAGTTGCTGGCCCACCAACGGTCCGCCGTAGTAGGCCTTCACCGCCACCAGTTGTGCTTTGCCTTCGGCGAAATCGATCACCTGCAATGCGCCCGGATGCTGGATCAGGCGCTTGATGTAATTGGTGACCACTTGTTCCGGGCTGATCAGCACGTCCACCGGAATCGCTTCGTTATCGAACAGCTCGGAGCGCGTCAGGTACGCGGCTTCGCGGACCCGGGCGATCTTGGTCGGAGTATGGAACAGGGTGTGGGCGACCTGACAGGCGACCATGTTGGTTTCGTCGCTGTTGGTCACGGCCACCAGCATGTCGGCGTCGTCCGCGCCGGCCTGACGCAGCACCGTCGGCAACGAGCCGCGGCCCTGAACGGTGCGGATGTCCAGCCGATCGCCGAGGTCACGCAGGCGTTCGCCGTCAGTGTCGACCACGGTAATGTCATTGGCCTCGCTGGCCAGATGTTCTGCCAGCGAACCGCCGACCTGCCCTGCGCCGAGGATGATGATTTTCATCCAGTCACTCCCTTTAAACCCATTAACCGCGCGGGGCGGCGATCTTGATCAGCTTGGCGTAGTAGAACCCGTCGTGGCCACCTTCCTGGGCCAGCAACTGGCGACCGTGAGGTTGCTTGATGCCGGCCGCCGTGGCGAGGTCCAATTCACGGGCACCCGGCGTGCGGGCTAGGAAAGCTTCGATGACTTCGGTGTTCTCGGTCGGCAGCGTGGAGCAGGTGGCGTAAAGCAAAATCCCGCCAACCTCCAAAGTTATCCACAGGGCATCCAGCAGCTCGCCCTGAAGCACCGCCAGTGCAGCGATGTCATCCGGTTGGCGAGTCAGCTTGATGTCGGGGTGACGTCGGATCACGCCGGTGGCCGAACATGGCGCGTCCAGCAAAATGCGCTGAAAGGGTTTGCCGTCCCACCAGGTCGCGGTGTCGCGGCCGTCGGCGGCGATCAGTTCGGCGCTCAGGCCCAGGCGTGCGAGGTTCTCGCGCACGCGCACCAGACGCTTGGCTTCCAGATCCACCGCCACGACACCCGCCAGTTTTGGCTCGGCTTCGAGGATGTGGCAGGTCTTGCCGCCCGGTGCGCAGCAGGCATCCAGTACCCGTTGTCCTGGTGCGAGGTCGAGCAGATCGGCGGCCAGTTGCGCCGCTTCGTCCTGCACGCTGATCCAGCCTTCGGCGAAGCCTGGCAGGCTGCGCACGTCGGCGGCGGCTTCGAGGATGATGCCGTCCTGACTGTAAACGCATGGCGTAGCGGCGATGCCGGCCTCAGTCAGCAGCCCAAGGTAAGCGTCGCGAGTGTGGTGGCGGCGGTTGACTCGCAGAATCATCGGCGGATGCGCGTTGTTCGCTGTGCAAATGGATTCCCACTGCTCAGGCCAGAATGCCTTGAGGGATTTTTGCAGCCAACGCGGGTGCGCGGTGCGAACCACCGGGTCGTGTTCCAGCTCGGCTAGCAGCGCTTCGCTTTCCCGCTGGGCGCGGCGCAACACGGCATTGAGCAAAGCCTTGGCCCAAGGCTTTTTCAGCTTGTCGGCGCAACCGACGGTTTCGCCAATGGCGGCGTGGGCCGGGACGCGGGTGTAGAGCAGTTGATAGAGGCCGACCAGCAGCAGCGCCTCGACATCGGCGTCCGCAGCCTTGAACGGCTTCTGCAGCAACTTGGCCGCCAGCGCCGACAAACGTGGCTGCCAGCGCGCGGTGCCAAACGCCAGATCCTGAGTGAAGCCGCGATCACGGTCTTCAACCTTGTCCATTTGTGGCGGCAACGAACTGTTGAGTGAGGCTTTTCCGTTAAGAACAGCGGCGAGTGCCTTGGCGGCGGCCAGACGTGGATTCATTGAGCGTCCGCCGCTTGACCGAGCAAGGTGCCGACGGCGAATTTCTCACGACGGCTGTTGAACAAGTCGCTGAAGTTCAGCGCCTTGCCGCCGGGCAATTGCAGACGAGTCAGACAAAGTGCTTGCTCACCGCAGGCGACGATCAAGCCGTCCTTGCTGGCGCTGAGGATTTGCCCCGGTGCGCCCTGCCCTTCGGCGAGGCTCGCGGCCAGCACTTTCAGCGCTTCGCTGTTCAGCGTGCTATAGGTGATCGGCCACGGGTTGAAGGCGCGGACCAGGCGTTCCAGCTCAACCGCCGGACGGCTCCAGTCGATGCGTGCTTCGTCTTTGTTCAATTTGTGAGCGTAGGTGGCAAGACTGTCATCCTGCACTTCGCCTTCCAGCGTTCCGGCGGCGAGGCCGGCAATCGCCTGGATCACGGCCGGTGGACCCATTTCGGCGAGACGGTCGTGGAGGCTGCCACCGGTGTCTTCGGCGGTGATCGGCGTGGTGACTTTTAGCAGCATCGGCCCGGTGTCGAGGCCAAGTTCCATGCGCATCACGGTCACGCCGCTTTCGCTGTCGCCCGCTTCGACCGCACGCTGGATCGGCGCCGCCCCGCGCCAGCGCGGCAGCAACGAAGCGTGGCTGTTGATGCAACCCAGGCGCGGAATATCCAGCACCGCTTGCGGCAGGATCAAGCCATAGGCGACCACCACCAGCAAGTCCGGCTTGAGTGCGGCCAGTTCAGCCTGGGCGTCTTCGTTGCGCAGCGTCGGCGGCTGCAACACCTGAATGTTGTTTTCCAGCGCGAGTTGCTTGACCGGGCTTGGCATCAGCTTTTGCCCACGGCCCGCCGGACGATCCGGCTGGGTGTAAACCGCGACGACTTCGTAAGGGCTGGCGAGCAGGGCCTTGAGGTGTTCGGCGGCGAATTCCGGGGTGCCGGCAAAGACGATGCGCAGTGGCTCAGTCATGGGAGCAATCTCTGAAAAGAAAAAGGCTTGCCGCAGCAAGCCTTTGAAAGAAGGGCATCAAGCGTTCTGGCGATGGAGCTTTTCCAGTTTCTTCTTGATTCGGTCGCGTTTGAGGTTCGACAGGTAGTCGACGAACAATTTGCCGTTGAGGTGGTCGCATTCATGCTGGATGCACACGGCGAGCAGGCCTTCGGCAATCAGTTCGTAAGGCTTGCCGTCACGGTCCAGGGCCTTGACCTTGACCTTCTGCGGGCGATCGACGTTTTCGTAGAAGCCCGGCACCGAGAGGCAGCCTTCCTGGTATTGCTCCATCTCGTCGGTCAACGACTCGAACTCGGGGTTGATGAACACCCGTGGTTCGCTACGGTCTTCGGAGAGGTCCATCACGACGATACGTTTGTGCACGTTGACCTGGGTCGCGGCGAGGCCGATGCCTGGCGCTTCATACATTGTTTCAAACATGTCATCGACCAACTGACGCACTTCGTCGTCCACTACGGCCACAGGTTTGGCGATAGTGCGCAGGCGCGAGTCGGGGAATTCGAGGATGTCTAAAATGGCCATAAGCTTAATTGCTGCACGTGTGAGGTAAAGTCGGGTCGATGGCCTGGCAGGTCCGAAGATGCAGGCTACCGTTGTGAAGCGTAGCTCCTTTTCTTTTATCAAAGCGTCAGGAGCGAGCCACGAGGGCTCTGGCGTTTCACGCGAACGCACATAATAAAGGGATTCACCGCATGAGGAAATCACTACTCGCCTTGCTCCTTCTGGCCTCGGCCGGTTTGGCGCACGGGCAAGTGCAACTCAAGGAAGGTTTTCCACAGCAATACACCGTGGTGAGGGGTGACACACTCTGGGACATTTCCGGAAAATTCCTCCGGGAGCCGTGGAAGTGGCCAGAGCTGTGGCAGGCCAATCCACAGATCGAAAACCCCAATCTCATCTATCCCGGCGACTCGCTGTCGCTGGTCTATGTCAACGGCCAGCCGCGCCTGACCCTCAATCGCGGAGCTTCGCGCGGCACCATAAAGCTCTCGCCTCGGGTGCGCAGCTCGCCGGTGGCCGATGCGATCCCGAGCATTCCGCTGCAATCGATCAACAGCTTTCTGTTGAGCAACCGCATCGTCGACAAGGTCGAGGACTTCGACAAGGCGCCCTACATCGTCGCTGGCGATGCCGAACGCGTGCTCAGCGGTACCGGTGACCGCATTTTCGCCCGTGGCCATTTCGACCCGAACCAGCCGGTCTACGGCATCTTCCGCCAGGGCAAGGTCTACACCGATCCCGATAGCAAAGAATTTTTGGGCATCAATGCTGATGACATCGGCGGTGGCGAGATTGTGGCCACCAAAGGCGACGTCGCCACCCTGGCACTGCAACGCACGACTCAGGAAGTGCGTCTTGGCGACCGGCTGTTCAGTGGCGAGGAACGCTCGATCAACTCGACCTTCATGCCCAGCGCGCCAAAAACCGAAATTAATGGCTTGATCATCGATGTGCCGCGCGGGGTTACCCAGATTGGCGCGCTGGATGTCGTGACCCTGAACAAAGGTCAGCGCGATGGCCTGGCCGAAGGCAATGTGCTGGTGGTGATGAAAACCGGTGAAACCGTGCGCGACCGGATCACTGGCCAGCCGCTGAAAATCCCCGATGAGCGTGCCGGTTTGCTGATGGTGTTCCGCACTTACGACAAACTCAGTTACGGGCTGGTACTCAACGCATCGCGCTCGCTGGCGGTGATGGATAAGGTGCGAAATCCGTAAGCAGGCTCCACAAGTTACCAACAGAGTTATCCACAGCTTATTCCCGTTTGAACGGGGCTCATAACGATCAAGGATGATCCATGTCGCTGTCTACCGTTACACCGGTTTCCCCTGCGGAACTGGAAGCTCGTTTACGTCTGCATCGTTTGCCGGAACTTGGCCCGGCGCGTTTCAAGAAATTGCTTGAAGCCTTCGGCTCGGCGTCCAAAGCCATCAGCGCGCCTGCCAGCGCCTGGCGTTCGCTGGGCTTGCCGGTGGCGTGCGGTGAAGCACGGCGCGCCAATGAAGTGCGCGATGGCGCGGCCCACGCATTGGCCTGGCTAGAGCGTCCGGGCCAGCATTTGCTGATGTGGGACCAGCCGGAGTACCCCGCGCTGCTGGCGGAAATCAGCGATGCGCCGCCACTGTTGTTCGTGGCAGGCGATCCCGACATTCTGGAAAAACCGCAACTGGCGATGGTCGGCAGTCGTCGGGCTTCGCGACCGGGTATGGACACCGCAGCGGCGTTTTCGCGCAGCCTGGCCGGCGCCGGTTTCATCATCACCAGCGGCCTGGCGCTTGGCATCGATGCCGCCGCGCATCAAGCCGCGCTGGACGTGGGCGGGCGAACGGTCGGGGTACTTGGCACGGGACTTGAAAAGTTTTATCCACAGCGCAATCGGCGGCTGGCCGACGCCATGATTGCGTCGGGCAGCGCAGTGCTTTCCGAGTTTCCGCTGGACGCCGGCCCCAGTGCCGGAAACTTCCCTCGGCGTAACCGGATCATCAGCGGTTTATCCCTCGGCGTGCTGGTGGTTGAAGCGAGTGTCGCCAGCGGTTCATTGATCACGGCGAGGCTGGCGGCGGAACAAGGACGCGAGGTGTACGCGATTCCAGGGTCGATCCACCACCCTGGCGCCAAGGGTTGTCATCAATTGATCCGCGACGGTGCGGTGCTGGTGGAAACTACCGAGCATATCCTCGAAGCCTTGCGCGGCTGGCAACGGCTGGCGCTATCCACAGAGACGCTGCAAACACCTACTCATCCACTGCTCCTTTTGCTTCACGCCGCGCCCCACACCAGCGAAGCGTTGTCGGTCAGCAGTGGCTGGGCCTTGTCCAAAGTGCTGGCAGCGCTGACGGAGCTGGAAATGGACGGCCGGGCGGTGTGCGAAAGCGGGCGCTGGTTTGCGCGGGTGAGCTAGGTTTTATAAGGAAGATCGGTAAACTGCGCAGAGCCTTATTCCGGAGAGTTTTTCATGGTCAACAATTGGCGCGTGCAACAAGCCGCACAAGCCGTTCGCGCAGGGGCAGTGATTGCCTATCCAACCGAAGCGGTCTGGGGCCTGGGTTGCGATCCGTGGGACGAAGAAGCGGTCTATCGTCTGTTGATGATCAAGGGCCGGTCTGTGGAAAAGGGCCTGATCCTGGTGGCCGACAATATTCGTCAGTTCGACTTCCTGTTCGAAGACTTCCCGGAACTGTGGATGGATCGTATGGCCAGCACGTGGCCGGGGCCAAATACCTGGCTGGTGCCGCATCAGAATCTGTTGCCGCAGTGGATTACCGGCGTGCATGAAACCGTGGCGCTGCGCGTTAGCGACCACCCGTTGGTGCGGGATTTGTGCGCGGTGGTCGGGCCGCTGGTGTCGACCTCGGCTAATCCTCAGGGTCGGCCGGCGGCGCGGACGCGTCTTCGCGTCGAGCAGTATTTCCGTGGGCAAGTGGAATACGTGTTGGGCGGGAATCTGGGGGGGCGCAAGAATCCGAGCGTGATTCGCGATCTGGCGACCGGGAACGTCATTCGCCCGGATTGAGACCGAGGTGCGCCCATCGCGGGCAAGCCCGCTCCCACAAGATATTGGTCGTTCACATAATGTGTATACGACTCGGACCTGTGGGAGCGGGCTTGCCCGCGATGCCGTCATCAAGGCAACAAAACAGTCGAGCCAGTGGTACGCCGCGCCGACAACTCGGTCTGCGCTTTCGCTGCCTCAGCCAACGGATACTTCTGGCTGATGTCCACCTTGAGCTTGCCGCTGACGATCATCTCAAACAGCTCGTCCGCCATGCGTTGCAGGTTTTGCGCGTTATTGGCGTAGGTCGCCAGCGTCGGCCGGGTTACGTACAACGAGCCTTTTGCCG
Source organism: Pseudomonas sp. UMAB-40 (assembly GCF_900095275.1). Taxonomy (NCBI): domain Bacteria; kingdom Pseudomonadati; phylum Pseudomonadota; class Gammaproteobacteria; order Pseudomonadales; family Pseudomonadaceae; genus Pseudomonas; species Pseudomonas sp. UMAB-40. The sequence continues at coordinate 265,102 of NZ_LT607554.1, forward strand.
ACAAAATCCCCAGGTTCACCCCGTCCACTGCGCCAGACGCATTGCCGAAACTCACCACCAGACCCCGTGGCGCAACGCTATCGAGTGACGTCAGCCAGGTGTCCTTGCCGACGCCGTCGTACACCACCGGGACTTTTTTGCCGTCAGTCAATTCCAGCACCCGTTGTGCGACGTTTTCATGGCTGTAATCGATGGTCGCCCACGCGCCATTGGCCTTGGCCAGTGCGGCTTTCTCCGGCGAGCTGACCGTGCCGATCAACTTCACCCCCAAGGCCTTCGCCCATTGGCAGGCCAGGGACCCGACACCGCCCGCAGCGGCATGGAACAGGATGGTTTCGCCACCCTTGAGTTCATACGTCTGACGCAACAGGTACTGCACGGTCAGGCCCTTGAGCATCACACCGGCGGCCTGTTCGAAACTGATGGCGTCCGGCAAGTGCACCAGGTTGGCCTCCGGCAAAACGTGAACCTCGCTATAGGCGCCCAACGGGCCGCTGCCGTAAGCCACACGATCGCCGACCTTGAACCGGGTCACTTCGTTGCCGACTGCCTCGACCACGCCTGCACCTTCCGAGCCCAGGCCCGATGGCAGGGCGGGCAGCGGATAGAGACCACTGCGGTAATAAGTGTCGATGAAGTTCAGGCCTATCGCTTTGTTGGTCACGCGAACCTGCTGGGGCCCGGGCTCGGCGGGTTGATAATCGACATACTCGAGCACTTCGGGGCCGCCATGGGCGCGGAACTGGATACGCTTTGCCATCAGAACTCTCCTTAGGTCATTTGCGAAGCTCCCTATCGGACTCCTAAGCTTGACCTTCGTCAACTGCGGCAGGCCCATCTGCGATGTTATGCTACGCGCCCATTTGCGCCGGCCCCTGCTCCGATGGAGCGCCGCGTAGTTTTGCCCGATTCAAGGTGATGACATGACGACCCGCACCGAGGCCGTAAAAGCCTACCTGCTCGACCTGCAAGACCGGATTTGCGCAGCCCTTGAAGCCGAAGACGGCGGCACGGCATTCGTCGAAGACGCCTGGACCCGGCCTGCCGGCGGTGGCGGTCGCACGCGCGTGATCGAAAACGGCGCGGTCATCGAAAAGGGCGGCGTCAATTTTTCCCACGTCTTTGGCAGCGGGCTCCCACCGTCCGCCAGCGCTCATCGCCCGGAACTGGCCGGCCGTGGCTTCGAAGCTCTGGGCGTGTCGCTGGTGATTCACCCGCACAACCCGCAGGTGCCAACTTCCCACGCCAACGTGCGCTTTTTCATCGCTGAAAAAGAAGGCGAAGAGCCGGTCTGGTGGTTCGGCGGCGGTTTCGACCTGACCCCTTATTACGGTAACGAAGAAGACTGCGTGCACTGGCACTGCGTTGCCGAGCAGGCCTGTGCGCCGTTCGGCCCGGACGTCTATTCGCGTTACAAGGCCTGGTGCGACAGCTACTTTCACATCAAGCATCGCCACGAGCCGCGCGGAATCGGCGGTCTGTTTTTCGATGACTTGAACGAGTGGGACTTCGACACTAGCTTCGCCTTCATGCGCGCCATCGGTGACGCCTACATCGACGCCTACCTACCGATCGTGCAGCGCCGCAAGCATGATGCGTTCACCGCCAAACAGCGTGAATTCCAGGAATTCCGCCGTGGCCGCTACGTCGAATTCAACCTGGTCTACGACCGCGGCACGCTGTTCGGCCTGCAGTCGGGCGGGCGCACCGAGTCGATCCTCATGTCCCTGCCCCCGCAAGTCCGCTGGGGCTACGACTGGAAAGCCGAGCCGGGCAGCGAAGAAGCCCGCCTGACCGAATACTTCCTGCAAGACCGCGACTGGTTGGCCAAGGCCTGAACGAGGAGTTCTGATGGACCGTTACGTCGTATTCGGTAACCCGATTGGCCACAGCAAGTCGCCGCTGATCCACCGCTTGTTTGCCGAGCAGACCGCTCAGCAACTGGACTACAGCACCTCGCTGGCGCCACTCGACGACTTTTCTGACTTCGCCCTTGCGTTTTTCCTCGAAGGTCGCGGGGCGAATGTGACGGTACCGTTCAAGGAAGAGGCTTATCGCCTGGCCGACGGTCTGACGGCGCGGGCGCAGCGGGCCGGCGCGGTGAACACCCTGAGCAAACTCGCTGATGGCAGCCTGCTGGGCGACAACACCGACGGTGCCGGGCTGGTGCGGGACCTGACGGTCAACGCCGGTTTCAGCCTCAAGGGCAAGCGCATCCTGCTGCTCGGTGCCGGCGGCGCGGTGCGCGGTGCACTGGAGCCGTTGCTGGCCGAGCAACCCGCTTCGGTCATTATTGCCAACCGCACCGTTGAGAAAGCCGAGTTGCTGGCGGAATTGTTCTCGGACCTGGGGCCTGTGTCGGCCAGTGGTTTTGACTGGCTGCAGGAGTCGGTGGACCTGATCATCAACGCGACGTCGGCGAGTCTGTCAGGCGATGTACCACCGATTGCCAGCAGCCTGATCGAACCGGGCAAGACCGTGTGCTACGACATGATGTACGGCAAGGAGCCGACCTCGTTCTGCCGCTGGGCCAGTGAGCACGGTGCGGCGGTGTCGATGGACGGCTTGGGAATGCTCGCTGAACAAGCGGCGGAAGCGTTTTTCCTGTGGCGCGGTGTGCGGCCGGATACGGTGCCGGTGCTGGCCGAACTCCGCCGCCAACTAGCCCTGTAGGAGCCGGCTTGCTGGCGATGTGGGCGCCGCGGTGTATCAGGTACACCGCGTTATCGTTGAATCGCCAGCAAGCTGGCTCCTACAGTCTGTTCGCAGTGATCAGACGGGGGTGGTGTCAATCTTCGAATCGGATCGGGCATTTCTCCGCGCCTTCAAGCTTGCGCAACTCCTCCACCACCTGCGGCCGCGCACGCCGCAGGGTCAGGCTGCGATCCTGCTTAAGCAACCGCCGCGCTTCCTGATGCAGCATTTCCACCCCTGAATAGTCGATGAAGTTGATCTGCTGCGCCTCGATCACCACCCGCACGCCGTGCATCCGTTGCAGGCGCACTTGCAGATAATGGCTGGCGCCGAAAAAGATCGACCCGCCGACCCGCAGAATGTCTTCATCGCCTTCGCGCCAATGCTGCACGCGGGGTTGCGAGGTGCGCTTGAGGTAAAAGAACAGCGAAGCCAGCACCCCGGCATAGATCGCGGTCTGCAACTCCAGCAGCAGCGTTGCGACACAGGTCAGCGCCATGACCAGGAACTCAGCGCGGCTGACCCGCAACAGCGCGCGAATGCCGCGATGGTCCACCAATCCCCAAGCGATCAACAGAATGCTGCCCGCCATGGCCGGGATCGGAATGTGCGCGATCAACGCCGCGCCGAAGATGGCGAACAGCGCCACCCACAGCGCTGAAAATACCCCGGCCAACGGTGAGCAGGCACCCGCCTCGTAGCTCAGGCCCGAACGGGTAAACGAACCGGCTGACAGCGAGCCGGAAAAAAACGCACCGACCATGTTCGAAAAACCCTGGGCGCGTACTTCCTGATTGGCGTCGAGCAATTGCTGGGAGCGTGCCGACAAGGAACGGGCAATCGACAGGCTCGTCACCAGCCCGAGCATTCCTACCGCCACGGCGCTGGGCAGCAGGCGCAGGATCAGATCCAGGTCCAGCGGCAGCGGACTAAAGGGCGGCAGCCGTCCGACGAATGCGCTGACCAATTTCACATGGCCAAACATCGACGGCCAGAACCACACCAGCAGTCCGCTCAGCGCCAAGGTGATCAAGAGCGTCGGCCAGCGTGGCAGCAGTAATTTCAGGACCACGCCCACCGCGACGGTGGTCAGCCCCAACACCAGCGAGGGTTTATCCACTTCACCGAGGTGTTTGAACACCATCAAAAAGCTGTCCAGCGCGGTGGACTGATTGGGCAGGTCCAGCCCCAGAAGGTTCGGCAACTGGCCGATGGCAATCACCACCGCCGCGCCGAGGGTGAAGCCCAGCACCACCGAGTGAGAAACGAAATTCACCAGGGCGCCGAAGCGCAACAAACCAAGCAGCCACTGGAAAATGCCGGCGAGCAGTGTCAGAAGCAGGATCAGGGTGACGTAGTCCTCTGACGCGGGGACGGCCAGAGGACTGACGCTGGCATACAGGACGATGGAAATCGCCGCCGTAGGACCACAGATCAGATGCCACGACGAACCCCAGAGGCAAGCGATCAGCACCGGAATGATCGCGGCGTACAGGCCGTATTCCGGCGGAAGACCCGCGATCAGTGCGTAGGCAATGGATTGCGGCAGCGCAAGAATGGCGCCGCTGAGGCCAACGATCAGGTCACGCCCGACGCTGGCGCGGGTTTGCCGGGGCAACCAGGAAAGGAAGGGAAAGAGTGAATGGCGGCTGGGGAAGGCCATGGGTCCTCTCGGGTTGGGTTTTGCGCAAGGGTATCAGGGTGTGAGGAGTGTCAGATGAATCCACCCCTCACCCTAACCCTCTCCCCAGAGGGTAGAGGGGACTGATCGAGTTGTTTTCTCAAGCTACATCGACCTGAAATGTCGAGGTGAACGCAGAATTTGAAAAGCGTGGAGATCGGCCCCCTTTCCCCTCTCCCCCGTGGGGAGAGGGCTGGGGTGAGGGGTCGATCCTAAGCCAGACACAGAATCCAGCACTACTCGATCAAAGCTTCGCTTTCACTGCCCCCAACGCATCCTTCCCGTCCACGGTCTTCACGCCATCCAGCCATTTATCCAGCACGGCAGGATTGGCCTTGATCCACGCCTTGGCCGCATCGGCATTGCTGACTTTTTTGTTCACCACCTCGGCCATGATGCTGTTCTCCATCTCCTGGGTGAAACTCAGGTTGGTGAGCAGTTTGCCGACGTTCGGACAGGCCTGTGCATAACCTTTGCGGGTGAGTGTATGAACGCTGCCGGTGTCGCCGAAATACTTCTCGCCGCCCTTCAGGTAATGCATTTTCAACTGCACGTTCATCGGGTGCGGCGTCCAGCCGAGGAAGGTCACGAACTTCTGTTTCTTCACCGCGCGGGACACTTCGGCCAGCATGGCCTGCTCGCTGGATTCGACCAGTTTCCACTGGCCCATGTCGAAGTCGTTCTTCTTGATGATCTCTTGCAGCGAGATGTTCGCTGGGGCGCCTGAACCGATGCCGTAGATCTTCTTGTCGAACTTGTCGGCGTATTTATTCAGGTCGGCAAAGTTATGCACACCCGCGTCCCACACGTAATCCGGGACCGCCAGGGTGAATTCGGTGCCGTCGAGGTTCTTCGCCAGTTGGGTGACATCACCCGTGGCGACGAATTTATCGTAGAAGCCCTGCTGCGCCGGCATCCAGTTACCCAGGAACACGTCGACCTGGCCGTCCTTCAGCCCGCCAAAGGTGATTGGCACCGCGAGGGTGTCGACCTTGGCCTTGTAGCCCATGCCGTCCAGCAGAAACCCGGTAATGGCGTTGGTCGCAGCGATGTCGCTCCAGCCCGGATCGGCCATTTTTACCGTGTCGCAGCTCTGATCGGCAAAGGCCGATGCACTGCCCAGAGCCAGTAGCCCGACCGTCAGTACTGTGGATAACTTTTGCATGGACTTCCCCTTAACATTATTGGTTTTGGCAGGGTTGTGGATAACGTGCTTTACGTTCCAGATCGTCGAGGTCGATGTGGTTGCGCATGTACTGCTGACTGGCGTCTACCAGGGGCTGGTGATCCCAGCTCTTCAGCTTGCCGATGGTCAGCGCCTCGGCGACAAACCGCCGACGACGCTGGCTTGCGAGCACCTGTCGGTGGATCGCCGGTATGTCCCATTTGGCCCGTGCTTCAGCCAGAAATTCCTCGAACAGAGGCCGATGCTGCGGCGATTGGCTGAGTTCTTCCTGTTCGCGCGGGTCGTTGTGTACGTCGAAGAGTAGGCAAGGGTCGTCTTCGCTGTAGATGAATTTGTAGGCGCCACGGCGGATCATCATCAAAGGACTGATAGTGCCTTCGGCCATGTACTCGCCGAAGACTTCGTCGTGGCCGCCCCGCCCTTGCAGATGCGAGACCAGCGAACGACCGTCCAGCGGCAAGCCCGGCTCCAGTGATCCGCCGGCCAGTTCGACGAAGGTGGGCAGCAGGTCAGCGGTGGAAACGGCAGCACTGACCCTGACTGCGCCAAATTGTCCCGGTGCACTTATCAACAGCGGTACGCGGGCGGCCATTTCGAACCAGTGCATTTTGTACCAGAGGCCACGCTCGCCGAGCATGTCGCCGTGGTCGCCGGAGAAGACGATGATGGTGTCGTCGATCAGCCCGGTTTCCTCAAGTGTTTGCAGGAGTTTGCCGACGTTACTATCGATATAGCTGCAAGCTCCAAAATACGCGCGACGTGCATCACGGATCTTATCCACAGGCAGCGGCTTGTCCCACAGGTCATACACCTTGAGCAAACGCTGGGAATGCGGATCGAGTTCGGCCTGTGCCGGCGTTTCAGGGAGCGGGATGTCGGCGTCGTCGTACATATCCCAGAACGCCTTGGGAATGGTGTACGGATCATGTGGGTGCGTCATCGACACGGTCAGGCAAAACGGCTGATCACCCTCCTCGCGGATGTGATCGAACAGGTATTGCTGCGCCTTGAACACCACCTCTTCGTCGAAATCCAGCTGATTGGTGCGCACACACGGCCCGGCTTGCAGCACCGAAGACATGTTGTGGAACCAGGTCGGCCGCACGTCCGGCTCATCCCAGTTCACCGACCAGCCGTAATCGGCCGGGTAGATGTCACTGGTCAGGCGTTCTTCATAGCCGTGTAGCTGATCCGGACCGCAGAAATGCATCTTGCCCGACAGCGCGGTGCGGTAGCCGAGGCGACGCAGGTAGTGGGCATAAGTCGGTACATCGGCGGGGAAATCGGCCGCATTGTCGTAGGCGCCGATCTTGCTCGGCAACTGACCGCTGACCAGGGTAAAACGCGACGGCGCGCACAGTGGGCTGTTGCAATAAGCGGCGTCGAACACCACGCCTTCGGCGGCGAGGCGGCTGAGATTGGGTAATTTGATGGGCGAGGGACCGTAGAACGGCAACATTGGCGCGGCCATCTGATCGGCCATGATGAAAAGAATATTCTTGCGCTTCATGTGATCGCGGCATTCCATAGTGAATATTTATGCGAGAGTGCTGCGATCGAGCATGGAGTCCATGAACTTTGTGGTAAAGCCCATGCACGGCAATGACTAGGATAAGTAGCGCTTATGTATGACGCCCTTGGAAATTTGTCGCTGGACCTGCTGCGGGCGTTTGAAGCGGCGGCCCGTCATCGCAGTTTTACCGCCGCGGCGGTAGAGCTGGGCACCACGCAGCCCGCCGTCAGCCAGCAGATCAAACGGCTTGAAGAACAACTCACGGCGCGCTTGTTTGATCGCATTTATCGTGGCATCGAGCTGACTGAGGCGGGGAGCATTCTTTTCGAGCAGGTTCAGCTCGGTTTGCAGAATATCGATGCCGGATTGAGCGCGATCAGTGCACAGCATCAACATGAGGTCTTGCAGGTTGCTACGGATTTCGCCTTTGCCGCGTATTGGCTGATGCCCCGATTGCACCGCTTTCATAAAGCCAATCCCCAAGTCGACGTCAGCCTGGTCACCAGCGAGCGCAATCACAACATGTTGCGCGCCGATATTGATGTGGCGGTGTTGTTTGGGGATGGCCGCTTTAAGCAGGGCGAAAGCCATTGGCTGTTCAGCGAAGAAGTGTTTCCGGTGTGCAGCCCGCTGTTGTTGAAGGACCGTCCCCTGCCCTTGCCGGCCCAGTCATTGCTCGAATTCCCGTTGCTGCACCTGCGCGGCGAAAACAGCAGCAACTGGTTCGACTGGAGCGGCGTCTTTCGCGAGTTGGGGATCACATCGCCCCCGGCCCCCGGGCAATTGCGCTTCGACAATTACACGCTGCTGATTCAAGCGGCGATTGGTGGTCAGGGCGTGGCAATTGGTTGGCGACACCTTGTGGATAACTTGCTGGCGCAGGGTTTGTTGTGTCGACCGATTGCCGACACGGTGATTTCCAGGCTCGGCTATTACGTGGTGCTGCCCCAGCGAAAACGGCGTGGGGTATTGATTCAACAGTTTGTGGACTGGCTGATGGCTGAGCAGGCCAGCAGCGCCCAATCGCTGAATGGTTTACCGCTGCCGTCTATCGCGGTGTAGGGTCGGTCGAAACGAAGGTCACATGCTCGCGAACGTGAAGATTGAGCTGCAGCTCATCGGCAATCCCCACCGCCACGCGGTTCAACCGTTCAAGCGGTTCGGCCAGGCCCGGTTCAAGGCTGCTGCTCACATGGCTGAAATGTTCGATCGTCAGCCCCGGCACGCCGCGAGGCGCATTCACCAGGGTCCAGTGCAAGGCACTGCTTTGCAGCGCATCAAGGATTTCCTCGGCGGCGTGCCGCTGAAGGAGATCCAGCGCGTCCGCCTCCGTTTCGTCGAGTTCGGCGAAATCCCCCACCAGGAACAACCGGGCAATGCCCGCTGCCTGCATGCCCGCGATCAGCGCATCCACGGCCAATACCTGCTCGACCGGACCGGGCACGATGGTTTTTTCCACATATTCGCTGTTGAATGGCAATCCCGGTGCGTCCAGCAGGCAAATGACCACCGAACTGCCCGCCACGCTTTGCTTGACGCGGTCAGACTCGAACAGATCGCCGGTCTTGGTGCGCAATCCCGGGCGCGGTGGGAGCGCCGTCAGGTCATCCAGAATTGCGATCACTTCATGTTGGCGCCGCAGCATTTCAGCCATCAGCGCACTGCCGAGGCTACTCATGGCACCATAGAGCACCACTTTCACCACCGGGGTTTCGGCATTTTTCATGGATGGGATTCCTTGTTCTATATGGCGTGTGACCTGTAGGAATCGGTGAGGGTTCGACTGGGTTTTTGAGGGTTTCAGATGCAACAGATCAAGGGTTACCACGCCCATGTCTATTTCGACGCCACGAGCATTGATCAGGCGCGAGCGCTGTGTGAGCACGCCGCGCAGGTGTTCCCGCTGAAAATGGGGCGCGTGCATGAACGCCCCGTGGGTCCGCACCCGGACTGGAGTTGCCAATTGGCGTTCGGGCCGGAGCTGATCGGCGAAGTGCTGCCGTGGCTGGCGCTCAACCGCAAGGGATTGGTGGTGTTCCTGCACCCGGACACCGGCGACGATTTGCTGGACCACACCGAGCACGCGATCTGGATGGGCGCGACCCGGCCGCTGGATCTGTCTGTTTTTTGATCAGAGGCTTTCTTCGGCTTCACCCGGTAAATGCTCGTCCAGGTGCAGCCAAGGCAATTGGCTGTCCGTCCAGATGTGTCGCTCGGCGGGGGCCTGCTCCGGGTGATCGAGGGTGGCGATGGTCACGTCGATACTCTCGGGGCTGAGGTGCGTCATCAGCGCCAGTTGCGCCCCACAGTTCGGGCAGAAATAGCGCACGCAGGTGGTTGAAGATTCGTACTGCGCCGGCGTCCCTTTCCGCCATTTAAAGGCCGATGCGGGCACGGTGATCCAGGTCGTCACGATCCCGCCGCTGACCCGTCGGCAGATTGAGCAGTGGCAGTGGGCGATGTCGTGCAAAGGTCCGCTGAATTGATAGCGCAGGTGTCCGCAGTGACAGCCGCCGGTGTGAATGTCGCTCATGACCTTTCCTCCTGATGCGTATGGACTGCTCGCGATGGCCTTAACTCGGTTTAACTCCCTGCCCCAGTCCGACGACCGGTCACACATCCGGTCAATGCTTTCATCAGCGAAAGCTGGGTGAAAGCTTCCCCGATTAGGATCGCCCCCACTGCCGGCAAAAGACCGGTCGGCCAATGCCAGTGTTTTATCGCTCGCACAGCCCATTTAACAACAACAATGGTGATTCTGATGTCCTCTGCTACCCGCCGCTTCGCTGCAACTCCGCCCGTACGCCTCGTGCTTCCCGTTCTGCGCTGACCCCACCCGGTTCGCCCATTCCCTAGCCGCGCTACGCCTGGAGTATTCCCATGCTGACTTTCCTTGGCTTCGCCATGGTCATCACGTTCATGTTCCTGATCATGACCAAGCGCCTGTCCGCGCTGATCGCCCTGATCATCATTCCTATCGTCTTCGCCCTGTTCGGTGGTTTTGCGCCGAAAATAGGCCCGATGATGCTCGAAGGCATTACCAAGCTTGCGCCGACCGGCGTGATGCTGATGTTCGCCATTCTGTATTTCGCCCTGATGATCGACTCCGGCCTGTTCGACCCGGCCGTGCGCAAGATCCTCAAACTGGTCAAGGGCGACCCGCTGAAAGTGTCGGTCGGCACCGCCGTACTGGCGCTCGTCGTTTCCCTCGATGGTGACGGCGCGACCACTTATATGATCTGCGTGGCCGCCATGCTGCCGCTCTACAGCCGCATCGGCATGAGCCCGCGGATCATGGCCGGCCTGATCATCCTCGCCGGTGGCGTGATGAACATGACCCCGTGGGGCGGCCCGACTGCCCGTGCGGCGAGTGCGCTGCACGTGGACCCGTCCGACATTTTCGTACCGATGATTCCGGCGATGGCGTTCGGCGTGGTGGCAATCCTGGCGATTGCCTACTTCTACGGCAAACGCGAGCGAGCGCGACTGGGTGAACTGCATCTGGTGGGCGATGAAATCGACCACAGTGAAATCAGCGTTTCGCAATTCCCGGATGCCCGTCGTCCGAAGTTGATCTGGTTCAACGGAGCCCTGACGTTCGTCCTGATGTGCACCCTTATTGCCGGCCTGTTGCCGCTGCCCGTGTTGTTCATGGTGGCGTTCAGTATTGCCATGATCGTCAACTATCCTTGCCTGCAACAGCAGAAGGATCGCGTCGCCGCTCACGCCGGTAGCGTGCTGGCGGTGGTCGGTTTGATCTTCGCGGCGGGCATCTTCACCGGTATCCTGTCGGGCACCGGCATGGTCGATGCCATGTCGAAAAGCCTGCTGGCGGTGATTCCTGATTTCCTCGGCCCGTACTTGGCCGTCATCACCGCGCTGGTGAGCATGCCGTTCACGTTCTTCATGTCGAACGACGCATTTTATTACGGCGTGTTACCAGTACTTGCCGAAGCAGCCAGTCATTACGGTATAACCGCGGTTGAAATGGCACGTGCCTCGATCGTCGGTCAGCCCGTCCACTTGTTGAGCCCGCTGGTACCATCGACCTACTTGTTGGTGGCCCTGGCCGGTATTGATTTTGGTGATCACCAGCGCTTTACCCTGAAATGGGCAGTGCTGGTGTGCATGTGCATACTGGTAGCCGCATTGCTGATGGGGATTTTTCCGCTGTTCAGCACTCTATAAGCCCAAGACTCACCACAAAGGGTCCAGGCTTCGCTGTTTGAAGCCCGGGCCTTTTGTGGTTTAACACTCGCTCAAAGGAATACACATGGAATGGCTGACCAACCCTGAAATCTGGGTTGCCTTCTTTACCCTGACCGCCCTCGAAATCGTCCTGGGTATCGATAACATCATCATGATTTCGATCCTGGTCAGCCGCATGCCCAAGCACATGCAGCAGCGCACCCGGATTTTCGGCCTGGCGCTGGCCATGGTCACGCGGATCCTGTTGCTGCTGTCGATCACCTGGGTCATGCGCCTTACCGCCGACTTGTTCGAAGTGTTCGGCCAAGGCATTTCCGGGCGAGACCTGATCCTGTTCTTCGGTGGCCTGTTCTTGCTGTGGAAAAGCTCGCAAGAGATGTACCACGCGCTGGAAGGTGAAGACGAAACGAACGAGGAACCGGGCGGCAAGGGCGGCAACTTCCTCTACACCATCATCCAGATCGCAATCATCGACATCGTGTTCTCGCTGGACTCGGTGATTACCGCCGTCGGCATGGTCTCCCACGTACCGGTCATGGTCGCGGCGATCATCGTTGCGGTACTGGTGATGATGCTGGCTTCCGGCACCATCAGCGCGTTCATCGACAAGCACCCGTCTTTGAAAATGCTGGCGCTGTCGTTCCTGCTGATCGTCGGTACAGTGCTGATTGCTGAATCCTTCGACGTTCACGTGCCAAAAGGCTACGTCTACTTCGCCATGGCGTTCTCGCTGGCGGTGGAAGCGATCAACATCAAGATGCGCACCGCGATTGCGAAGAAACGCAAACAGCAAGATCCGGTGAAGCTGCGCAAGGACATTCCGGGGCAGTAACCCGAGTCTGCGCACAACACCTGTGGGAGCGGGCTTGCTCGCGAAGACGGAGTGTCAGTCGACATCAATGTTGCCTGATACACCGCTTTCGCGAGCAAGCCCGCTCCCACATTTTTTTGCCCTGTGATTAGCCTGGCGGATCGAGGTTATCCAGCACTCGATTGCGCATTCTTCACGAAGGCGTGTTCAAAAGTTGACGCACCGAGCTCAGGTGGTTAGCGTCCCCCGCTCGCTTCAAACGACAATGACAAGGAATGCATATGTCTGGAAAACCGGCTGCACGCCTCACGGACCCGACCACCTGTCCCCTTCCCGGCCACGGCACCAACCCGATTGCCAGCGGGTCTCCCGATGTGTTCTTCAACGGCCTTGCGGCCGCTCGGGTCAGCGACAAATGCACCTGCGGCCAGGTCCTGAACGGCGGATTTTCTTCAACCGTGTTCATCAACGGCCTGAACGCCATGACGCTCGATAGCACCACCAGCCATGGCGGTGTGGTAATTGGCGGCTCCGGCAACGTCATCATCGGCAGGTCTCATACCCCCACGCCATTCATTCCGCCCATGCCGATCATTGGTCAGCCCTTGGTCGAGTTCAAAGCCGTCAGCGCCGGCAATGGCGAACCGATTGCCCAACAGGACTACGAAATTGAAACCGCCGAAGGCCGCATCGTCAAAGGCCAGACCAACGCTGAGGGCATGACCCAAAGCGTCGCTACCCTGCAGCCTGACCTCGCCGTAGTCCGCTGGACTGTCTGACGCCTCAAGGAAGAATGAAATGACCGGACAATGCATGGCCCCAGACGACCTGGACATGAAGAAACTCTGGGACAGCACCTGCGAACTCCCCGTTTGCAAGCGCGAAACCACCTCGGGCGGCCCAAACCCGAAAACCCGCGTCGAAGTGCCATTGCTGACCTGTAACTGCCTGTGGCGCAGATTTCAGAAAGAAGCCGAAGAATGGGTGGCTCCGGGCGGTGTGTTGATTGCCGACCCGCAAGCCCGTAACCGCAAGATCAACGCGGCCTATGCACAATTGTGGCTGGCGGATAACCGGTTTCAATGGGCGGGGTTGGCGGCGTTTGCTTCGAAGCAGGTGGGGTGTGGGTTGATCCATGCCACCACGCTAGACCAGAGAATCGAAGCGGAAAAAAAAGCATACCGGGCGTTAAAAGACAGCCAGTCTAAGGATTTGTACGAACGCGTAGTGGTCAACAAATTGCGTTCGGATCCTGAGCTTTGGAACCAGTGGGATCAGGCCAAGCAGCAGAACCCGGTCCCTTGACGAGTGATCCACTGTCAGGTGACGCGATTGCATTTCTGCAAGAAGAGGTGCAATACGTTCACGAAATGCTTGCACTTGGAAACACGGCTCTTTTCCTAGATGTGTATCCACTACATCGGTTTTTCATGGTGCGAGGATTCAAGGAAATGGAGAAGTGTCTGCCTGAGCGCAGCAGCCTAAAAAATGAAGTGCTTTGGCCTATTGCAGATAAAGTTGAATTCGGTGCGTTCCGGACGGAGGTATCCGATACCTTTAAGGCAATCGAGGCCGGAGACATTGCTACAAGCGTTGAGCTTATGGCTGCTCATGAGCAGCTAAACATTCTTCAGCCAGCCATGTATGACGTGACCCACTTTGCAAGACTTATGCAAGGCACTCAAGCCGGTGATGTTGTATCCGTGGTAACTGGCTTATTCACTGGAATTTCTGAAGAAATTCAACTTACCCTAGCCAGTCAGTGTAAGGCCCCAGACTATCGTCAAGTCACATTTGGTCGCAATCCATTCTCTGATTTGGCGGACAAAGATCAACGTATGACTTTTGTTCTTCGAGCTGCAACGCAATTTGATCGTTTGCTTAAAAACCCCATAACCCATACGCAGTTGGAGCAATCGATAACAGAGATATCACACGGCGGAGGCGTCAAATGAGGATGCTCTCAAAGCGTATTCGATTGTTAGTTGTTGGCACCGCTGCTGCTCTCTTTGCTTATGTAGCCTACTCAAATAAAAGCATAGATGTGCTTAGCGTTCACGTTGGTAAACCGTACGAAGAGGTGGTACGAGACTCAACGTTCTCCGTACACGCCAAGACAGCCGTCTACCCCAGTGAACCACCCCATCCAAGTTCAACCTGGATCAGCAGTCCTGTTGTCATCCGATTTGATGATCCTCAGTATGGCTTCACCTTGCCACCAACCAAATTTGGCGCAGTGACGTACAACAAGAGCAAAGTGGCAACCATCACCACCTCTCCAATGCTCGAGACTTTAGCTTTTGAGGATCTCTCGCCCCTTCTAGACAAGATGCAGATCATGTTGAAAGCCGCGGGTTGGACACCACGAGACGCCAATAGTCATGCTTGGCTGGAAACGACAAATGAAGCTGACAGAAATGCGCTTCAGAGCAAGTTGTTCGACCAGGTTGTTATCGTGCTGCTGCTGATACCCCACAAATATACCCTTGCGCTTAACGTCAAATGCTACGCACGCTGTGACGAGCGCAACCCGAAAACGGCAAAGTATCTGATCGATGTAAGCGTTGGTTCGGATTACTACAGCGAATGAAAAGCCGCTACAAGGCTCGTCGCAGGTGCTGGCAATGGACGGCGTTTTTTATGCTGTTCATATGCCTAACCTCTTTTCACTTCCCGATTGAAAGGTTGATCCTTCATATCGGTAAGCCGTACGTAGAACTCGTTAAAGACTCCACATTCCCAGTTAAACGAAACACGGCCGTTTATCCAAGTGAACCACCTCATCCGAGTTCAACTTGGATCAGCAATCCAGTTGTAGTCCAATTTGATGATCCTGAACATGGCTTTACACTGCCCACTACCAAGTTTGGTGCAATTGGATTTGATGAAGGAAAAGTCTCAACCATGACGACTTCTCCGATGCTTGAAACGGTGCCGTTCGACCAATTGATTGTGGTACTCGATCAGTTACAGAACCAACTCAAAAATGCTGGTTGGGTACTGTGGAATGCCGAAAGAAATCCTTGGGTTGAAACCGCTACCGAGGATGATAAAAGAACGCTTCAGGCTGAACTGTTTGACCACGTGGTGGTGGCCGTGCTGTTGATACCCCACAAATACAGTCTTGCGCTCAACGTCAAATGCTACGCACGCTGTGACGAGCGCAACCCGAAAACGGCGAAGTATTTGATTGATGTCAGTGTCGGTTCGGATTACTACAGCGAATGAAAAGTAGCGCCAGAAGGCAGCGTCGGTGTTTGCAAAGAGCCGCATTTTTTACGCTGTTCATGTGTCTCACTTCTTTTCACCACCCAGTTGATTTTTTGAACATTCATATCGGGAAGTCATACAGAGAAGTCGCACAAGACTCGACATTCCCTGTTTATGGCAATACGGCAATTTATCCTGGGGATCCTAACCACGCTAAAGATCCACCTCATCCGAGCTCTACCTGGATCAGCCATCCAGTCGTCATCAGATTTGATGATCCCGACTATGGTTTTACGCTGCCCGCTACCACGTTCGGTGCGATCAGTTGGTCCAAATTCAAAGCGATCACCCTGACTACGTCGCCGATGCTGGAAACCTTGCCGTTCGAGCAAGCGGTAGCACTCCTTGAGAAGTTACAACAAAAGTTCAATCAACTCGGGTGGACTCCAGAGCCTGTGGAGGGTAACGACTGGCTAAAAATAGAAACCAAGGAGGATAAGGCGCGGCTTCAGGCGAAACTCTTTGATCAAGTTGACAGCGTCATCTTGTTGATTCCGCACAAATACAGTTTGATCCTTCACATCAAATGTTATGCCCGCTGCGCTGAACGAAACCCCGAGACAGCCAAATATTTGATCGACGTAGGGTTAGGCGACGATTTCTTTAGCGATTGAACTACCAATGATCTTAGGACTGCTGCGCAGGCCAGCGGGAGCAAGCTCCCTCGCCACAGGGGTTGTGTTCGCGCACCTTTTCAACTGTCTGGCCGAAACCTTCGGGTCCCTTCTTCATTTCTGCATGAACCTGTTTTCATGACAGTTTTGTTTCAATCACTTCTTTAGCTATGCGATGCTGGCGCCCAGACCGTTAGCCAACTACAGCTTAAGTACAGAACGTAGAACGTCGCGCGGCACCGTCAACTTGTCCCTTTGGGACGCTACCACCACAGGGGGCCCTTATGCTCACCCTGCTCAATTTGTTATCTGCCGTGGCCTTGTTGATCTGGGGCACGCACATCGTCCGAACCGGCATCCTGCGGGTCTTCGGTTCCAATCTGCGCCACGTGATCGGCCAGAACATGTCCAAGCGCTGGCTCGCGTTCATCTCGGGGATCGTCGTCACCGCGATGGTGCAGAGCAGCAACGCCACCGCCATGCTCGTCACCTCTTTTGTCGGTCAGGGCCTGATGGCGCTGACGCCCGCCCTGGCGACCATGCTCGGGGCAGACGTTGGTACGGCGCTGATGGCGCGGGTGCTGACGTTCGACTTGTCGTGGCTGTCGCCGCTGCTGATCTTCCTCGGGGTGATTTTCTTCCTGTCCCGCAAGCAGACCCGACTGGGCCAGATGGGCCGCGTCAGCATTGGTCTCGGGCTGATCATCCTGGCGCTGCAACTGATCGTTGAATCCGCCGCGCCGATTACCCAGGCGCAGGGCGTGAAGGTGATTTTCGCCTCGTTGACCGGTGACATCCTGCTCGATGCCCTGGTGGGCGCGTTGTTCGCGATGGTTTCCTACTCCAGCCTGGCCGCCGTCCTGCTGACGGCGACCCTCGCTGGCGCCGGCGTGATCAGTCTGCCGGTGGCGATCGGCCTGGTGATTGGTGCCAACATCGGCAGTGGCATCCTCGCGTTCCTCAGCACCAGCATGCAAAACGCCGCCGGGCGTCAGGTGGCACTCGGTAGCCTGTTGTACAAACTGATCGGCCTGCTGCTGATCATTCCGGTGCTGGACCCGTTGGTGCACTGGATCGACAGCCTCGACTTCAGCCCTCAGGAAATGGTCATCGGCTTTCACCTGCTCTACAACACCGCGCGCTGCCTGATCCTGCTGCCCAGCGTCGGCCCGATGGCCAGGCTTTGCGCGTGGCTGCTGCCGGAGCGGCCAGAGCTCAACGGCATGGCAAAACCCCGACACCTCGACCCGACCGCGCTGGTCACACCCAGCCTGGCGCTGGCCAACGCCGCGCGAGAAACCCTGCGCATGGGCGATCTGATCGACAACATGCTCGAAGCAATGCTCGACGTGCTGCGCGGCAAACAATCCGCCATCACCCAGGAAATGCGCAAACTGACGGATGATGTCGAAGCGCTCTACAGCGCGATCAAGCTCTACCTGGCGCAAATGCCCCGCGAAGATTTGAGCGACCAAGACAGCCGTCGTTGGGCGGAAATCATCGAACTGGCGATTAACCTCAAGCTGGCCAGCGATTTGATCGAACGCATGCTGCGCAAGGTGCAGCAGCAGAAAACCTCGCAGCGTCGGTCTTTTTCCGAGGTTGGCCTGGAAGAGCTGGCCGGGTTGCACAGCCAATTGATCTCCAACCTGCGTCTGGGCTTGTCGGTATTCCTCAGTGCCGACAAGGAAAGTGCCCGCCAGCTGCTGCGTGAGAAACGTCGCTTTCGCGCGCAGGAACGCCGCCTGGCCCATGCTCATGTCAGCCGCTTGCAACGTAAGATTGTGCAGAGTATCGAAACCAGTTCACTGCACCTGGAGCTGATCGCCGACATGAAGCGCTTGAATTCGCTGTTCTGCAGCAGCGCTTATGTGGTGCTGGAAACGTCGGACACCGGTGCACTGGCGGTCGACGATATGGCTGACATCACGCATTCGCCTTGAACGTCTGGCGGTAGGGTCAGTCAGTTACATTGGTTCAGCCTCAAGACCGCCATCGCGGGCAAGCCCGCTCCCACAGGTGATTTGGTCGGACAGAGGTCCCGAGTACACCAAAGATCCACTGTGGGAGCGGGCTTGCCCGCGATAGCGGCCAGAAGGACGGCATGGATCTCCGATTGGTTGCCTGGAAGCTTGCTATGCGTTGTCTGTTGTTCGCTTGTCTGTTGCTCGGCTCATTCCCTTCGTTTGCCCTGGATCGTTTCCAGGTCGAGGGCTATACGCTGCCCAACGGTCTGCAATTGCTGCTCAAGCCCGGCACCGAGCGCGGGCATGTGGCGATTCGTCTGGTGGTCGGCGTGGGCCTGGATGATTTCAGCTGCGCCGACAAGGAGCTGCCGCATCTGCTCGAACACTTGTTGTTCAGCGGCATCGATGCCACGGGCGAAGGCGGCCTGGAAGAGCGCATGCAGGCGTTGGGCGGTGAGTGGAACGCTTTCACCAGCAACGCCGACACCACGTTCGTCATCGAAGCCCCGGCGAAAAACCAGCGCAAGGTGCTCGACCTGCTGTTGGCGCTGCTGACGCAGACCCGAATCGACGACAACGCCATCAACGCCGCCAAACAAGTGGTCGAGCGTGAGGACGGTGGCCATTACTCACACTTGCAGCGTTGGCTGGATCGTCAGGACCTGGGTCACACCGCGAGCAATCAGCTGGCGATAGAGCTGGGCCTTAGATGCCCCGAGCGGGCCGAGGTCGATCACCTGACCCGCGAGCAACTGGAGACGGTGCGCAAGGCTTGGTATGCGCCCAACAACATGACGCTGATCGTGGTCGGCGAGCTCGACAAGTTGTTGCCGGCGTATCTGGAACGCTCGTATGGCGCACTTGAAGCGGTCGACCCTACCGATCACCTGCCCTTGCCGGAAATCCAGGCCAGTGCTGCTCACGAGCGAACGCTGGGCGACGGCTTTGTCGGCGGTGGTGCCAAGCTGCACTGGTTGGTGCCGGAACCGGTGCTGCAGGATCAGCACGACGAAACCTTCGACCTGCTCAAGGACTATCTGGACTGGGCGCTCTACCGCCAATTGCGCCTGTCCCACGGTTTGTCCTACGGCCCCTCGGCCGAGCGCGAGGTGTTTGGCGGGGTGGGCTTCATGAGCCTGAACGCCGACCTTGATCGCGATGACGTGCCTAAGGCCCAGCAGGTGCTGGAGGATTTGAAGGCCGATTTGCTCAAGGACGGTCTCGACGCAGACACCTTCAATCGCCTCAAAAAGGCCGCCATCGCCCGCCAGGCTTGGGCCGTGCAAGGCAACAGCGCGCTGGCCGATTACTACTGGAGCGCGCTGGGCGACTACCAGGACGGGCGTTTCGCCGACCCGGCCAGGGAGCTGCAAGGCGTGACGCTGGAAGAAGCGAACAAGGCCATGCGCGAGTTGCTCATGCAACCGGGGTATGTGCGGATCGAGAAGCCGTTGATGAGTTATGACCAGTTGATGTGGGCGATGGCCGGGCTGTTTGGCCTGATTGTCTTCGCAGTTTTAGCTTGGCGAGTCCATCGCAAAAAATAACTTTTACGACTGCTGCGCAGCCGAACGGGGGCAAGCCCCCTCGCCACAAGGACATCATCACCCCCAGGTTTTGTGTTCGATCAAAATGATCGGCACCCTCGCCACGCCTGCGCCCGGGCGGTACTCTGTCGAGGATTTTCCCCACGACTATTGCGAACCGCCGAATGCCTAATCTGACCCTGTACGTCCAGCGCATCCTGGAATTGATGAAGCGCTATCCAGGGGTCATTGCGCTCGGAGGTTTTATCTCCGGGGTCGGCAGCTTCATCCTGGTGGATCGGCAACAGGGTCTGGCGACCTGGATCACCATCATCATGGTGCTCAGCTGGATCTGGCTGATGCTGGAAAACAGCCTGACCAAGTTGTTCACCAAACTCTTCAAACGCGAAATCCCCCAGCCTTTGCTGCGTTACGCCACGCAGATGATTCACCAGGAAAGCCTGTTCTTCGTCCTGCCGTTCTTTTTCATCACCACGACCTGGAACAGCGGCCAGTTGTTCTTCACCGGGTTGCTGAGCATGGCGGCGCTGATTTCCATCATCGACCCGCTCTACTACAAATGGCTGGCGCCCCGGCGCTGGGCGTTCCTGGCGTTGCACACGCTGACGCTGTTCGCCGCGCTGTTGACCGCCCTGCCCGTCATCCTGCACCTGACCACTTCACAGAGTTTCAAACTGGCGCTGGGTACTGCTGTGGTGTTGTCGTTCCCGAGCTTGGCGTCGATCTTCCCGATCCGCACGGTGCGCAACGCGTTGGCGATCCTGAGTATCACGCTGGGCATCGGCGCCCTCGGCTGGGTGCTGCGTTCGTGGGTGCCGCCGGCCACTTTGTGGATGACCGACGTGGCGATCAGTACGCAAATGCAGGACCGCACGCCTGGCAAGAGTCTGGACGAAGTCAGCGCCGAGCAGATCCGGGGTGACGGGCTGTATGCCTACACCGCGATCAATGCCCCGCGCGGCCTCGATGAGCGGATCTATCACGTCTGGCAGTTCAACGGCAAAGAGGTCGACCGCATCCCGCTGGACATCCACGGCGGGCGTAAGGAAGGCTACCGCGCCTGGACCCACAAGCAGAATTTCCCGGGCAATCCGGCCGGCAAATGGCAGGTCCGGGTGCTGACCGAAGACGGCCAAGTCATCGGCGTGCTGCGCTTCAAAGTCACGGACAGCACACCGATCAAAGAAAAGTAATCCGGTTCGTGCTATTACGTAGATCTGCGCAAATAGCCGAACAAGCACGGAGCTTATGACCAGCAGCACAATGGCCGGCAATGCCCAGCTAGACGCCTCTCACTCCCCTGCTCAATTGCGGGTCACGGGTGACTGGACGCTCGCCCACTACGCCGATCTCAAGCACCTGAGCGAAAAGCTCCGCGGCCAATACGACGACAGCACGCACATCGACCTCAATGGCCTCGGTGCGCTCGATACCGCCGGGGCGTCGCTGTTGGTGGAACTGCTCGGGTCGGAGCGTCTGGGCCGATCCGCGGAGCATCCCGATTGCACGTTGTCCCCGGCCGACCGCGCCTTGTTGCAGACGGTTTATTGCTCGCTCAGCGACTTCTGCGTGCCGATCAAGGAACCGGAGATCAGCGTCGGCATTCAGCTGCTGACCCGCATCGGTCGTGCAGTCGACGCCGTCTGGCAGGACACCCTGCAACTGCTGGGCTTCGTCGGCTTGATCCTCGAAACCATCGCGCGCGGGCTGTTTCGCCCCAAGCGCTGGCGCATCACGCCCATGGTCGCGCACATCGAACAGACTGGCCTCGACGCCGCGCCCATTGTGGCCCTGCTGACCTTTCTGGTCGGTGCCGTGGTGGCGTTTCTCGGGGCGACGGTGCTGGCGAGTTTCGGCGCGAGTATTTTCACCGTGGACCTGGTGGCGTTCTCCTTCCTGCGTGAATTTGGCGTGTTGCTGACCGCGATCCTGATGGCCGGTCGTACCGCCAGTGCGTTCACCGCGCAGATCGGCTCGATGAAGGCCAACGAAGAAATCGACGCCATCCGCACCTTGGGCCTCGACCCGATGGAGTTGCTGGTGGTGCCGCGGGTATTGGCGTTGCTGGTGGCGCTGCCGATGCTGACCTTCCTGGCGATGATCTCGGGAATCATCGGCGGTGGCGTGGTCTGCGCCGTGTCGCTGGGGATCTCGCCGGCGATGTTCCTGTCGCTGCTGCAAACCGATATCGGCGTTCAGCACTTTCTGGTGGGGATCGTCAAAGCGCCGATCTTCGCGTTCCTGATCGCCGCGATCGGTTGCCTCGAAGGCTTCAAGGTCAGCGGCAGCGCCGAGTCCGTGGGCGCTCACACCACGTCGAGCGTGGTGCAGTCGATTTTCGTGGTGATTGTGCTCGACGCCGTGGCCGCGCTGTTTTTCATGGAGATGGGCTGGTGAGTCGTTTACCCCGAGCGCCCTCCGAGGCGGTGATCGAAGTTCGTGGGCTGTGCAATCGCTTCGGCAGCCAAAGCGTGCACGAGAACCTCGACCTGGATTTGTATAAGGGCGAAATCCTTGCCGTGGTCGGCGGTTCCGGCAGCGGGAAATCGGTGCTGCTGCGCAGCATCGTCGGCTTGCGCCAGCCCAGCGAGGGGGTGGTGAAGGTCTTTGGCAAGAACCTGCCGACCCTGTCCGAACACGAGCGTTCGATGGTCGAACGGCGTTTCGGCGTGCTGTTCCAGAAAGGCGCCCTGTTCTCTTCGCTGACCGTGACCGAGAACGTGGCCTTGCCCCTGATCGAACACGCCGGCCTGAGCCGTGAAGACGCCGAGCATCTGGCAGCGGTGAAACTGGCGTTGGCCGGGTTGCCGCTGTCGGCGGCGGACAAATACCCGGCCTCGCTGTCTGGCGGCATGATCAAGCGCGCGGCGCTGGCCCGGGCGTTGGCGCTGGACCCGGACATCCTGTTCCTCGACGAGCCCACCGCCGGCCTCGACCCGATTGGCGCCGCCGCCTTTGATCAATTGATCCTGACCCTGCGCGATGCCTTGGGCCTGAGTGTGTTTCTGGTCACCCATGACCTCGACACGCTCTACACCATCACCGACCGGGTGGCGGTGTTGGCGCAGAAAAAGGTGCTGGTGGCGGACGCCATCGACAAGGTCTCGGAAACCGACGACCCGTGGATTCACGAATACTTCCATGGCCCTCGCGGCCGCGCGGCGCTGACCGCCGCTCAACAGTTGAATGAGGTCTGACATGGAAACCCGAGCCCATCATGTATTGATCGGCCTGTTCACCGTGATTGTGGTGGCAGGCGCCCTGCTCTTCGGTCTGTGGCTGGCAAAGTCCAGCGTCGACACCGAGTTCAAGGATTACGAAGTCGTCTTCAACGAGGCGGTCAGTGGCTTGTCCAAGGGCAGCGCCGTGCAGTACAGCGGGATCAAGGTCGGCGACGTGGTGACGTTGCGCCTGGACCCGAAAGACCCGCGTCGGGTGCTGGCGCGGATTCGCCTGGGCGGCGATACGCCGATCAAGGAAGACACCCGGGCCATCCTGGCGCTGACCGGGATTACCGGGACTTCGATCATTCAACTCAGCGGCGGTACGCCGCAAAGTCCGACGCTCAAGGGCAAGGACGGCTATCTGCCGGTGATTGTCGCGTCGCCCTCGCCTATCGCTCGCTTGCTCAATGACAGCGGCGACCTGATGGCCGGTGTGAACACACTGATGCATAACGCCAACCAGATGTTTTCCACGGAGAACGTCGAGCGCATCAGCAAGACGCTGGAACATCTGGAACAAACCACCGGCACCATCGCCGACCAGCGCGGTGATATTCGTCAGGCGATGCAACAACTGGCGTCGGTCGGCAAGCAGGCTGGCGCCATGCTGGAACAGACGTCGGCGCTGATGCGTAATGCCAACGGCCTGCTCAACGATCAGGGCAAGCAGATGTTCGGCAGCGCCGAGCAGGCGATGAAATCGCTGGAAGAAAGCAGCGCCACCATCAATAAATTGCTCACGACCAATCAGAACTCTCTGAACAGCGGCATGCAAGGCCTCAACGGCCTGGCGCCTGCGGTGCGTGAATTACGCGACACCCTGACGTCGTTGCGGACCATCTCCCAACGCCTGGAAGCCAACCCCAGCGGTTATTTGCTCGGCAATGACAAGAACAAGGAGTTCACGCCATGAAGCTTGCGACCTTCGCCCTCCTCGCCAGCTTCACGTTGGTCAGCTCCTGCTCGATCCTGCCCAAGTCCGAGCCGTCCGATGTCTATCGCTTGCCGTCGGCCCAGAGCAGCGTTTCGGCCAGCCACGGCACGCCGCAACGCTGGTCGCTGCGCCTGACCAAGCCGCAGGCCAGCGAAGCGTTGAACAGCCCGAAAATCGCCGTGATCCCGCAAGGTGATCTGATCAGCAGCTACACCGCCTCGCGCTGGAGCGATCCGGCGCCGGTGTTGCTGCGTAATCGGTTGCTGGATGGTTTCCAGCGGGACGGCCGGGTGCCGTTGCTGAGCACGGATGACAGCAACTTCCAGGCAGATCTGGAGTTGGGCGGGAGTCTGCAAGCATTTCAGACTGAGTACCAAGGCACCGCTGCCAGCGTAGTCGTGCGGCTGGATGCCTTGCTGGTGCGCGGGTATGACCAGCGCATCCTCGCCAGTCGCCGCTTTGAAGTGCGTCAGCCATTGAGCGATGTGAAAGTGCCGGCGGTGGTGGCCGGGTTTGGCCAGGCGAGCGATCAGTTGACGGCGCAGGTGGTGGCTTGGGCGGTGGAGCAAGGGCAGAAAGTGGCCCCGCCACCCCGCCCCTAAAGCCAACACAAATCCCCTTGTGGGAGCGGGCCTGCTCGCGAAAGCGGTACATCAGTCGACATCAATGTTGAATGTCAGACCGCTTTCGCGAGCAAGCCCGCTCCCACAGGGTTTTGTGGTTAACCGAAGAACCAGTAGCAAACGCCAATCGCGCCGAGAACACCGGCCAGTTCAGCCAGCAACGCACACCCTACCGCATGCCGCGCCCGCTGGATGCCCACCGCGCCGAAGTACACCGCCAGCACATAGAACGTCGTTTCCGTACTGCCCTGAATCGTCGCCGCCACCAGTGCCGGGAAGCTGTCCACACCCGACGTCTTCATGGTTTCGATCAGCATCGCCCGTGCGGCGCTGCCGGAGAATGGTTTGACCATTGCCGTCGGCAGTGCGTCGACGAAGCGCGTGTCCCAACCGGCCCACTCCACCAGGTGCCGAATCCCGTCCAGACCAAAATCCAGTGCCCCGGACGCCCGCAGTACGCCGACGGCGCAAAGCATCGCCACCAGATATGGCAGCAGGTTCTTGGCCACGTCGAAGCCTTCTTTGGCGCCTTCGACGAACGCTTCGTAGACCTTCACTTTGCGTAATGCGCCGATCACCAGAAACAGCATGATCAGCCCGAACAGCGTCAGGTTGCCGAGGATCGAGGACAGGCCGGCCAGGGCGGTCGCCGAGAGCGTCGCCAGCAGTGCCATGAAGCCACCGAGGGCCAAGGCACCGGGAATCAGATACGCGAGCACCACAGGGTCCCACAGCCGCAGACGTTGCATGAACGCCACCGACAGCAGGCCGACCAGTGTCGAGCAGCTGGTCGCCAGCAGGATCGGCAGGAACACCAGGGTCGGATCGGGCGCACCTTGCTGGGCGCGGTACATGAAGATCGTCACCGGCAGCAGGGTCAGGGAGGAGGCATTGAGTACCAGGAACAGAATCTGCGCGTTGCTGGCGATGGTGGCGCTGGGGTTGAGCTCTTGCAGCGCCTTCATGGCTTTGAGGCCGATCGGCGTGGCGGCGTTGTCCAGGCCCAGGCCGTTGGCGGCGAAGTTGAGCGTGATCAGGCCGATGGCCGGGTGACCGGCTGGCACTTCCGGCATCAGGCGCAAGAACAAGGGGCCCAGCGCCTTGGCCAGCCATTCGACGATCCCGGCCTTCTCGGCAATTCGCAGAAAGCCCAGCCAGAGGGTCAGGGTGCCGAACAGCAGGACCATGACTTCGACCGATAACTTGGCCATGGCGAAAATGCTTTCCACCATCGCCGCGAAGATCCCGGCGTTACCGCCGATCAGCCATTGCGCCAGCGCCGAAACGGCAGCCACGATGAAAAAGCCAAGCCACAGGCCATTGAGCATCAGTTAAATCCCCCGAAGAATCCGCGAATGATAGCGGGGTGTGCAGAAACGACAAACCCCGGATTTCTCCGGGGTTTGTTTGTATGACGTACAGCTTGTTGGACCTGGATCGATGGTGACCCGAATCCACTGTGGGAGCGGGCAAGCCCGCTCCCACAGGTTTTTGTATTAGTTGCTGGAGATCTCGCCCGCCGGCAGCTTTTCCTTGCTGCGCCAGTGCGGCAGCGAGTTCCAGTAGCGTTGGCCCTTGGCGTCGTCGTACATGCCTTCCCAACGGGAGATGACCAGCACGGCCAGGGCATTGCCGATCACGTTCAAGGCAGTACGCGCCATGTCCATGATGCGGTCGACACCGGCGATAAACGCCAGGCCTTCGAGCGGAATACCGACGCTGCCCAGTGTGGCCAACAACACCACGAAGGACACGCCCGGTACGCCGGCGATGCCTTTGGACGTCACCATCAGGGTCAGCACCAGCAGCAATTGCTGGCTGATCGACAGGTCGATGCCGTACAGCTGGGCAATAAAGATCGCCGCGATGCTCTGGTACAGGGTCGAGCCGTCGAGGTTGAACGAGTAACCGGTCGGCACCACAAAGCTGCAAATGGCTTTCGGCGCGCCGTAGGCTTCCATCTTCTCGATCACGCGCGGCAGCACGGTTTCGGAACTGGCGGTGGAGTAGGCCAGGACCAGCTCATCCTTGAAGATGCGCATCAGCTTGATCACCGAGAAGCCGAACAGGCGAGCGATCAGGCCCAGCACCACAAAGGCGAAGAAGGCGATGGCGACATAAACCAGGATCACCAGTTTGGCCAGTGGCACCAGGGAAGCGAAACCGAAGTTGGCCACGGTCACCGCGATCAGTGCGAACACGCCGATCGGGGCGTAGTTCATGATCATGTGGGTGACTTTGAACATGCTTTCCGACACGCCCTGGAACATCTTCACCAGCGGCTCGCGCAGGTCCGATTGCAGGCTCGACAAGCCGAGGCCGAACAATACGGAGAAGAAGATGATCGGCAGCATTTCGCCGCGGGCCATGGCCGCGAAGATGTTCGACGGGATCAGGTTGAGGATGGTTTCGATGAACGCATGTTCATGCTGAACCTCAGCCGCCGTCGCCTGGTACTTGGAAATATCCACCGTACCCAGGGTGCTCATGTCGATGCCGGTGCCCGGATGGAACACGTTGGCCAGCACCAGACCGACCACGATGGCGATGGTGGTGACGATCTCGAAGTAAATGATGGTCTTGAGGCCGATACGCCCGAGTTTCTTCGCGTCGCCTACGCCAGCGATGCCGACGATCAACGAGGAGATGACGATCGGGATCACGATCATCTTGATCAGACGGATAAAGATATCGCCTGCCGGTTGCAGGACGTTGCTGATCCACCAGGCTTTTTCGGCACTGAAATGGTTGAGCAGCGCACCGATTGCTATCCCCAGAACCAGACCGATGAGGATCTGCCAGGCGAGGCTGAGCTTTGCCTTCTTCATATCTTTACCCTTACTTGCGTTTGACTCAGGCGAATGCAAGAACTGGAACGCTCGTGGCGAAAAAGTCTGTGCATCTGCCCCCGTATAAGGTGCCCCGGAGCGCTTTGTTTCGGCTCTCTGGCAGGCGAAAAAAGGCGCAACTATTCCGATGCAAGGAAGCGACGTCTAATGCCGTAAACGCCTACCCTATGCCGAATCGGCATGAGCTTTTTTAATTGAAACTCGCGTCCCAACCGGTTCGAATACGCCATTTCGGCAGGCAAAAGTGCCGTGAACCGGCCATTCCAGAGGAGGTTGGTTGTTTTTTAAACAGTTGAATTCATGACGAAATTTCGGAAAAAGCCTACGTTTGGCAGCGAAAACTCTTCTGCCTAAAGTCGAAGGTTTCTCGATATACGGTCGTGAAGAAACACCGCGAAATGGTTTTGCGGGGAATATGCAGCAGAGGGGAATGAGCGAAGTGCTCTAGATCAACGTATTGCACGTTGAAGCTCTTCGCAAGTCCGTCGAGCCACTCTGGGCTGGCGAACTTGCGTCGCAGCTTTATTACCTGACCCGGCCCTTGCGCAGACACTCCATGTGCCCGTAGGTCACTCCGACCCTGAAACAGTCAGAACGTCCCGACCCCTTGGTCATGCGCCTGCCTTCCTCGGGTAGCGCACTGGAAAGAAGCGATGCTGCTCCTTTCGTGTTTCAAACTCAGTACCAGTTCGGATCTTTCTTGAGCTGTTCCATCAACAGGTCCTGCATGCCTGGGTCCGGTTTCCCGAGGAAGCGGTAGTCGGCATGTCGCGTTGGCGACTTGTCGGCCGGCAATCCTGCAGGCACTTCGACCAGCATGGCGTAGGCGTCCTTCTTGTCGAAGCTGAAAGCCACGATCAGGCGCTTGTTCAGGCACGTCGGTTGCGTTTCGCAAAGCGGCCCGACCAGGTACTTGTCGCCATCTTCTTCAAGAGCATTCATTTGCTCGGCAGCGCCAGACAGGTTCATCACCCATTCCGGCAGTCGCTCTTCCTTTTTAACGACTTTAGTCCACGTTTCACGGTACTGCGGGTCCGAATTCAACAATTCGCTGGCCCGCGTCTGGCCATCATTGGCCGCCATCGCCATGGCACCACCGCCCAGAAGCAGGGCGGCTGCCAGTGTTTTTAACAAAACGCTCATATTCAGCCTCGACCACGACGGCCAAAGAAGAAGGAAGCAATGAACATCACCAGGAACACGACAAAGAGAATCTTGGCGATACCCGTGGCGGTGCCCGCGATACCACCGAAGCCCAGTACCGCAGCGATGATGGCAATGATCAAGAATGTGATTGCCCAGCTCAACATGGTGATTCTCCTTACGCTTCTATATTAGAGATGTCGCTTATGGTGCTTTTCCCGGCGCAACGAGCGCGCCAAGTTCGTTTGCTCAGAACACCCAACGTTCCTGACGAGGCATCTCATCCACAGGCTGAGCCTGGTCGACGTCCATCATTCGCATCGGGGCGAGGTCAGCCTGGCTGCTGCTGACGGCGCTGAAATGGGTCTGGGTTGCACGGTGAATCGACACGTGCGGCGCCTCTGGCTGCTGGCTCTGTTCCCAAAGCAGGAACTGCTGACCTGCGATCAGCGTGATCAGCAGCGCCAGCACGCCAAACAGGCCTTGTTGAAGATGCAAAGGCGAGATGCGCATTGGGGCGACACGTAGGCGATTCATCCTGAAACTCCTCCCACTCTGGTGGTGATCTTGTTAGTGGGCGTCGATACGAAATGGCCCTGATTACTCAGGCTATTGCAGCCTGCATGCCAGCTTTTTCATATAAAAAAATCGTTTTAAATCAATCAGTTAGCTTGGTCGTGAAAATCAGGGTGGACGCATCCTGCACGATGAGCCGCGCAGGGTCGTGCGTATTGCACGATCGATTCCCGGCAACTTTGATTATTTTTGAATTGAGAGGAGGGCGCGGATGTCAGAAAGGGACGTGGGTAATTGCCACATCGGCGGTTTTTTTGTAAAAAACCAGAGAAATCAGCCCATTAGCTAATGGATGAGTAGAGAGCTACCCTGCCATGGCTGGAATGGATCAGAATCAACCATGCAACTTGCCCGATTTTTCCGGGACTAACCAAGATCATTCATTAAAGGAGCGCAGGAACATGGAATCAGCCACTGAGCATCAAGGCCGCATTCTGCTGGTGGATGACGAATCCGCCATTCTGCGAACCTTCCGCTATTGCCTCGAAGATGAAGGCTATAGCGTCGCCACCGCGAACAGTGCGGCGCAAGCTGATGCGTTGCTGCAACGTCAGGTGTTCGACCTGTGCTTCCTCGATCTGCGCCTGGGTGAAGACAATGGCCTGGATGTGCTGGCCCAGATGCGTATTCAGGCACCCTGGATGCGGGTGGTGATCGTCACCGCTCACTCGGCCGTCGACACCGCCGTGGATGCGATCCAGGCCGGCGCCGCCGACTACCTCGTCAAACCTTGCAGCCCCGACCAGTTGCGTCTGGCCACCGCCAAGCAGCTGGAAGTCCGGCAGCTCTCGGCACGGCTGGAAGCCCTTGAAGGCGAAGTGCGTAAACCCAAGGACGGTCTGGATTCCCATAGCCCGGCCATGAAAGTGGTGCTCGAAACCGCACGCCAGGTCGCCAGCACTGACGCCAACATCCTGATTCTCGGCGAATCCGGCACCGGTAAGGGTGAACTGTCCCAAGCCATTCACGGCTGGAGCAAACGCCAGAAGAAATCCTGCGTCACCATCAACTGCCCGTCGTTGACGGCGGAATTGATGGAAAGTGAGCTCTTCGGTCACAGCCGCGGCGCATTCACCGGTGCCAGCGAAAGTACCTTGGGGCGCGTCAATCAGGCGGACGGCGGCACCTTGTTTCTCGACGAGATCGGCGATTTTCCCCTGACGTTGCAACCCAAGTTGCTGCGTTTTATCCAGGATAAGGAATACGAGCGCGTGGGTGATCCGGTGACCCGCCGCGCCGATGTGCGCATCCTCGCCGCGACCAACCTGAACCTCGAAGACATGGTGCGCGACGGTCGTTTCCGTGAAGACCTGCTCTATCGCCTGAACGTCATCACGTTGCACTTGCCGCCACTGCGCGAGCGCCGGGAAGACATTCTGAACCTGGCCGACCGTTTCCTGGCTCGCTTCGTCAAGGAGTACGCGCGTCCGGCACGGGGCTTCAGCGACGAGGCTCGCGAAGCGTTGCTGGGTTACCGCTGGCCCGGCAACATCCGCGAACTGCGTAACGTGGTGGAGCGGGCGAGCATTATCTGCCCTCAGGAACGGGTCGAGATCAGCCACCTGGGAATGGCCGAGACCCCGACCAACAACGCGCCGCGTATTGGCGCTGCGTTGAGCCTGGATGAGTTGGAGAAAGCCCACATCGGTGCCGTCCTCGCCACCGCTGATACGCTGGATCAGGCGGCCAAGACACTCGGCATTGATGCCTCGACCCTGTACCGCAAACGCAAGCAGTACAACCTGTGAGCCTGCAATGAAACTGGCGATGAAGCTGCGTACTCGGCTGTTTCTGAGTATTTCTGCGCTGATCACCGTGGCGCTGCTCGGGCTGTTGCTCGGGCTGGTCAGCGTGATGCAGATGGCCGGCACCCAGGAGGTGCTGGTTCGAAACAACTTTGTCACGCTGGACCTGGGGTTGAAATTGCGTCAGACCCTGGGCGATCAGCTCATGATCATGATCGACGAAAAGCCCGATCCCACAGCGTTCGAGACCGCCAGGAAAAACTACCTCGAGTTGCTTGAAGAAGGCATCACCCTTCAGAAGTCCGGCAACGGCGGCTATGGTTTCAAACAGGCCAAGGCTGACTACCTCGACTTTCTTCAAGCCTACGATCAGACAAAAGTGCCGAAGCCTGTATTGGGCGGTAACGAGGCGTTGAAGGAAAAATTCAACACTCTTCGAAGCGGTCTGCTTACTGAACAAAAGCGCGCACTGGATAACATTAACAGTACCGAGCGCCAGGCCCGGGAACGCGCGTTGCTGATTGCCGGGCTGCTCGGGTTGGTGGGGCTGGCGGTACTGATCATCGGGTTCGTGACCGCCCATGGAATCGCCCGCCGGTTTGGCGCTCCGATCGAAGCGTTGGTCCAGGCTGCTGACAACATCGGCCAAGGTAATTTCGAAGTGACCCTGCCGGTTTCCTCCGCCGAGGAAATGAACCAGTTGACCAAGCGCTTCGGCATCATGGCGCAGGCGCTGCGTGAGCATCAGGCGATGAACATCGACGAGCTGCTCGCCGGTCAGCAGCGTCTGCAAGCCGTACTCGACAGCATCGACGATGGGTTGTTGATGATCGACCGCGAAGGCCATCTGGAACACCTCAACCCCGTGGCCCAGCGTCAGTTGGGGTGGGACACCGATCGACTCGGTCAAGGGCTGGGCACTGCGCTCGATCGTCCCGAACTGGATGAGCAGCTACAACTGGTGTTGCGCGGCGGGACCCTGGAGCGAGCGCCGGAAGACCTGAGCGTTGAGGTCGACGGTGAGTCGAGGTTGCTGACCTACAGCCTGACCCCGGTCAGCCATACGCAGGGCCACATTCTTGGCGCCGTGATGGTGCTGCATGACGTCACAGAACAGCGTGCATTCGAACGGGTGCGCAGCGAGTTCGTCTTGCGCGCATCCCATGAGTTGCGCACCCCGGTGACCGGGATGCACATGGCCTTCGGGCTGTTCCGCGAACGGGCGAAATTTCCTGAGGACTCTCGCGAAGCCGACTTGCTGGACACCGTGAATGAAGAAATGCAGCGGTTGATGCAGCTGATAAACGACCTGCTGAATTTCTCGCGCTACCAAAACGGGTTGCAGAAACTCACGCTGGCGCCTTGTTCCATTGAAGAGATACTGGAACAGGCTCAGGCACGCTTTGCCGGGTCTGCGGCGCAGAAGGGCATTGAGTTGCTGGTGGAAGTTCAGGGGCCGTTACCCAGATTGCAGGCCGACCAGGCGCAATTGGACCGTGTGCTCGATAACCTGATCGATAACGCTTTGCGTCATACCCCTCGGGATGGACTGATACGTTTGCAGGCGCGGCGCCATGGTGAGCGAGTGATTATCAGCGTGGAAGACAACGGTGAGGGCATTGCCTACGGTCAGCAGGGACGGATCTTTGAGCCCTTCGTCCAGGTCGGCCGCAAGAAGGGCGGTGCCGGGCTTGGTTTGGCGTTGTGCAAGGAAATCGTGCAGTTGCATGGCGGGCGGATGGGCGTTTATTCGCGGCCGGGGCAGGGCACGCAGTTCTACATGGCACTGGCGGTGTAAACCGCTGCAGTTCAGGCTTCATCATCCAGGCGTCGATTGTTCCGCCGGCGACCACGGGTAATCAGTTCGATGAACTGCACGGCGCTCAGGGCATGGGCGAACAGCCAGCCCTGACCGTACTTCACCCCTTCACTGCTCAGAAAGGCTGCTTGCGCTTCATGTTCTATGCCCTCGGCAATCACCCTGAGTTGCAGGGCCTGGGCCATGTGAATGATGTGCGGTGCCACGCCGCTGCTGGCGGCATCATGGCCCAGCGCATCAATGAACGCCTTGTCGATTTTCAGGCAGTCCACCGGCAGGGTTTGCAGGTAGGCGAGGCTGCAATAGCCCGTGCCGAAATCATCGATCAGCACCTGATGCCCGACATCGCGCAAGGCTTGCAGGTTTTCCCTGGCCACCACCACATCGATCAAGCCCCGCTCAGTCACCTCAAAGGCAATCTGCTTTGCCGCGACCCGGTGCAAGGTCAGCAAGCGTGCCATCACCTGGCCGATACGCGGCACCATGACATCGCACGCAGCAAGGTTGACGGAAATATACAACTGCGGATTGGCGCGGAGCAATTGCCCTAGTTGTTCGAGGAGTCGCTGTAATACGAAGTCGGTCATCTGGCGGATCTGGCCGGTGTTTTCCGCCATCGGGATAAACAGGTCGGGGCTTGTCAGCGTGCCGTCCGGCCTTCGCCAGCGCAGCAAGGCTTCAGCCCCGACACAGTTGCGGCTGTCGAGGTCGAAGATCGGCTGATACAACACCTGCAATTCGCCTCGTCGGATGGCGCCGTTCAGTTCAGCGTCCAGTGACTGACGCTGGCGCACCAACAGAAACACCATGAATCCGACCAGGATGCCCAGTGCCAGACTGGCCGGCAGCAGCCACCACCAAACTGCCGGTACATGCATGTTCGTGCGCGGCGTGATCAACACTAATTGGTATTCGGGATTGTTGGTGGGCATCCGGTAAATCAAGCGGGTTTGCGTCACTTGCAGCGCATCGCGGCTTTCCAGGGGCCAGAATTCTGTGGGTGGCCAAACTTGTGCGGCTCCGAGGACAGGAATCGCACGGGTGCCATGGGAGAGCACTACCAGCAGGCTGCTTCCCGGGGACAGATCAACCATGTCGGTCAAATGCCCGCGAGAGGTTGCGACCCGAAAGTTGCCGCGTCCAAGCATCAACGCAGCACGGTTTTCATCGGGTTCGGTGGTCGTGTTCAGCCAGTAGCTGTAGGTGGGCCCCTTGATGTCTGGCGGTCGACTCAGCGACAGCCCCTCCTGGCGAGGGCGATTCGAGCAGATCCGCGAGGCATCCATGTAGGCGGCTTCGTAAACGAAGCGGTAGTTGAAGCTGACCTGTTGCAAGGTCGCGATCATTTCATCATCGCAGCCACGCAGGGGTTGGGCTTCCAGATCGTCGAGGCTTTCACGTAGCTGCCCGAATAATTGCTCCAGTCGGGCGAGGAAACGCTCGCCCTGGGCATTCATTTCCTGGCTTTCCCGCTGCTCGACCTGATGCATCGCTAAAAAAAGGCTGGCGGCCATCAATAACGTTGCGCTCAAGGCAGCAGCCAGCATCGCCAAAAACCAGGGGCGATAGAACCAGCTACGAAGCGTCTCTCGAGCTACAGTCATTGTGGATATCCGAAGAATTACCAATGAGTTATAGCTGCTGATTGAGAAAAAGCCCTTACCGTCGGGCGGGCGTCATTATTTTGTCTGATTCAAAACTTGTAGAAGCGCCGCCGTCTGAGCGTCAGGTGTGCCATCGAATCGGGTGGGGCGGAAATGCATTTGAAAAGCCGCCAGTACATGGCGAGTAGCGACATCGAGCTCGCCCGTTTGTGGCGTGGCGTAACCCAGTCGGGCCAGCTGTCCCTGATACCAGCTGATGCTCGGCAGTTCTGCTGCGAACCGGGCTTGCTGGCGTGCGACGGCCTGCTCGTTTGGCCAGACGCCTATGCCTTCGGCGGCCAGACGCTTCCAGGGGAACAGCGGGCCGGGATCGAGCTTACGCAGCGGCGCGATGTCGCTGTGGCCGATGATGGAACGAGGATTGATGTTGTAACGCTTGCTGATGTCCTTGAGCAGAAAGATCAGCGACTGAACCTGATCTTCGCTGTAGGGGTACCAGAGACGGCCCGTCGGCGTGTCTTTGAAGCCAGGATTGACGATCTCGATGCCGATGGAGCTGGAGTTCAGCCAGGTCCGGCCTTGCCATTCGCTTTCACCTGCGTGCCACGATCGAAGATTTTCATCCATCAGCTTATAGATGGTGGCGCCTTTGTCGTCACCGATCAGGTAGTGACTGCTGACCTCGCCGTGGGTCAGCAATTGCAGGGAGTGCTCGAGGGAGGCAGAGGTGTAATGCACCACCACGAACTGAATACGACTGTCGTGATTGGCTGAAGGGTGGCTGGTGTCGATCCGCGGGCCGCTGGCACAACCGGCCAACAGAAGTAGCGACACAATGAGAGCAAGACATTTCATGGCAGGAGGCAATACACGCAAGTCAGTAATGCAACAGTGTAACGTACTGACTTGCGCGCAGAGGGCAAAAGCGCTGTTTTAAATAAAATGGAACAATTGGCTGTCAGCCTGCTTCAACACGGTTGCGGCCGGCATTTTTCGCACGGTATAGCGCTTGATCGGCTCTTTTCAGCACCAAATCGCTATGTTCGCCGGCTTTGAATGCCGTCACACCCATGGAAATGGTAATGGTCACTCGCTCACCCTTGAAGTGAAAAGGGCAGGCTTCGATGGAGGCACGCAAGGATTCCAGCAATTTGGCACCGTTTGCCAAGGGTGTGGAGGGCATCAACAGGACAAATTCCTCACCGCCGAACCGCGCAATGAAATCCGTCCCGCGCAGGCGTTTGCGCAGCACGCTGGCGATGATCTTCAGCACCTTGTCACCTGCCAGGTGGCCGTAGTTATCGTTGATGCGTTTGAAGTGGTCGAGGTCGAGCATCGCCAGCAACAGGGTGTTGCCGTGTTGCTGCCATTGGCGGACTTCGTGCTCCAGCCGCTCACTCCAGGCCGCTCGATTGGGCAGGCTGGTGAGGGGGTCGATCAGGGCTTTCTGGCGTTGTTCTTCAAGGTGTTCGCGGTAGCCCAGCGCTTCCTGTTCCATGTGCGCCACGCGTTCGGCCAGGCTTTGCAACCGAGCCGCGACTTCCTGCTCACGTTCGTCGCGCTGCTTCTGGTGTTGATCCATGGTGCCGAGCAGGCCTTCGAGATGGTTCTCCAGGACGTGCTTGAGGTCGTCCAGATCCGCCGCTTCCTGCATGCTGCTCTGCAGGCCATCGACTTGCTCGCGGATCTGCGTATCCATCTCGCGCGCAGCCGAGCGGTTGTCGGCATGGCCGTCACTGGCTGCTTGCAGGTTGCTCTGGAACGATTCCAGACGTTCGTTGAGTTGCTGCAGGTACGCTTCGAATTCGTGCTGGCCGCTGTCCGTAATCGCCAGCATCAACGTTGCCAGATCATCGAGGATCGGGATCAATTCGTACCAGTTCAAGCCGTTTTGCAGGCGATCACGCATCGCTTCCGCTTGCGGGCGATGGCGCTCGGGCAACGTCAGGTCATCGAGCAGGCCAAGGAGCGTGTCTTCGATATGCTTGGCGACAGAGCTGTAGGACGGCTCGGGTGAGTCGGGCAGGGCGTAGAGAACATCCTCTGGCACAAGGTGCTCCGCCTCAATGGTCACCGGGGTCAGTTCATCCGGGTTGACTGCCGGTGGCACTTGCTCGGCTGGCGTAATGTCTGGAAGCGCTGGTTCTGCCAGTTGTTCGATATTCGGCTGAGTCGGTGGCTCTACAGGTTGCGCAGATGCAGTCTCTGGCTGAAGCACAGGCGGGACAAACGCCACCACTTCCGGAGCAGGTTCCGTTGCCTGTACTTCCAGTGATTCAGGGGTTGCAGCGTCAGGTTGGACGTCGATTACGGCTGGTTGTACGACTGACGGCTGCTCCACTGTGGGTGCGAGATCAGCCGTTTCCGGCGGGGCCTCGGCAATCGGTTCAACCGTTTGCAGGGGCAACGCTTGTACCGCAGGAGCGGCGATCTGCGGGGAGGCCTCATCCGCTTCCCGGTTACCAAACAGGCGCTGCAGAAACCCGGGGCGATCAGGTTCTGCGGGGGTATCCAGTTGACGCAAGGCTTTGCCTTGCAGGCCACTCAGTTCGCTGAGCAGCAACGGAATCTCACGGGCCTGACTGACTCGCCCATCCAGTTGTTTGGCAAAGTTCTTCAGCGGCCGGCTGACTTCGCGAGGTAGCGGCAGTGTTTGCAGCTGGGTCACCAGCGCAGTCAGTGCGGCGCTGGTCTGATTGACCCGGGTTTCCCGGCGTTGCTCGGAATCGAGTACGGCTTTTTCCAGGCGCGGAAGCAGGGCGGCCAGGCCGGCGTCCATGTCATCGGTACGCACGACTTCGCGCATTTCCTTCATGCATTGATCAACGGCGCGATCGGTGCCTTCTGCGGCCAGGGTGCTGCGCACCAGCCCACGGCGCAGCAAGTCGAGCCGGGCATCCCAACGGCGTTCGAGCTTTTCCTGTTGTTCGATGCTTTTGAGGTATTTCTCTTTCCAGCGCTGTGTTTCGTCGCTCATTCATGGGATCCGCGAAGGGGCAGGACTCAACGCGGGGAATGCATCGGCCGTGAGCGAACCCGGCAGACGAATCTCTACCGCGACGGGCAGGTGATCTGAAATCGGTTGTGCCAGCACCTCGACCTTTTCAAGGGTCAGTGTCGGGCTGAGCAGAATATGGTCCAGGCAGCGCTGCGGGCGCCAGCTGGGGAAGGTCGCTTCCAGTTGCGGCGCGAGCAGGCCGAGGTCACGCAACGGGGAGTTCTGCAGCAAATCACTGGCGTGGGTATTCATGTCGCCCATCAGCACCTGGTGTTTGTAACCGCCGATCAACTCGCGGATGTAAGCCAGTTGCAGGCTGCGGGCCCGAGCGCCCAGCGCCAGGTGCATCATCACCACCACCAGCGCCTCCGGACCTTCGCCGAAACGCACCAGAATCGCCCCGCGGCCCTTTGGCCCCGGCAGCGGATGATCTTCAATCGCCCACGGGCGCAGGCGGCTGAGCACGCCATTGCTGTGCTGGCCGAGGCGACCGAGATTGCGATTGAGTTGTTGATACCAGTAGGGGAAGGCGCCGAGCTGCGCCAAGTGTTCAACCTGATTGACGTAGCCTGATCGCAGGCTGCCGCCATCGGCTTCCTGCAAGGCGACCAGATCGAAGTCGCCCAACAAATTGCCGATCTTTTGCAGGTTGTCGGCACGCCCGGTGTGCGGCAGCAGATGCTGCCAGCCTCGGGTCAGGTAATGCCGGTAGCGCTCGGTACTGATACCGACCTGGATATTGAAGCTGAGCAAGCGCAGACGGCTGTCTGCGGGCAGGCCCGTCGATTCCAGATGATGCTCGTTGACCCGCGGATCATGCAGGCCAACGACACGTTCCGTACCCCAGCGGCGCATGGCGGGCCCCGCGCTTAGTTGGCAGCAGCCTTGTTAGCCGCTCGCTCTTTGTCGACCAGTTTGTCGGCCAGTTGCAGTGCTTGTTCGGCGCCGCCGGCAGAGCCCACGTCAAAGCGGTACTTGCCGTTGACGATCATGGTCGGAACGCCAGAGATTTCATATTTCTTCGCCAGTTCTTTAGCTTTGTTGATCTGGCCCTTGATGGCGAAGGAGTCGAAGGTGGCCAGGAACTTGTCCTTGTCTACGCCTTGAGTGGCCAGGAATTCGGCCATTTCATTCTTGTCGACCAGCTTCTTGTGTTCTTTCTGAATCGCGTTGAACACCGCAGCGTGAACCTTGTTCTCGACGCCCATCGCTTCAAGGGTCAGGAACATTTGGCCGTGTGCGTCCCATGGGCCGCCGAACATGGCAGGGATGCGGACGAAGTTCACGTCGGAAGGTAGTTTTTCGACCCAAGGATTGATCACCGGCTCAAATGCGTAGCAATGCGGGCAGCCATACCAGAACAGCTCCACGACTTCGATCTTGCCAGGCACGGCGACCGGAACCGGGTTGGTCAGTTCGACATAAGGGGCGGCGGGTGCTTCGGCGGCTTGGGCAGTCATGCCGAACAGGCTGGCAGCGACGAGTGCGGCGCTGATGATCAGATTACGCATGCTTTACTCCTGGACAATTTTGGTCGCCTCGCGCGACCTGTTTTCAGACAGGTCCTGGCGGGCTTGAGTTCTGTAGTGTAACGGCAGCGGCCACAAAAAAGGGCGGCCTGAGCCACCCTTTTTATACTTGCTGCGACGGATTAATAGAGCGTTAACGTTGCAGGAGATGTACTTCCCGCGCGACGCCCGATTCGCCGGTCTTAGTGCAGGCCTTGAATGTAGCTGGACACCGCAGCGATATCTTCGTCGCTGAGCTTTTTGGCAATGCTTTGCATCGGTTTGGTATCGCCATCGTTGGCACGACCGCCTTCTTCCTTGCGGAAGTCGGTCAATTGCTTGGCAACGTATTGAGCGTGCTGGCCACCCAGATGCGGGAAGCCGGCCGCTGCGTTGCCTGTGCCATTCGGCGAGTGGCAGCCGGTGCAGGCTGGCAGGCCCTTGGCCAGGTCACCGCCGCGGAACAAGGCTTCACCGCGAGCCACGACTTTCGGGTCGGCGGCGCCAACGCTGCCTTTCTGGCTGGCGAAGTAGGCGGAGATATCAACCAGGTCCTGATCGCTCAGGTTGGTCAGCAGGCCGGTCATTTCCAGAACGGTGCGTTTGCCGGACTTGATATCGTGCAACTGTTTGTTCAGATAACGCTCGCCCTGGCCTGCCAGTTTCGGAAAGTTAGGCGCCATGCTGTTGCCATCCGGGCCATGACAGGCGCCACATACTGCGGCTTTCGCCTGACCAGCAGTTGCATCACCTGCAGCATGGGCTACGCCGGAGATCCCCACGGTCAACAGCAGACTCACGATCAATTTGTTCATCAGCTAATCCAACTACGGCTAAGGGTTAAAGAGTTATGGACCGGGATCACTCGCTCATCCACTGGATGATGGCCTGGTAATCCTCGGCACTGCAGTCCATGCACAAACCACGCGGCGGCATCGCCTTGAAACCCTGGGTCACGTGTTGCACCAGCGTCTCCATACCTTTCGCCAACCTCGGCGTCCAAGCTTCCTGATCGCCCTTTTTGGGCGCCATGGGGAGTTGGCCGGAATGACAGGCACCACAAACACGGTTGTACACCGCTTCCGGATCCTGTGTAGCCTGAGCGCTGTAAAGCGGCATCAAGACACCGGCAGCTAGCAGCCATTTCGTCATAAAACGACCTTTTCAGGGTTGAGAGCGTTCTGCGTTCTAATGCGCAATCAAGGTCATTCGCTCTCGTGAACTTCATCCTACGCTGGGACAAAGCGCACACAAAATCTGCGGCATTATATACTGGCGTCACTGAAACGGAAACGACACCGCTTGCCGCGTCCATTCCCGGCGCCGCCCACATCGGAAATCCCATGCAACTCAAGAACCCCATCCTCGGCCTGTGCCAACAGTCCACCTTCATGCTCAGCGCTGCCAAAGTCGACCAATGTCCCGACGACGAAGGCTTTGAAGTGGCCTTCGCCGGGCGTTCCAACGCCGGCAAGTCCAGTGCGCTGAACACCCTGACGCACGCCAGCCTGGCGCGGACCTCGAAAACTCCGGGTCGCACGCAGCTCTTGAACTTCTTCAAGCTAGACGATGATCGTCGTCTGGTCGACCTCCCGGGTTACGGTTACGCGAAAGTGCCTATCCCGTTGAAGCTGCACTGGCAGCGTCACCTGGAAGCTTATCTGGGTGGTCGCGAGAGTTTGAAAGGCCTGATTCTGATGATGGACATCCGTCATCCAATGACCGATTTCGACCTGTTGATGCTCGACTGGGCCGTCGCCAGCGGCATGCCGATGCATATTTTGCTGACCAAAGCCGACAAGCTGACCTATGGCGCGGCGAAAAACGTCCTGCTCAAGGTTCAGACAGACATCCGCAAAGGATGGGGCGATGCGATCAGCATCCAGCTGTTCTCGGCGCCAAAGCGCATGGGCCTGGAAGACGCCTACACTGTATTGGCAGGCTGGATGGAGCTGGCGGACAAAGGCTCCGAGGTTGCGGAGCAATAAATCGCAGGCAAAAAAAACCCCGGACTTCTTATGGGGAGGGGGAAGTTCCGGGGTTCAAGTTCCGGACCGCTAGGGCGGGGTCCAGATATCTGCCAACACTTAACACAACATAGGAGCATCGAAGGGCTTCACCAGCCATTCAGTAACTCTGAGTGGCAGTTCACAGGTTTAGTTCCGGAGCTTCAGAAACCATTTGTAATAAGTGTGATTTCTTTCCGAAATAAGGGCCCTTCACCCTTCTGCCGCGGCACTATGCCGCAGCAGAAAACGCCTTTTCAGACGGCTCAGTGAGCCTCATCCCAGTTATTGCCTACGCCAACCTCGACCAGAAGCGGCACATCCAGCTTCACGGCGTCGCTCATGTGCACGCGAATTTCTTCCCGAACCTGGTCGACCAGATCTTCACGCACCTCAAGCACCAATTCATCGTGCACCTGCAGGATGACTTTGGCGTCGAGGCCCGAGGAGGTCAGCCAGTTATCCACAGCTACCATGGCTTTCTTGATGATGTCTGCCGCAGTGCCTTGCATCGGCGCGTTGATCGCCGTGCGCTCGGCACCTTTGCGCAACGCCGGGTTTTTCGCGTTGATTTCCGGCAGGTACAGGCGACGGCCGAAGATGGTCTCGACAAAACCTTGCTCGGCCGCCTGGGTGCGGGTGCGTTCCATGTACGCCAGAACACCCGGGTAGCGGGCGAAATAACGGTCGATGTACGCCTGGGATTGCTTGCGATCAACGCCGATCTGCTTGGCCAGGCCAAACGCGCTCATGCCGTAGATCAAACCAAAGTTGATCGCCTTGGCGCTGCGGCGCTGATCGGTGGTGACGTCGGCCAGCTCAACGCCGAATACTTCGGCGGCGGTGGCCTTGTGCACGTCCAGGTCATTGCGGAACGCGTGCAATAAGCCTTCGTCCTTGGCCAGGTGCGCCATGATCCGCAGTTCGATTTGCGAATAGTCCGCCGCCAGCAACTTGTAGCCTTTTGGCGCGACGAACGCCTGACGAATCCGCCGCCCTTCGGCCGTGCGGATTGGAATGTTCTGCAAGTTCGGATCGCTGGACGACAAGCGCCCGGTCGCCGCGACAGCCTGATGATAGGACGTGTGAATCCGCCCGGTGCGCGGGTTGATCTGTTCCGGCAGGCGATCGGTGTAGGTGCTTTTCAGTTTGCTCATCGAGCGGTACTGCATCAGCACTTTGGGCAACGGGTAATCCTGCTCGGCCAGTTCCGCCAGGACGGCTTCGGCGGTGGACGCCTGGCCCTTGGCGGTTTTGCTGAGGATCGGCAACCCGAGTTTTTCGTACAGGATCACGCCCAATTGCTTCGGCGAGCCGAGGTTGAATTCTTCACCGGCGATGGCGAATGCCTCACGCTCCAGCGCGACCATTTTGTCGCCCAGTTCAACGCTTTGGATGCCCAGCAGATTGGCGTCGACCAGCGCGCCCTGGCGTTCGATGCGGGCGAGTACCGGCACCAACGGCATTTCGATTTCGCTCAGGACTTTGCTCAGGCTCGGAATGGCATTGAGCTTTTCCTGCAAGGTCTGGTGCAGGCGCAGCGTCACGTCGGCGTCTTCGGCGGCGTAAGGCCCGGCCAGTTCCAGCGAGATCTGGTCAAACGTCAGCTGCTTGGCACCCTTGCCGGCGATGTCCTGAAAACTGGTGGTGGTGTGGTTCAGGTACTTGAGCGCCAGGCTGTCCATGTCGTGGCGGGTCGCGGTGGAATCCAGCACGTAGGATTCGAGCATGGTGTCGAACGCGATGCCTTGCACGGTGATGCCGCAGCTCTGGTCGCCACCGATGGCACAGTTGGCCAGGATGTTCATGTCGAACTTGGCGTGCTGGCCGACCTTGAGTTTGTTCGGGTCTTCCAGGATCGGTTTCAGCGCGCGCAACACGGTGTCGCGATCGAGCTGATCTGGCACACCCATGTAGGAATGGGTCAGCGGAATGTAGGCCGCTTCGTTGGCCTGTACAGCAAACGACAGGCCGACCAATTGCGCCTGCTGCGCATCGATGCCGGTGGTTTCAGTATCAAAGGCGATCAGCTTGGCGTTGTTGAGTTTCTTCAGCCACAGGTCGAAATCGGCCTGGGTGAGGATCGTGGTGTACTTGAGCTCGGTCTCGACAGCGGCTTCTTCAACCACCGGGGCGCTGACTTCCTGGCCGGAACGCTTGGCATCACGCTGGTTATCTTCAAACCAGCTCTTGAATTCGAGCAGGGTGTAGAGCTCAGCGAGTTTATCGTGATTCGGCCGGCCCATTTGCAGGTCGTCGAGCCCGATGTCCAGCGGCACGTCGATCTTGATGGTTGCCAGTTGATAGGAGAGGAATGCCATCTCCTTGTGCTCTTCGAGCTTGGCCGGCAGGGTCTTGGCGCCACGAATCGGCAGGGTCGGGACGATGTCGAGCTGTGCGTACAGCTCGGTCAGGCCGCCGTTCACGCCCACCAACAGGCCGGAAGCGGTCTTCGGACCAATGCCCGGAACGCCCGGAATGTTGTCGGAAGAATCGCCCATCAGTGCCAGGTAATCGATGATCTGCTCGGGAGCGACGCCGAATTTCTCCTTCACGCCCTCCACGTCCAGCGCGCTACCGGTCATTGTGTTGACCAAGGTAATGTGGCCGTCGACCAGTTGCGCCATGTCCTTGTCGCCGGTGGAAATCACCACCGGTCGGTCAGCCGCGGCGCTACTTCGGGCCAAGGTGCCGATCACGTCGTCAGCCTCGACGCCTTCAACGCACAGCAGCGGGAAGCCCAGCGCGATCACGCTCTGGTGCAGTGGCTCGATCTGCACGCGCATGTCATCCGGCATGCTCGGACGGTTGGCCTTGTATTCGGCGTACATGTCATCGCGAAAAGTCCCACCCTTGGCGTCGAACACCACGGCGAACGGACTGTCCGGGTACTGCTTGCGCAGACTCTTGAGCATGTTCAACACGCCTTTGACCGCACCGGTCGGCAGACCCTTGGAAGTGGTCAGCGGCGGCAGGGCGTGAAAGGCGCGGTACAGGTAAGAAGAACCGTCCACCAGGACGAGGGGGGCTTGGCTCATGAGCAGGATCAACCTTTTCGGCGGGTCCGGCGCTAGAATAGCGGGACCGTTGACGACAAAGGGACAAGGTTATCATGCGCACACTAAATCGCCTGTTGCTGGCTGGCTTGTTTGTAACCGTTCCCCTGGCCGTCATGGCGGCGGATGATGCGCCGACACCGGAGCCGGAAGTCACGATCCGCACGGAAGGGGATAAAACCATCCAGGAGTACCGTCAAAACGGTTTCCTGTATGCGATCAAGGTCACTCCGAAGGGCGCACCGCCGTATTTCCTGGTGCGTGCGGATGGGACAGATGCAAACTTCATCCGCTCGGATCAGCCGGATATGCTGATTCCGTCGTGGAAAATTTTTGAGTGGAAGTAGTTTCTTAATTTCAATCGGCGCTGGCTCAAGCAGCGGCGCCCGTACTGGCAGTTTAAACATGTCTGTGTTCACCCCGCTGGCTCGGCCCGAGCTGGAAACCTTTCTCGCCCCATACGGGCTCGGCCGCCTGCTTGATTTCCAGGGAATTGCCGCCGGTAGTGAAAACACCAATTTCTTCATCAGCCTGGAGCAGGGCGAATTTGTCCTGACCCTGGTCGAGCGCGGTCCGGTCCAGGAGATGCCGTTCTTCATCGAACTGCTCGATGTGCTGCACG
Source organism: Pseudomonas sp. UMAB-40 (assembly GCF_900095275.1). Classification (NCBI taxonomy): domain Bacteria; kingdom Pseudomonadati; phylum Pseudomonadota; class Gammaproteobacteria; order Pseudomonadales; family Pseudomonadaceae; genus Pseudomonas; species Pseudomonas sp. UMAB-40. The sequence goes on from NZ_LT607554.1 coordinate 309,301, forward strand.
AGGCTGATCTGCCGGTGCCTTACGCGCTGCGCACCACCGACGGCGTGGCCTTGCGCGAACTGGCCGGCAAGCCTGCGCTGTTGCAACCACGCCTGGCCGGCAAGCACATCAAGGAAGCCAACGCGCAGCATTGTGCTCAAGTCGGCGAGTTGCTGGGCCATCTGCACCTGGCGACCCAGGCCAACATGATCAAGCGCAAAACCGATCGTGGCCTGGACTGGATGCTGGAGGAGGGCACGCAGTTGCTGTCCCACCTGAATGCCGAGCAGAGTGATTTGCTGCAACGGGCACTGGACGAAATCACTCAGCAGAAGACGAAAATTCTGGCGTTGCCACGGGCCAACATCCACGCGGATCTGTTCCGTGATAACGCGATGTTCGAAGGCACGCACCTGACCGGATTGATCGACTTCTACAACGCCTGCTCGGGGCCGATGCTGTACGACGTGGCCATTGCCTTGAATGACTGGTGCTCGGATGACAACGGGCTGATCGACGGGCCGCGAGCAAGGGCGTTGTTGGGCGCTTATGCGGCGTTGCGGCCATTCACGGCAGCCGAAGCCGAGTTGTGGCCGACCATGCTGCGCGTGGCGTGTGTGCGGTTCTGGTTGTCACGGTTGATTGCCGCGGAGTCGTTTGCCGGGCAGGACGTGTTGATTCACGATCCGATGGAGTTTCAGCAGCGGTTGGCGCAGCGGCAGAAGGTCAGTACGCCGCTACCGTTCGCCCTCTAAATTGTGGCGAGGGGGCTTGCCCCCGTTGGAGTGCGAAGCGCTCCTATGCGATCTATCTGACCTATCAATTTGGGGGCTGCTTCGCAGCCCAACGGGGGCAAGCCCCCTCACCACAGGGTTCTGTGTCGGTTACAACGACTCCAGACACCCCGCCAAATCATTTCCCAACTTCTCCAGCACCTGCTCATACCCCTGCGCAGTCGCCGGCGTGTACCCACCCAGCGCATCCAGCTCCGCCAGTTTCACCGGCAGGCCAGCCACCAGGGTTTCCGCCAGGCGCGGACGCAGGGGCGGCTCACTGAACACACAGGTCTTGCCGACTTCCTGCAACCGCGTGCGCATCGCCGCGACGTGTTGGGCGCCCGGCTGGACTTCGGCGGCGACGCTGAATACGCCGGTGTGCTTGAGGCCGTAGGCGTCTTCAAAGTAGTCGAAGGCCTCGTGGAATACGAAGTACGGTTTGCCTGCGATGCCGGCCAGGCGCGCTTTCAAGCGAAGATCCATTGCATCCAGACGCTCATCGAACGCCTTGAGGTTGCTCTGATAACGCGTGGCGTTGGCCGGATCGGCTGCACTCAAGTCAGCAGCCATTTTTGTGGCGATGACACGCGCATTTACCGGAGACAACCACAAATGCGCGTCCAGGCTGCCCGGACGATGATCGTGGTCATGCTCGTCGGCTTCTTCCGCGTGGGAGTGGTTGTCTTCGCCAAAGTGGCGCAGTTTCAGCCCCGGCAAATCCTGCACGGCGACGCTCGGCAGCGTTCGACCGTTCAGCACGCGAGGCAGGAAACCTTCCATGTCCGGACCGATCCAGTAAACCAGATCCACCGATTGCACCTTCCGTACGTCGGAAGGGCGCAAGGCATAGTTATGCGGTGAAGCGCCCGGTGGCAGCAGCACTTCCGGGATCGCCACGCCGTCCTGCACCGCAGCGGCAATCAGCTGTAGCGGCTTGATGCTGGTGAGGACTTTGACGTCGGCTTGAACTGAGCCAATGAACAGAAAACTTGCGGCAAATGTGACAAAGATAGAAAAAAGTCGGGACACGATGACCACTCGAAGAGGCGAGAACGGGTAACATAATAACGTCTCTCACAAAACTCGTCGCCGCTCATGCCTAAAACACCGATCGCCAGCCGTCCCCACGACCACTCTCATTGTGTGCATAGCGCACTGACTGAGGCCGATGCCTTGTGCGCACGTCAAGGCCTGCGCCTGACCGCCTTGCGTCGGCGGGTGCTGGAGCTGGTGTGGCAAAGTCACAAGCCGTTGGGCGCCTACGACATTCTCGCGGTACTCAGCGAGCAGGACGGCCGCCGCGCCGCGCCGCCAACCGTGTACCGTGCGCTGGATTTCCTGTTGGAAAACGGCCTCGTCCACCGCATCTCCTCGCTCAACGCCTTCGTCGGCTGCAATCACCCGGAGCATGCCCACCAGGGGCAGTTCCTGATCTGCCGCGAATGCCACGCCGCCATTGAGCTCGAACAGAAATCCATCAGCGACGCGATCATCAGCAGCGCCAAGGACGTCGGTTTCGTCGTCGAAGGCCAGACCGTTGAAGTGGTCGGTCTCTGCTCGGGTTGCCAGGGGGCTTGATGAGCAATGCGCTGATCCGCCTCGAGAATGTTGCCGTCACCTTTGCCGGGCAAAACGTGCTGGATAACATCGAGCTGAGCGTCGAGCCGGGGCAGATTGTCACCCTGATCGGCCCGAACGGCGCGGGCAAAACCACGCTGGTGCGCGCCGTGCTCGGCCTGTTGAAGCCGGACAGCGGCAGCGTCTGGCGCAAGCCGAAACTGCGGGTCGGTTACATGCCGCAAAAACTTCACGTCGATCCGACGCTGCCGCTGTCGGTGCTGCGCTTCTTGCGTCTGGTGCCGGGCGTGGACCGCGCCAGGGCCTTGGCGGCACTCAAGGAAGTCGGCGCCGAGCAGGTGATCGACAGCCCGGTGCAAAGTGTATCCGGCGGCGAAATGCAGCGCGTGCTGCTGGCTCGAGCCCTGCTACGTGAGCCGGAACTGCTGGTGCTCGACGAACCGGTGCAAGGCGTCGATGTGGCCGGTCAGGCCGAGCTCTACAGCCTGATCACTCGGCTGAGGGATCGTCACGGCTGCGGCGTGTTGATGGTCTCCCACGATTTGCACCTGGTCATGAGCACCACCGACCAGGTCGTTTGCCTGAATCGTCATGTCTGCTGCTCCGGGCACCCGGAACAAGTCAGCGGCGATCCGGCTTTCGTCGAGCTGTTCGGCAAGAACGCACAAAGCCTGGCGATTTATCACCACCACCACGATCACGCCCATGACCTGCATGGTTCGGTGGTCAGCGCGGCCCCGACGGCCCAACCCCATGTCCACGGAGATAGCTGCAAGCATGGCTGATTTTCTGCTTTACGCCCTGCTTGCAGGTCTGGCTTTGGCGCTGGTCGCAGGACCGCTGGGTTCGTTTGTGGTCTGGCGGCGCATGGCCTATTTCGGCGACACCTTGTCCCACGCGGCCTTGCTCGGCGTGGCATTGGGCTTTCTGCTGGATGTCAGCCCGACGGTGGCTGTCACCGTCGGCTGCTTGCTGTTGGCGGTGCTGCTGGTGACGTTGCAACAGCGTCAGCCGCTGGCGTCCGACACGCTTTTGGGAATTCTCGCACCGAGCACGCTCTCTCTGGGCCTGGTCGTACTAAGCTTCATGCACGAAGTGCGGATCGACCTGATGGCGTACCTGTTCGGCGACTTGCTGGCGATCAGCCCGACCGATCTGGCCTGGATACTCGGCGGCAGCGCGGCCGTTCTGGCACTGCTGGTGACGTTGTGGCGACCATTGCTGGCGATTACGGTGCATGAAGAGCTGGCCCGGGTGGAAGGTTTGCCCGTGCCGGCGTTACGCCTGACCCTGATGTTGCTGATCGCGGTGGTGATCGCGGTGGCGATGAAAATCGTCGGTGTGTTGCTGATTACTTCACTGTTGATCATCCCGGCAGCTGCGGCACAACGTCACGCCCGCTCGCCGGAGCAGATGGCACTGGGCGCGAGCCTGCTGGGCATGCTCGCGGTCTGTGGCGGGCTGGCGTTGTCGTGGTTCAAGGACACCCCGGCGGGCCCGTCGATTGTTGTGACGGCCGCCGCACTGTTTCTGCTGAGTTTTGTCCTGCCCCGTCGAGGGGTGTAGACTTGCTCGTTTTTTGCGCAAATAGAGAGTCGCAGGAATGAAGCTGTTAGCCTCCCGTTATCTGCTCCTTGTCGCATTTTCGCTGCTACTGGGCGCTTGCCAAAGCACGCCATCGGCCACCACTGTGGCGACCGATGCACGGGCCACGGCCATCGCGCAGCTGGAACAAAACCTGGCCAGCAGCGAGCTGGCCACTGCCGAAGATCAACTGGCGACCTTGCAGGCCCAGTCGCCCGACGATCCATCCCTTGTGCAATATCAGCGGCAATTGGCCGAAGCCTATTTGCGCCGCAGCCAGATCGTGCTGCAAAAGGGCGATGTGAATGCGGCCGCCACTGCGCTGGCTCGGGCCCGGGCGTTAATGCCAAAGGCTCCGGCGCTGACGGGTGGGGTCAACAACGCCATCGTCAATGCCCGTAAAGCTGAGCTGGACCGGGCTGAAGCGGCGTTGCTGGCTGCCGAGGCCAAACCGCAGGCGAAGGTGATTGATCCCACGGCTGAAAGCACCACGATTGCGCTGAACCTCACCGATATGACCAAGCTTCGCCGCCAACTGGATGCGATCGCCGCTGATGTGGTGAATTATCAATGTGACGTGAGCATTCAGGCGCCGCGCACCCAGGATTACCCTTGGTTGGCCACATTGCTGACCAAACGGGTGAAGAAGCTGGATGCGGATTTTGATATGAATCTGCAGAAGCAGATCCTGCGCAGCGTTCCGGCGCAGATCGTCCTGAGTCCGCGCAAACCTTAAATGCATCGCGAGCATGCTCTCTCTCACAGTGGATCAGCGTTGATCACAGTTCTGTGATCCACCCCAAATCCTGTGGGAGCGGGCTTGCCCGCGAAGGCGTCCTTCCTACCGATACAAATCCTCAGGCCGGAATCGCTTTGGCCTTCGGCTCCCGATCCCAAACCCGATGCTGCCCGATCGCGGCAAAAAACGGTTTGATCAACTTCGCATCTGCCCCCACGATCAGCCCCGCATCCACTTCAAGCTTCAACACATCCAGCAACTGCTTCGCCTCGCCATGCAGCGCAATCGCCTTTAAGTGCTTGTACGCCTCCAACAGGTAATGCAGCGCTACGCCATCAGTGCTCAACGCCTTGATCGACGCCGCGCCACCGGGTACGAACACCGCATCGAATGCCACCGAAGGCAAGCCTTCCATCGAAGCGTCCACCGGCAGCGTCTTGCCATCGGCGGTGGTCACGGGCGCGGAAGTCGGGCCGAGCAGCTTGGCGTGCGCACCTTCGGCCTTCAACGCCTTCTTCATCGCATCAATCGCAGCACCATCGACACCGTTGGCCGCCAGAATCGCCACTTTCCGGGTTTTGATATCCCCCGGCAGCAGGTTGGCCTGGCTCAAGGCCGGTGAGCGATCCAGTGAGGTTTTACGCACTTCGACGGTGCCAGCCTTCGGCGCCGGCAAACCAAGGTTCTGCGCCACGCGTTTGGCCAGTTCCAGATCGATATTGGCCAGGATCTCATTCACCTGACGCGCACGGATGAACTCACGCTCGACTTTGCCCAGCTCAAAGCTGTACGCCGAGATGATGTGTTCCTGCTCGTGCTTGCTCATGCTGTGGAAAAACAGCCGCGCCTGGGAGAAGTGGTCGCTGAACGACTCGCTGCGTTGGCGAATCTTGTTGGCGTCGATGCGCTCCGGGTAGGTCTCGAATCCACCGTCCTGCGCGGCGGGCGGGGTTTCCTTCGGCCAGCCGCCATCAATAGAGTTTGGCTCGTAGGACGCGCGGCCCTTGTCGATGGTCGTGCGATGCAGCGCATCCCGTTGTCCGTTATGGAACGGTGCTACCGGGCGGTTGATCGGGATCTCGTGAAAGTTCGGCCCGCCGAGTCGGCTGATCTGCGTATCGGTGTAGGAAAACAGCCGACCCTGCAGCAGAGGATCGTTGGAGAAGTCGATGCCCGGCACGATATGACCCGGGCAGAACGCGACCTGCTCGGTTTCAGCGAAGAAGTTGTCGGGGTTGCGATTGAGGGTCATTTTGCCCAACGGGGTAATCGGCACCAGTTCTTCGGGGATCAGTTTGGTCGGGTCGAGGATATCGAAGTCGAATTTATGTTCGTTTTCTTCCTCGATGACCTGCACGCCCAATTCCCATTCCGGGTAGTCGCCCATCTCGATCGACTCCCACAGATCGCGACGGTGGTAATCGGTGTCTTTGCCGGCGAGCTTTTGCGCCTCATCCCACACCAGCGAGCATGTGCCGGCGGTAGGGCGCCAGTGGAATTTGACGAAGCGCGACTTCCCTTCGGCATTGATCAAGCGAAACGTATGCACGCCAAAACCTTGCATGCTGCGCAGGCTTTTCGGGATCGCCCGGTCGGACATGGCCCAGATCACCATGTGCGCTGATTCCGGTACCAGAGAAACGAAGTCCCAGAAGGTGTCGTGAGCCGAGCCGCCGGTAGGAATCTCGTTGTGTGGCTCCGGTTTCACCGCGTGCACGAAGTCAGGAAACTTGATGGCATCCTGAATGAAAAACACCGGCATGTTATTGCCCACCAAGTCGAAGTTGCCTTCGTCGGTGAAGAATTTCACGGCGAAACCTCGCACGTCCCGGACGGTATCGCCTGACCCACGCGGGCCCTGCACCGTGGAAAAGCGCACGAATACCGGGGTTTTCTTGCCGGGATCCTGTAGGAAACCGGCCTTGGTCAGTACGGAATGGTTTTCATAGGTCTGGAAAAAACCATGAGCGCCAGTGCCCCGTGCATGGACGATGCGCTCCGGGATTCGCTCATGGTCAAAATGCGTGATTTTTTCACGCATGATGAAGTCTTCCAGCAACGATGGCCCGCGAGCGCCGACCTTCAAGGTGTTCTGGTTGTCCGAAACCTTCACACCCTGATTGGTGCGCAGGGCTTGTTCGGTGGCGTCGGAGCGGAATTTTTCCAGGCTCTCGAGCTTGGCATTGGTGTTGCCGCGGTCCAGGGTATCGGTCCCGGCCAGTGCGCTTTTAGGTGCGGCAGGCTTTTTAGTGCTCATCAGTCGTAAACTCCTCGTTGCGATCCCGTAGCCAGGACTTATATGCATTCCCCAGGCACGGCACCGGGGGCGTTTTCGAGTTGCCTTATTAGTGACTGGCGAGCTTTTTAGCCGTTCCTTTTTTCTAACCTTTGATCGCGTTATTGCCAAATGGAAGGTTGAATGCGGAATAAATGCTAATAACCTCTATACGGACAGGCTAAAATGCGCGCCCGGCTAACCGCTGACCCTTTTCCAACGCGCCCCACAAGGTTCGCTACGTGATCGAGTTTCAAAACGTCCACAAAACCTACCGCGTCGCCGGTAAGGATATTCCCGCCCTGCACCCGACCAGTCTGACGATTGAGAACGGTCAGGTCTTCGGCCTGATCGGTCACTCCGGCGCGGGAAAAAGTACCCTGCTGCGTCTGATCAATCGCCTGGAAGAATCCAGCGGCGGCAAGATCTTCGTCGACGGCGAAGAAGTCACGGCACTCGACGCCAACAGCCTGCGCCGCTTCCGCCAGCAGGTCGGGATGATTTTCCAGCACTTCAACCTGCTGGCGTCCAAGACTGTGGCCGACAACGTCGCGCTGCCGCTGACCCTGGCCGGTGAACTGTCGCGCAGCGAGATCGACCAGCGTGTCGCCGAGTTGCTGGCGCGGGTTGGCTTGTCCGACCACGCCAAAAAGTACCCGGCGCAATTGTCCGGCGGTCAGAAGCAGCGTGTCGGCATCGCCCGCGCCCTGGCGACCAAACCAAAAATCCTGCTGTGCGATGAAGCCACCAGCGCCCTGGACCCGCAGACCACTGCGTCGGTCCTGCAATTGCTGGCAGAGATCAACCGCGAGCTGAAACTGACCATCGTCCTGATTACCCACGAGATGGACGTGATCCGCCGGGTCTGCGACCAGGTCGCCGTAATGGACGCGGGTGTGATCGTCGAGCAAGGTTCGGTGGCCCAGGTGTTCCTGCATCCGAAACACCCGACCACCAAGCGTTTCGTGCAAGAAGACGAGCAGATCGATGAAAGCGAACAGCGTGACGACTTCGCCCATGTGCCGGGCCGCATCGTGCGTCTGACCTTCCAGGGCGAAGCGACCTACGCGCCATTGCTGGGGACCGTCGCTCGGGAAACCGGTGTGGACTACAGCATCCTGGCCGGTCGTATCGACCGCATCAAAGACGTCCCCTACGGACAATTGACCCTGGCTGTTACCGGTGGCGACATGGAGGCGGCGTTCGCCCACTTCACCGCGGCTGACGTCCACATGGAGGTCCTGCGCTGATGGAAGTCCTGACAAGTTTCTTCGTCAATATCGACTGGTTCGAAATCTGGCTGGCCACCGGCGATACCCTGCTGATGCTCTTCGGTTCGTTGTTGTTCACCGTGTTGCTCGGCCTGCCGCTGGGCGTGCTGTTGTTCCTGTGCAGTCCGCGTCAGTTGCTGGAATCCAGAACCCTCTATGCCGTGCTGTCGCTGGTGGTGAACATCTTGCGTTCGCTGCCGTTCATCATTTTGCTGATCGTGATGATCCCGTTCACCGTGCTGATCACCGGCACCTCGCTCGGCGTCGCCGGTGCGATCCCGCCGCTGGTAGTGGGCGCCACGCCGTTCTTCGGGCGACTGGTGGAAACCGCCCTGCGTGAGGTGGATCGCGGCATCATCGAAGCCACCCAGGCCATGGGGGCGACTACCCGGCAGATCATCATCAACGCCCTGCTGCCAGAAGCCCGTCCGGGCATTTACGCGGCGATTACGGTGACGGCTATTACACTGGTGTCCTACACGGCGATGGCCGGTGTGGTCGGTGCCGGTGGGTTGGGCGACCTGGCGATCCGTTTCGGTTATCAGCGTTTCCAGACCGATGTGATGATCGTCACCGTGGTGCTGTTGCTGGTGCTGGTGCAGGTTCTGCAAATGGTTGGTGACAAACTGGTCGTCCATTTCTCCAGAAAATAAACAGTTCTCGTAAACAAGACATGAGCCGGCCATTCGCTGGCAGGCGCCAAATCCAGGCGCCGCAAGCGGGTACCCACAAGGAGTTAGCTGAATGAAAAAACTACTCGTCGCGTTCGCAGCCGTTGCAGCGTTTTCCGCTCACGCGGACACCCTGACTGTCGCAGCCACGCCGGTTCCGCATGCGGAAATCCTCGAATTCGTCAAACCGGCCCTGGCCAAAGAAGGCGTGGACCTGAAGGTCAAAGTGTTCACCGACTACATTCAGCCGAACGTGCAGGTTGCCGAAAAACGCCTGGACGCCAACTTCTTCCAGCACCAGCCGTACCTCGATGAGTTCAACAAGGCCAAGGGCACCGACCTGGTCGCCGTTGCTGGCGTACACCTGGAACCGCTGGGCGCTTACTCCAGCAAGTACAAGGCACTGACCGAACTGCCAGGCGGTGCCAACGTGGTGATCCCGAACGACGCCACCAACGGCGGTCGTGCACTGTTGCTGCTGGCCAAGGCCGGCCTGATCAAGTTGAAGGATTCGAACAACATCCTGTCGACGGTCAAGGACATCACCGAGAACACCAAGGACCTGAAATTCCGTGAGCTGGAAGCCGCGACCATCCCGCGCGTGCTGACCCAGGTCGACCTGGCGCTGATCAACACCAACTACGCGCTGGAAGCCAAGCTCGATCCGTCCAAGGATGCGCTGGTCATCGAAGGCAACGACTCGCCTTACGTGAACATCCTCGTAGCCCGCCCGGACGACAAGGACAGCGAAGACATGAAGAAACTGGTTGCTGCCCTGCACAGCCCGGAAGTGAAGGCCTTTATCCTCGAGAAGTACAAAGGCGCGGTATTGCCGGCGTTCTGATCACCTGATGCAACGAAAAAAGGGGCGCATCGAATGCGCCCCTTTTTTGTACCTGGAATCCGACCCTGTGGGAGCGGGCTTGCGGTGTTTATTTGCGGTTGAGCATCACCGGCAACTGTGTCACCAACTTGGCGTTATTCAACGGCGCGCGAATAAACCCACGCTGTGTCCCGTCCGGACCGATCACCGCGAGGTTGCCGCTGTGATCAACCGTGTAATTCGGCTTGCTGGTGTCGGCCGGAATAAACGGAATACTCACCGCATTGGCCAGTTTCTGAATGTCCTCAACCGACGAAGCCGTCAGGCCTGTGAACTGTGGATCGAAGTAGCCCAGATATTGCTTGAGCTGCTTGGGCGTGTCGCGGTTCGGGTCGACGCTGACCAGGATGATCTGCAACTTCGCCACAGCCTCGGGCGGCAGTTCGCTTTTGATCTGGCGCAGCTGGGCGAGGGTGGTCGGGCAGATGTCCGGGCAGAAGGTGTAGCCGAAGAACAGCAGTGACCATTTGTCTTTCAGCTCGTTGACCATCACCGGCTTGCCGTCCTGATCGGTCATCGTCACGTTTGGCAGATTGCGGCTTTGCGGCAGCAAAATGATCCCGGCGTCGATCAACGCCGTCGGATCGCCCTGGCCTTTGCCGGACAGCACTTTGTTGATGGTCAGGCCCAGAACCAGCGCGATCAGGGCGACGAGGATAAAGACGGTTTTCTGAGTTCGAGTCATAGGTTCAACAGTAAGTAGTGGTCTACGAGCAGCGCGATAAACAGCAGGAACAAGTAGTAGATAGAGTACTTGAACGTGTTGATCGCCGCGTGCGGCCGAGTGCCACGGTACAGCACCACGGTCCATTGCAGAAACCTTGCGCCCAGTCCCAAGGCGCAAATCAGGTAGAGCATGCCGCTCATGTGGATCACGTAGGGCATCAGGCTGACGGCCAGCAGCGCGAAGGTATAAAGCAGGATGTGGACCTTGGTGTAATGCTCGCCATGGGTCACCGGCAACATCGGGATGTCGGCCTTGGCGTATTCCTCTTTGCGGTGAATGGCCAGGGCCCAGAAGTGCGGTGGGGTCCAGGCGAAGATGATCAGCACCAGCAGCAAGGGTTCGGCGCTGATATGACCGGTGGCAGCGGTCCAGCCGAGCAACGGCGGGGCGGCACCGGCCAGGCCACCGATGACGATGTTCTGCGGCGTCGCGCGCTTCAGGAAACCGGTGTAGACCACCGCATAACCGAGCAAGGACGCGAGGGTCAGCCAAGCGGTCAGCGCATTGGTGAAGGCCAGCAGCACGGCTTGCCCAAGCACCGCCAACACCAAGGCAAACGTCAGCGCCGCCGCCGGTGATACCCGACCTTCAGCCAAGGGACGTTTGTGGGTGCGCGCCATCACTGCATCGATACGCCGGTCCACCACATGATTCACCGCCGCCGCACCCCCGGCACACAACGCGATCCCCAGGTTGCCGAACACCAGCACCGTCCACGGCACCCCGGCGCGGGTCGCGAGGAACATGCCGACCAGCGAGGTGATGAGCATCAGCACCACCACTTTCGGCTTGGTCAGCTCCAGGTAGTCACGCCAGATCGCCTGACTGTGACGTTCGCCGATCAGAGTCGCCATGGCATCTCTCCTTTTATTGTTATGGGCCCGGCTGAGTGTTTGCGCGGGCTGAACCGCCAGCGCGCAGGGGATTGCTGTTTGACCCGAACCAGGCTGGTTCGCGCGTGATAATTGACCAGCACCATCGTCAGTAGCAGCGCTGCGCCCCCGGCGTTGTGCGCGACGGCGACGGGCAGCGGCAAGTGGAACAAGACGTTGCTGATGCCAAGGGTGATTTGGGCCGCAAGGGCGATCAGCACCAGTCCGGCCAAGCGCGTCATGCCAACCACTTTCAGTTGCCAGGCCAACCCCAGCAGCACGAGCGTCACTAGCAACGCGCCGATGCGGTGAGTCAGGTGAATCGCTGTGCGGGCATCACTGTCCAGTTGCCCGCCCAGGTAATTGGGGCCGATGTGTTGGGTCAGGTGAAAACCGTTGGCGAAATCAGCCGGTGGCAGCCATTGCCCATGGCAGGTCGGGAAGTCGATGCAAGCCACGGCTGCATAGTTGGAACTGACCCAGCCCCCAAGGGCGATTTGCAAGATTACCAGCAGCAACCCGGCCGTCGCCCAGTGCTGCAAACGCCGTGGCACGGTCAGCGCCGGCAGTACGCCGGACAGGCGCAAGGTCAGCAAAAACAGCAGGCTCAACGTCGCAAAACCGCCAAGCAAATGCCCGGTCACCACTTGCGGCCAGAGTTTGAGCGTCACCGTCCACATGCCGAACGCCGCTTGGGCGATGACCACCGCCAGCAGAAACAGCGGCAACTTCACCGGTTGCCCCGGATGACGACGATGCACCCAGGCGCGACCGGCCAGCACTGAAATCAACAACCCGAGGGTACCGGCGAAATAGCGGTGGACCATCTCGTTCCAGCCTTTGTGGGCTTCGACGGGCGCATCGGGAAAATGCAATTCGGCATGGGCCAGTTGGGCTTCGCTTTTCGGCACGCTGATAAAGCCGTAGCAACCCGGCCAGTCCGGGCAGCCGAGGCCTGCGTGGGTCAGGCGGGTGTAGGCGCCGAGCAACACCACAATCAGTGCCAGCAAGGTGGCAAACAGCGCGAGGCGAAATCCAGGTTTGGCCATGACGATGCCCTTATCCGATGTTCGACAGTTTCAGCAAATGACGCAGGTCATTGAGCAGGTCCTTACCCTTCACCGTCGGGTCGTAGCGCAGCACCAGATTGCCGTGCGGGTCGATGATCCACAGTTGCGGTGCAGTTTTGTCTCCCGCTGTTTTGGTGAAAGTGGTCAGGTCCATTGGGTAACGTTGCAGTTGCGGGTATTCGCGGGTCAGCTTGGCGTCGTAATCGGCCGTCAGCGGTTGCGCGGCGGCCAAGGCGTGGCTGGCGCGTGACGCATCGCGGCCAAGGCCGATCTGAATCTGCCGCGCCAGGTACACCAGTTGCTGGCAGTCCACCGAGCACTCCTTGGGTGCGGTGACCAGTATTTGCCAGCGCTCCTCTTGCGCCTGCACGCCCAGGTCGGCGCGGGTCTGGCCATTACCGATCAGCTCGCCGTGATAACTGCGGCCCTCCGGCACCCAGAACTGCAACTTGTACATCCCGGTGGCGAGGATCATCGGACCGATCACCCCCAGCAGGATCAGCAATAACTGCAACCGGCCCTTGCGCCGACTCGCCGGCGTTTTCGCCTCAGACATGCTGGGTGGATTCATGGCCGCTCCCATGGTGTTTCTCCTTTGCGTTGTGCCAGCCGAGATAGAGATAAAGGCCGAACAGGGCGATCGACATGGCGAACCACTGCACGGCATAAGCGATATGTTTTTCCGGCCCCATGGCCACCACTGGCCAATCGGCCTGATAGGACGCGGGGCCGGCTTCTGCGCGTAATTCGTAGGCAAAACCGTCACGGTCGAGCGCTGTCCACAGCTTGGCCGGTTCGACGGCCGTGATCAGTTGTGGCCACTTTGGGGTGCTTGGGTCGGCGTGCAATTGGAAGGTGGCGCCGGGGGAGACGTAGACCCAGGCATCCAGGCTCAGGGCCTGAGTCGGGGTAGTGAATTGCGGCGGGGTGCGCCGATCCGGCCACGGCAGCCAGCCGCGATTGACCAGCAGCCAGAGCCCGGTCGCCTGGTCCTGAAACGGTTGCAGCAGTTCGACGCCAACCTTGCCGTCGCGCTGGCGGTTATCCAGCAGCAGGCTGTGCATGGCATCGAACTGGCCGTGCAGCCGAACCCGACGAAAAGCCGGATCTTCAGTGTGTTGCAGCGCGGTGCTGGGCATCGGTTCAGCCGTCCGACGCTCGGCGTAGCTTTGCAGCAGCGCGCTTTTCTCCGCGCCCCGGCTCAATTGCCAGAACCCGAGTGACACCAGCATGGGCAGCAGAATAGCGACCACCAGGGTCGGCACGATGCCCGGCCGGAAGCGCTTCATGGCGTCGCCAGAAAGTCGCTGGTTGCGATAGCTATACTCAAGTGCATCGCCTTTCCCCCGGAGTTCCACCATGCTCAAAGCAGCCATCGTCCTGATGCTGATTGCCACGGTTGTCAGCCTGTTCAGCGGCCTGTTTTTTCTGGTCAAGGACGACAGCAGCTCGAACCGCCTCGTCATTGCCTTGAGTGTTCGTGTTGCCCTGGCCGCCATCACCGTCGGCTTGATTGCCTGGGGTTTTTTCAGCGGCCAGTTGGTTTCTACTGCGCCTTGGTAAAGCCTCAGAGCACGTAGACGAAAACGAAGAGACCTATCCACACCACGTCCACGAAGTGCCAATACCAACTTGCCGCTTCAAATCCGAACTGGTGCTCGTTATCGAAGTGCCCGCGCATGATCCGCATCAGCATCACAAACAGAATGATGGTGCCGATGGTCACGTGGGCGCCGTGGAAGCCGGTGAGCATGAAGAACGTTGCACCGTAGATGCCCGAGCCGAGTGTCAGGCCCAGTTCGTGATAGGCGTGCATGTACTCTTCGGCCTGAAAACCGAGGAACGCGCAGCCCAGCAGTACGGTGATCGCCAGCCAGATTTTCAGCGCACCGCGATGGCCCTTTTTCAAGGCGTGGTGGGCGATGGTCACGGTGACGCTGGAACTCACCAGCAACACGGTATTGAGCAGTGGCAGGCCCCAGGGGCTGATGACTTCCTTGGGCGGCGGAAACAGTTTTGAGTCCGGGTTATTCAACAATGGCCAAGTGAACTGGAAGTTCGGCCACAACATGTGGGCGATACCTTTGGCCCCTTCACCGCCGAGCGCCGGACCGGAGACGTGACGCACATAAAACAGTGCGCCGAAGAAGGCGATGAAGAACATCACCTCCGAAAAGATGAACCAGCTCATGCCCCAGCGGAACGAGCGATCCATCTGTGCGCTGTACAACCCTTGGCGACTTTCCTTGATCACGGTTCCGAACCAGCCGAACAGCATGTAAGCCAACAGCAGGCCGCCGACGAAAAAGATCAGCGGGCCGTGGGATTCCGGCCGCGCAGCCTTCAGGTCGTTGAACCAGGTGGCCAGGCCGAACACGGTGACGAACATGCCGACGGTGGCGATGATCGGCCATTTGCTCTGGGCCGGTACGTAATAGTGTTCATGAGTTGCCATTTATTGTTCTCCTTATCGGGCACGCTCAGCCGCCAGTGTTTACAGCTACCGGTGGATGTCGGGCGGTGATATCGAACAGCGTGTAGGACAGCGTCAGGTGCTTCACTTCCTTGGGCATGTCGCGGTCAACGATGAAACGTACCGGCATCTCGATCCGTTGACCGGGCTGCAGCACTTGCTGGGTAAAGCAGAAACATTCGGTTTTGTGGAAGTACGCCGCCGCGTTGCTGGGTGCGATGCTCGGCACTGCCTGGGCGCTCATCGGTTTGTCGGTCGGGTTGTGCGCGATAAAAATCATCTCGTTCACGGCCCCCGGGTTGGCCGTCAGTTCGTCACTTTTGGGATAGAAATCCCAGGACATGTCGGCGGAATTGGTCGACAGAAACTGCACGCGCACCTGCCGCGACGTGTCGACCGTCTGCTCGCCTTCGTACTGCCCGGAGGTCTTGCCGTTGATGCCGAACGCCTTGCACATCACGTCGTAGATCGGCACCAGGGCAAACCCGAAGACAAACATCGCCACCACCACCAACAGCAGACGGGTGACGAGTTTTTTCATCGAAATCGAATCAGCCATGATTTCCAACTCCTGCGCCAACCCATGTATGAGCCGGCTTGCTGGCGATCCAAACACCGCGGTGCATCAGGCGCACCGCGTTATCGTTCATCGCCAGCAAGCCGGCTCCTGCGAGGGCGGTGTTCATTTCACTTCCGGCGGCGTGGTGAAGGTGTGATACGGCGCTGGTGACGGGATGCTCCACTCCAGGCCTTCCGCGCCATCCCACGGTTTGGCCGGTGCTGGCGGGCCGCCGCGAATGGTCTTGATCACGATGAACAGGAAGAAGATCTGCGTGGCGCCGAACATGAACGCACCAATCGACGACACCATGTTGAAGTCGGCGAATTGCAGGTTGTAGTCCGGAATCCGTCGCGGCATGCCCGCCAGGCCCACGAAGTGCATCGGGAAGAACGCCATGTTCATGCCGATGAACGAGAGCCAGAAATGCAGCTTGCCGAGGGTTTCGTCGTACATGTGGCCGGTCCATTTCGGCAGCCAGTAGTAGGCCGACGCGAAGATCCCGAAGATCGCCCCCGGCACCAATACATAGTGGAAATGCGCGACCACAAAGTAGGTGTCCTGGTACTGGAAGTCCGCCGGGGCGATGGCCAGCATCAGTCCGGAGAAGCCGCCGATGGAGAACAGAATCACGAACGCCACCGCGAACAGCATCGGTGTCTCGAAGGTCAGCGAGCCTTGCCACATGGTGCTGGCCCAGTTGAACACTTTCACCCCGGTAGGCACCGCGATCAGCAGTGTGGCGTACATGAAGAACAACTCGCCCACCAGCGGAATGCCGACCACGAACATGTGGTGTGCCCAGACGATGAACGACAGGAACGCGATGCTCGCCGTGGCGTAGACCATCGAGGTGTAGCCAAACAGCGGCTTGCGCGAGAAGGTCGGGATGATCGAGCTGACGGCACCGAAGGCCGGCAGGATCATGATGTACACCTCGGGGTGACCGAAGAACCAGAACACATGCTGGAACAGTACCGGGTCCCCGCCACCGGCGGCACTGAAGAAGCTGGTGCCGAAGTGGATGTCCATCAGCATCATCGTCACGCAACCCGCCAGCACCGGCATCACCGCGATCAGCAGGAACGCGGTGATCAGCCAGGTCCAGACGAACAGCGGCATTTTCATCAACGTCATGCCGGGGGCGCGCAGGTTGAGGATGGTCGCGATCACGTTGATCGCACCCATGATCGAGCTGATCCCCATCAAGTGGATGGCGAAGATGAAGAAGGTCACGCTTTCCGGTGCATAGGTCGTCGACAGCGGGGCGTAGAACGTCCAGCCGAAGTTCGGTCCGCCACCGGGGGTGAACAGGGTCGACACCAGCAGGATGAACGCCGCCGGTAACAGCCAGAAGCTGAAGTTGTTCATCCGTGGCAGGGCCATGTCGGGCGCGCCGATCATCAACGGGATCATCCAGTTGGCGAGGCCGACGAACGCTGGCATTACCGCACCGAACACCATCACCAGACCGTGCATGGTGGTCATCTGGTTGAAGAACGCCGGTTCGACGATTTGCAGCCCCGGCTGGAACAGCTCGGCGCGAATCACCATCGCGAACGAGCCGCCCAACAGGAACATGGAAAACGCAAACCACAGGTACAGCGTGCCGATGTCCTTGTGGTTGGTGGTCAGCACCCAACGCATCAGGCCTTTGGCGGGACCGTGGGCGTGATCGGCATGACCATGGTCATCGATGACGGCGCTCATGGCGTGTCTCCTGCAAACAGATGGGCTGGGCAGGCCGGGGCGCGCTGCCCCGACCGGTTCCTTGGTTGCGCAATAGACCGGATCATTTGCTTTCCGCCTGTTTCAGCTCCAGCACTTCTTTAGGAGTGACCATGTCGCCTTTGTTGTTGCCCCAGGCGTTACGTTCGTAGGTCACAACCGCCGCGATATCGACTTCCGAGAGCTGCTTGCCGAACGCCGCCATGGCGGTGCCGGGCTTGCCGTGGAAGACAATGCTCAGGTGACCTTCTTTCGGTCCGGTGGCGATTTTCGAGCCCTTGAGCGCCGGGAACATCGGCGGCAAGCCCTGGCCTTCGGCCTGGTGACAGGCGACGCAGGTGGTGTGATAAACCTTGTCGCCGCGCTCCTTGAGCTCGTCGAGGGTCCATTCCTTGCTGGTCAGTTCTTTAAGCTGCAGGGCTTCGGCCTTGCGCTCGGCCAGCCATTTTTCGTAATCGGCCTTTTCCTTGACCTCGACCACGATCGGCATGAAGCCATGGTCTTTGCCGCACAGTTCGGCGCACTGGCCACGGTAGATGCCGGGTTTGTCGACGCGGGTCCAGGCTTCGTTGACGAACCCCGGAATCGCATCGCGCTTGACCGCAAAGGCCGGCACCCACCAGGAGTGGATAACGTCTGCCGACGTCACAAGGAAGCGCACCTTGGCGCCAATCGGCAGCACTAATGGCTTGTCGACCTCGAGCAAGTAATGCTCGCCCTTGGTTTCCTTGTTGTGGATCTGCTCGGCGGGGGTCGTCAGGTTGCTGAAGAACTCGACGTCCTGGCCCAGGTATTTGTAATGCCACTTCCACTGATAGCCGGTGACCTGGATATCGATATCCGGCTCACTGGCGTCGTACATCTTGATCAGGGTTGCCGTCGCAGGAACCGCCATGGCCACCAGGATCAGGAAGGGCACGATGGTCCAGAGGATTTCGACGGTGGTGCTTTCATGAAATTTTGCGGCCACCTGCCCGGTGGAGCGGCGGTGGACCATCATCGACCAGAACATGGCGCCGAAGACGATGATGCCGATCACTACACAGATCCAGAAAATGGTCATGTGCAGGTCAAATACTGCGTGACTGATTTCAGTCGCTCCCGGCGCCATATTCACAGTCCAGGCGGCTTGCGCCTGGCTGAAAATCGACCACAACAGGAGGCCCATCCAGACGTGTGGATGTCGCATCATTGCGGGTTCCCCTTATCGTTCTTGTTATCCCGCCGGCTTTCACCTGCGGCAAGGGAGCGGCTTTTTCAGACTACGAAACTTGAATCGCCGAGCCTTGCTGCGTGTGCAGTCGGGCGTCATCAGCTAACTCCATTCCCACCCGAGTATAGACAGCGACTGCTACCTCGCAACGTGATGGCGTAAATGATCTGAAACAGGTGGGACTTGCGTTCAAGGGCACGAATGGAGAAGGATGCAGACGAGTGGTGGCAAATCGATATAACGGAGGCGTCTCAAGGATGAAACAATTATGACAAATGCGTCTTAGCATTTTTCATAAGCCAGCTAAGTTATGTCTTCCCTATTTCATTGCCTTTGTTTCCTGGAGTTTTCATGAACACCGCCGCATTGCGCGAGCAGATCCAAAAAGCCCAACAACACGAGGCCGAAACCGGCCTGCTGACTCGTCAGCTTGAAACTCAATTGCCACACCTTCACTCCGCCATCCAATTGCCGGATGTCGACGCCAACGGCGTGATGACGCGTTTTGTGGCCGCGTATATAGAGCAAGTGCCGGACCTGCTGGACGCAGCCAATGAAGTCGCCAGGGAAGCGGGTATCGAATCACAGATCAAGCCGGTGCTGAAAATCGCCGAGCAGTTCTTCCTCCAGCCACCGGCAATCATGGCCGGTCATGTCGGCCTGGACAGCCTGCTGGACGAAGCTTATCTGGCGCATCGGTTGGTAGAAGAGGTCAATGACCTGTACATCAAGCATTTTGGCCAGCCACTGATCCCTTTGGACATGACGGTCGCCAACCTGATTGCCCACCAACTGATCGGCGAGGACTTCGCCAATCAACTGGATGAGGCGGTGCATCACGCCGTGGACGAGATGCTTGATGAAGACAGTTTCGCGCTGGAGTCCGTGGAGGCCTACCGCGAAAAACTCAACAGCCCGGACACCGGCGCTGCATGGAAGCGCTGGCCATGCCTGTCGCGCCAGTTGGGCGTAGGGCTGGAGCTGGATCAGCCAGCTGCCTGATTCTTTAGAATCAACACCATCCCCTGTGGGAGCGAGCCTGCTCGCGAAAGCGGTGCATCAGTCGACATTATTGCTGAATGACACACCGCAATCGCGAGCAGGCTCGCTCCCACACTGTTTTCTACGCGGCTGAACCAACTCCGGTAGTGGTCCGCAACCGCCCTTCAAGCCTGCGCTTCAACCCCCGCGCTTCAATAATCAGCTTCGACCCTTTGGCCGCATTGGCCCGACCCCATTCCTCAAGCAATTCCAGACACGAGTGATCGATGTAGCTCAGGTTGTTGAGCGGCACATGCACCGTCGCGCCTGGGGGAATCGTTCCCAGCACCTGGGTCAACGCCGGCACCTTGAGAAAGGTTGCGGCCCCCGTCAGTCGTAACTCCATCTCACCGTCGGCCGGCAGGTCGATCAGGCTGATTTTCAACCGCGAGGCTTTCCAGGCCAGTTTGGCCAGGGTCAACCCGAAGCCGATCAGCACGCCGGTCAGCAGGTCGGTGAAGATGATTGCCAGCGCCGTCGCCGCGTAAGTGAACATCGGCATCCGGCCATAACGGCCCAGGCCGCGAAACGCCTTGAGGTCGACCAGTTTGAAACCGGTATACACCAGCACGCCCGCCAGGCTCGCCACCGGAATGCTTTGCAGCACACTGGACAGCAGCAAGACGAAAGCCAGCAACCACAGACCGTGGAAGATCGCCGACATTCGCGTAGTGGCGCCGGCCTGGACATTGGCCGAACTGCGCACGATCACACCGGTCATGGGCAGCGCGCCAAGCAGACCGCAGAGCATGTTGCCGACGCCCTGTGCCGACAATTCCCGATCGAAATCGGAGCGCTGGCCGCTGTGCATGCGGTCCACTGCCGCGGCGGAGAGCAGGGTCTCGGCGCTGGCAATAAACGCCACGGCAAATGCCGCGATCAGTAAGGTCGGGTCAGCCAGATTGAGCAAATCGGCAGGTTTCAGCCAGTCGATGGCTTCTGCCAGGTTGGCCGGGACTTCCACGCGTTTGACCTGCAAGGCGAGCATCAGGCTGGCGACCGTCGCCAGACCCACGCCAAGCAGCGCGCCGGGAATGAAACGCAGGGAGTGGGGACGGAATTTCTCCCACAGCCACATCACCGCAATCGTCGACAGCCCAAGCAAACCGGCTTGCCAGCCAAGGGAGGGCAAGGCCTGGAGGACGGCCGCCGGGAAGGCTGCCAGGTTATCCAGCCCCGAGGGCTTGGGCACGGCGTCGAGCATCACATGCACTTGCGACAACACGATCAGCACGCCAATCCCGGCAAGCATGCCGTACACCACCGCAGGCGCCGTGACCCGAAACCAGCAACCCAGCTTGAAGCGCCCGGCCATCAGTTGCAGAAAACCCGCCAACAGCAGGATGGGCCCGAGCATGGCAATGCCGTGCTGGCGCACCAGTTCGAACACCAGAACCGCCAGACCCGCCGCCGGGCCGCTGACTTGCAGCGGTGAGCCGGCAATCCAGCCCACCACCAGACCACCGATGATCCCGGTGATCAAACCCTTGGCCGGCGGCAGGCCCGAGGCGATGGCAATGCCCATGCACAAGGGCAGGGCGACGAGAAACACAACCACGGATGCCAGCAGCTCCCGCGGCAGAACAGCTTTCAATTGCGCAGCACGCATGATGATTCTCCCGAAGTTTTCTTCAGGCATGGCAAAGCCAGGCTGCTCGATCAGCAGCCTCGGCTAAACCACACCTGGGAGGATTTAGAAGCGCGCTTTGGGCGTCGCCACGGGAATCGGATGACTGCCATCAAGCGGCAGGAAACACCCTTTGTCCGCGTCGTAAGCTCTGATTTCGCTGGTTTCGATGTTGTAGATCCAGCCATGGATAAACAGCTGACCGTTGGCCATGCGCGAGGCCACGGACGGATGCGTGCGCAAATGCTGAAGCTGGGCGATCACGTTCTCTTCGGTGAGGACGTGCATGCTTTCGCTTTCGTCAGCGCAATGGCAGTTTTCCTGGACCATGGTTTTCGCCACTTCCGCATGGCGCAGCCAGGCTTTGACCGTAGGCATTTTTTCCAGGCTTTGCGGGTTGAGCACGGCGCGCATCGCGCCACAGTCGGAGTGGCCGCAAATGATGATGTGCTGTACGCCGAGGGCCAGGACCGCGTATTCGATGGCCGTGGAAACACCGCCGTTCATCTGCCCATAAGGCGGCACAACGTTGCCGACGTTTCGGGTCACGAACAGGTCGCCGGGGGCGCTTTGGGTGATCAGTTCAGGAACGATGCGCGAATCGGCGCAGGCGATGAACATCGCTCGGGGGCTTTGGGCCGTGGCGAGTTTTTTGAAGAGTTCTTCCTGCTGGGGAAAAACCTCGTGATGAAAATGCAAAAAGCCGTCAACGATATGCTTCAGCGCTGCATCGGCGGTTTCCGCCTGGGGTTGGGCAGAAGCCGACGCAGCCAACGGCTGTTTATCCTTGTCACTCATGATTCATCCTCTTTGGCGGAGTCAGGGAATTTTCCCGTTTTGTCCGGTGTGAAGCCAGTGGCTGTTTAAAAAACATCCAGGCCGAACATCTCGACCCGTCAGTCACTCGATGAACAAGGTATCTGCCGAAACTTAACTCAAACTGAATCAAGTGCTCTAGAACGTGTGTTCCAGGTCACTAAAAACGTGACCAGCGTAATGGCCAAGTGATTTTCCCACTACTCAACCATAGGCCAATTGTCCTCAAATCAACGACATCTGGCGACCCGGCGGACAGAAGGCGTCGCAGTCCAGGTCGAATCCTTCCCGACGATTGAGCCCCAGGCGCTTGATGGTTTTGGCAAAGCGTTGCGCCAACAGATCGGCAAACGGCCCTTCACCGCGCATCCGGGCGCCAAACCGACTGTCGTAAAGCTCCCCGCCGCGGCTTTGACGAATCAGGCTCAACACATGAGCGGCACGCTGCGGATAGTGGGCGGCCAGCCATTCTTCGAACAGCGGCGCTACTTCCAGCGGCAGGCGCAACATCATGTAAGCGGCGCTCTGGGCACCGGCAGCATGGGCCTCGGTGAGCAGGCTTTCGAGTTCGCTGTCGTTGATCATCGGAATCATCGGCGAACACAGCACGCCCACCGGAATTCCCGCTTCACGCATCACGCGGATCGCCCGCAACCGGGCCTTGGGTGCAGCGGCGCGCGGTTCGAGGATGCGTTTGAGTTCATCGTCGAGGGTGGTGAGGCTGATCATTACCGCCACCAGCCGTTGCCCGGCGAGTTCGGCCAGCAGGTCCAGATCCCGAAGAATCAGCGAGCCCTTGGTGATGATGGTCACCGGATGCCGGTAACGCAGCAGCACCTCAAGGGTCTGGCGGGTGATTTTGTGTTCGCGCTCGATCGGCTGATAGGGATCGGTGTTGGAGCCCAGATTGATCGGCGCGCATTGATAGCCTCGTTTGGACAGCTGTTCTTCCAGTACATCGGCGGCGTTGGTCTTGGCGATCAGTTTGGTTTCGAAATCCAGCCCGGGTGACATGTCCCAATAGGCATGGCTGGGTCGCGCGTAGCAGTAGATGCAACCGTGCTCGCAACCACGATAGGGATTGATCGAGCGATCAAAAGGCAGGTCCGGGGAAGTGTTACGGGTGATGATGGTTTTCGCCGTTTCAATGCGCACTTCCGTGCCCTGGGTGATCGGCGCTTCCTGATACCAGCCGTCATCCTCGGCCACCGAGCGATTCGGCGCGAAGCGGTTGTGCGGGTTGGTTGCGGTGCCGCGGCCGCGAGGTGGCAGAGGGGTCGCCATCGACATCATCCTTAAGCTGTATGTTCATACAGTATATGGCCGCGGCCGAATAGGCCAGTGCCGTTCAGCGCCTGAAAAGGTGTTAAGTCGCGACGGGTTGTTTATTACTAATGAGCTTCTTGTAATGATGAGAAACAGATAGAAAGTAACTTGGTTATAATCAATCGGTATTATGCGCATCACACGAAGTTAACGTGTTATCACTATTAAAAGGATTTAATTAATGTCGAATTACAATCAGCGCGGTGTCTTTCTACAACGGTTGGCCCCGTCTGTCGTTAGTCCGAAAGAAGTTCGGGTTTCCATGCAGTTTGCTTTGAAAGAAGAGGGTTATGACCCGGAACACCGCACGCCTACGTACTCCCTGCTGGACTCTAGCACCCATGAAGCCGTTTCGAATGACGGTGGTTTAACCTTCTCCATGCGTCAAAACCCGGCGGACGTGAACGGTGACAGGACTGTCGATGCCCAGGACAAGGCCGTTCTGATTGCTCTGGCGACAGCGTATTCAAAAATCGTTAATCCTTGATTGTTATTGAGCGCATGAAACTTTTAAGTATTCATGCGCATGCAATTTGAGTAAGTACTTAAAGCGGAATGGAATTTTAGTACCGCTTTTTTTATTAAGCGCCAGCCATACGAAAGCAGGTTTAAATCCTTCAATTCACGGATCTTTGACAGAAGTCTCACGGGCCTTTGACTGCTCAGGGCTAAAGCTATGTGGCACCTAACCACTTTTCCCCACACGGTCGTCCGAGCATGCCCCGATTGCGCTTCTTAACTGCAACATGCCTGTTGTCGCTGGCCGCACTTTTCAACCTGACGATGGCCTTCGCTGACGACAGCGCATCGCCCCGCCCGGCGGAATGGGCTCAGCCGGTCGAGGTGCAATACAACCTCTATCAAATGTCCCCGACGCTTTACCGCAGCGCCTTGCCCGACAGCGGCGCCGTATCGCTGCTGAAAAAACTCAACGTCGCGACTGTCATCAATTTTCTGCCCGAGTCGGATTCAAGCTGGTTGTCCACGCCGGACATTACTCAGGTGCAGCTGCCCTATCGCACCAATCACGTGGATGACGCCCAGGTGCTCAAAGCCCTGCGTGCCATCCAGACCGCCGAATCCCATGGCCCGGTGCTCATGCACTGCAAACACGGTTCGGACCGCACCGGCCTGATCGCGGCGATGTATCGGGTGGTGGTGCAAGGCTGGAGCAAGGAGGACGCCCTGAACGAAATGACCCAGGGCGGCTTTGGTGACAGCACCCATTTCAAGGACGGTGTGCGTTACATGATGCAGGCCGATGCTGACAAGCTTCGAACCGCGCTCGCCAACGGCGATTGCAGCACCAGCCCGTTTGCGGCCTGCTCGATGAAAAATTGGTTCAAATCCGCCCACGTCGAATAAGCATCAGTTCAGCGGGGAGCGCTACTGGGCGGCGATGTGAAAAAGCTGTCGGCGATTGGTTCTCCGAGGAATTCTTCCAGGGCGACCAACAGCGAGCGCGAATCCCCCGGTGAAAAAAAGGCTTCGCGAAAGGCCTTGCCGGTTTGCGGGTTGAATACCCAATGCTGCTGAAACCGTTTGAATGCCTCGGTCGCCAGTACACCCGACCATTTGTAGGCATAAACCGACGCCGCGTACCCGGTCACCATGTAATCGAAGCTGTTGGCGAACCGACAGTAGGGCGGCAGTTGCAGGTGGGGAATCTCTCGCAGCACGTCGTCGAAAATTTGTTCAACGCTTCGGCCATCACCTTGCCTGCGGTGCAATTCGAAGTCGAACAACGCGGCCAGTAACAGCTCTGCGGTTTGCCGGCTGGTCTGGGTCTGGATGGCTGCCAAAGCTGCGTCGACTCGCGTTTCGGCCAGACGCTCGCCGCTCTGGTGGTGAGCGGCCAGCCACAGCAGAAACTCCCCTGACTGGCACCAAAGCTCGAACAATTGCCCGGTGAACTCTGCCGTATCGCGTCCCAGTTGGGTGATACCGGACAGGCGATGGTGAGGCGAGTGGGTCAGAACGTGCTGCAAGCAATGGCCGAACTCATGGAACAGAACGCGCAGGTCCTTATGAGCGAGAAGGCAAGGACGTTCGGCATTCCCGGGCGTGAAGTTGCCATGAAGCACGGCGATCGGCAGCGTCAATCGACCTTCGGCGTCCAGTCGCCGATTACGTAGCGTAGCGGTCCAGGCAAAGTCCGGCGCTTCATCCCGATGGAAAGGGTCGAGGTAAATGTGCCCGACGACCTGGCCATGCTCGCTGATTTCAAACAGGCGCACGCTGTCATGCCAGCGGCTGAATGCCCGCTGTTCGACGATCTGGATGCCAAACATGCGCTCGCTGAACAGGCAAAGTCGATGCAGCGTCCCGTCCAGCGGAAAGTACGATCTCAGGTCTTTCAACGCCCCGCCGAGACGTTGCTGGCGTAGCTGTTCGGCGAGAAACTCGTGATCCCAAGGGTGGACCTCAGTCATGCCGCGCTCAAGCGCAAATGCCTTGAGTTCTTGTGCGTCCTTCTCGAGTTCCGGTGCGGCTTGCACGATTTGCCGCCGCAGGAAACCGGTGACTTGCGCGGTGGATTCGGCCATTTCCGTGACAAGGCTGAGTTGCGCGAAGTTCTCATACCCCAGCAACCTGGCTTTCTGGTGACGCATGGATAACAGCACCTCCAGCACTGGACCATTATCGAATTGCCCGTCGTGGGGGCCTTGATCGGAAGCTCGGGTGGAGTAGGCGACAAAGTATTCTTCACGCAGGGATCGGTCTTCGGCATAGGCCATGACGCGAGTGAAGCTGTCCTGGTCCAGACGCATCAGCCAGCCTTCGTGCCCTGCCTGCTGCGCGTTGACTGCCAGACGCTCCAGTGTCGCCGCAGACAAACCGCGCAATTGCGAGTCGTCGTCGATGCGCTTTGTCCAGGCTGCGCTGGCGCCTTCCAGGTTGGTCATGAACAGGCTTTGCAGCACCCCGATGTCGCGATTCAGCCGGGCCAGCGTCTGCTGTTGGTCGATGGGCAGTTCGATGCCGGACAAGCGAAACCGGCGCAGAATCTTGTTCAAGACCGCTTTGCGCGGCTCATCGTAATTCGCCGCAGCCGGACTCTGCGCCAGCCGCTGATAAGCCCGGAACAGTGCGTGATTACCCATCTTTTCAGATATGTACTGCGCAGCGGCATCACTGCAAGCCGCGCTGGCAGCGTCCCAGGCCTTGCCCTCATGTTTCACCATAGAAAGGGTTTCGATGACGCCCATGGCCTCATCCAGACGCGCATCGGTTTCATCAACGGCCAATACCAGATCATCCCAGTTGGGGATCGTGGATTGGCTCGCGATAATTCCGGCAATGGCCTGGCGGTTGTCGGCAACAAGGGTGTCGATGGCAGGCACCAGGTGTTCGGCGCGGATGTCCTGCCAGGGCGGCAGATCCCAGTGCTTTAGCAGAGGATTGTTATCAGGCATGGCGTCTTCCTTGAATAGGGCTGAAGGATTCAGCCTAAGGAGGACGCGCGGGGGAAGGGTGGTAAATAGATACCACCTTCCACCCCGTCAAAGGGTGGAAGGTGGAGTTGACTCAGTGTTGCTCGTCAGGCTTTTTCTTCAACTTCGGGTTCGGGAAGAACTGCACCGCCTGAACCTTGGCGTCCGGCACCTTGAGCGCCGACGTGTTGACCCGCGTGCCCAATTCCTTGGGCACTGACAGTCCTTGTTCATTGAGCGTGTCCGAATAACCGCAGGCCACGCATTCGCGATGCGGGACCTCGTCTTCGTTCCACATCATCAATTTGTCCGGCTCGCTACAGGCCGGGCAGACCGCCCCGGCGATAAAGCGTCTTTTCGTGATCACAGGCCCCTCGCTCATGCTGCCGCGTCCTCACTCAGGCCGCTATGGCGCAAGAGTGCGTCAATCGATGGCGCACGGCCACGGAAGTCGACGAACAGCACCATGGGTTCCTGCGAACCGCCACGCGCCAGGATGGCTTCGCGGAACGCACGACCTGTTTCGGCATTGAGCACGCCGTCTTCTTCGAACTTCGAGAAGGCGTCGGCCGACAGCACTTCGGCCCACTTGTAGCTGTAGTAACCCGCTGCGTAACCGCCGGCGAAGATGTGGGCGAAGCTGTTCGGGAAGCGATTGTAGGCCGGTGGACGCATCACCGACACCTCGTCGCGCACGCCTTCGAGCACTTGCAGCACGCTGCGGCCGTCGCCGTGGGTGGCGTGCAGTTCGAAGTCGAACAGCGAGAACTCGAGTTGGCGCACCATCATCAGGCCCGACTGGAAGTTCTTCGCTGCGAGCATTTTCTCCAGAAGATCTTGAGGCAGCGGCTCGCCGGTTTCGTAGTGACCGGAGATCAGCGCCAGGCCTTCCGGCTCCCAGCACCAGTTTTCCATGAACTGACTTGGCAGCTCCACCGCATCCCAAGCCACGCCGTTGATGCCGGACACGCCGGCGTGTTCAACGCGGGTCAGCAGGTGATGCAGGCCATGGCCGAATTCGTGGAACAGGGTGGTGACTTCATCGTGGGTCAGCAGGGCCGGTTTTCCGCTGTCGGCCGGGGTGAAGTTGCACACCAGATTGGCCACCGGGCTTTGCAGCACGCCGCTGATCGTGCGGCGACGGTCGCGGGCGCCGTCCATCCAGGCTCCGCCACGCTTGTTGGCGCGGGCATAGAGGTCGAAGAAGAAGCGGCCGACGTGCTGGCCGTTTTCCTTGATTTCGAACAGGCGAACATCCGGGTGCCAGGCGTCGAAGCCTTTCAGTTCGGCGATCTCGATGCCGTACAGGCGCTGGACGATAGCGAACAGGCCGCCCAGCACTTTGTCGATCGGAAAGTAAGCGCGCAGTGCTTCCTGGGCCACGCTGTAACGTTGTTCGCGAAGCTTTTCGCCGTAGAAACCGCTGTCCCAGCTTTGCAGGTCCGGGCAGCCTTGTTCGGCGGCGTAGGCCCTGAGCTGTTCCAGATCCTGGGCGGCGAACGGCTTGCTGCGTTTGGCCAGATCGCGCAGGAAGCTGAGGACCTGATCGCTGGATTCAGCCATTTTGGTGGCCAGGCTCAGTTCCGAGAAACTGGCGAAGCCAAGCAACTTGGCCAGCTCCTGACGCAGGTCGAGGATTTCTTCCATGACCGGGCCGTTATCGTTCTGACCGGCGTTCGGGCCTTGGTCCGACGCGCGGGTGCAATAGGCAGCGTAGACTTCTTCGCGCAGGGCACGGTCCTGGGCGTAGGTCATCACCGCGTAATAGCTCGGGAATTCCAGCGTGATGAGGAAGCCGTCCAGATCTTTGGCCTGTGCAGCGGCGGCCATTTGCGCCTTGGCCGAATCGGTGAGGCCGGCAAGGGCGGCTTCATCGGTCACGTGCTTGGTCCAGGCTTGAGTCGCGTCGAGTAGCTGGTTGGAGAAGCGGCTGCCCAGCTCCGACAATTTGCTTTGCACTTCGGCGTAACGCTTCTGTTCGGCTTCCGGCAGGTCGATACCCGACAGACGGAAGTCTCGCAGGGCGTGTTCGAGGATGGTTTTCTGCGCCACGTCGAAACCGGCGGCTTCCGGGCTGTTCGCCAAGGCTTCGAAGGCCTCGAACAGCTCACGGTTCTGGCCCAGCTCGGTGGAGTAGGCGCTCAAGGCCGGCAGGCAGGACTCGTAGGCTTCGCGCAATTCGGCGCTGTTGCACACGGCATTGAGGTGACTGACCGGGCTCCAGGCGGCGCCCAGACGATCGTTCAGTTCGTCCATTGCCAGCACCAGGCCGGCCCAGGTCGGTTGTTTGCCCTGGCTGTCGAGGATCTCGATAATGGCGGCACGGTTGTCAGCCAGGATCTGTTCAATGGCCGGTTGCACGTGTTCGGCACGGATCGCCGAGAACGGCGGCAGGTCGTAGGACTGCAAAAGAGGGTTGTTCACGCTCACGGTTGGCACCTTGGCTGGAAGAAACATGCGGCCATCTTAATTACAATCGACGCTCACCGCAGCTATCGGCAACAGAGAGAAACCCTATCGTGACCCTTCGCAAGTATCAGAACCACACGCCGCTGCTGGGCAAAGGCGCTTTTGTCGACGGCTCGGCGGTGGTGATCGGCGACGTTGAAATCGGCGAAGACAGCTCTGTCTGGCCGCTGACGGTGATCCGTGGCGACATGCACCGCATCCGTATCGGCGCGCGCACCAGTGTCCAGGATGGCTGCGTGCTGCACATCACGCATGCCGGGCCGTTCAATCCCGATGGCTTTCCCTGCTTGATCGGAGACGACGTGACCATTGCCCATAAGGTCATGCTGCATGGCTGCAGTGTCGGCAACCGGATTCTGATCGGCATGGGCAGCATCGTCATGGATGGCGCGGTGATCGAGGACGATGTGATTGTCGGCGCCGGCAGCCTGGTGCCGCCAGGCAAGCGTCTGGAAAGCGGCTTTCTGTATGTGGGCAGCCCGGTGAAGCAAATCCGTCCGCTGACGGACAAGGAAAATGCCTTTTTCACGTACAGCGCGGCGAACTACGTGAAGCTCAAGAATTTGCATCTGGCTGAAGGCTACGACCAGCTCTGACCCTGCGCCCTTATTCAGGATTCAACATGCATTACCAAACCGTTTTGTTTGACCTTGATGGCACACTGACCGACCCGCGCGAGGGCATCACCCGTTCGATCCAGTTCGCCCTGAGCAAACTGGGCATCGATGAACCCGACCTGACCAAGCTCGAACACTTCATCGGCCCGCCGTTGTTGCAGGCGTTCATGCAGTTCTACGACTTCGACGAGCCCAAGGCCTGGGAAGCGGTGAATTTCTACCGCGAACGCTTCAAGGTCACCGGCCTGTACGAAAACCGTGTGTTCGACGGCGTCACACCGTTGCTGGAAACCCTCGGCGGGCAAGGGCGACAGTTGTTCATCGCAACCTCAAAGCCGTGGGTGTTCGCCCGGGAAATCGCCCGGCACTTCGACTTCGCCAGGCACTTCAAGGTGATTTACGGCAGCGAACTGGACGGCACACGCACTAACAAAGTCGAGTTGATTGCCCACCTGATGGCCGAAGAAAGCCTGGACCCGGCCAACACCCTGATGATCGGCGACCGCAAGCACGACCTGATCGGCGCGCGCAGCAACGGGCTGGATGCGGCGGCGGTGGGTTATGGTTTTGGCAGCCGGGAAGAGTTGAGCGCAGAAGCGCCGGCCTATCACTTTGAAACGCTGGATGAGATGCATCGGGCGTTTTTGCAGCGTTAGTTGAAACGCCTTCGCGGGCAAGCCACGCTCCCACAGGACCTATGTCGCACGCATTTTTCGTACGCGACACGGAGCCTGTGGGAGCGGGCTTGCCCGCGAAAAGCCCCGCTCAACCACCAACACTTTTATGATCCTGCCAAAGCCTTCAGCGCCGCCTTGCGCTTATCAACCGGCATCGCACCAAGCTGCTCGACGGCGGCATAAAACTTCAGCCAATCCCCACCCTCCTGCCTGAACAGCGCCGCAAACGCCGGGACCCATTGGTCATACAACCCAAACGGCAACAACCGGGCATTGTTCATTGGCGCATTGATCCACGCGTCATAGCGTTTATCCCCGGCCCAGCGGCTGTCGCGCAGTTGTCGATATTCAAGACGCAGTCGTTCGAACTCCGCTGCTTTGCGCTGGCGCATCTGATCGGTGGGTAGCGGTAGGGCGTAGAGCTTTTCGAGTCGCGTGCGCGTATCCAGAACCAATTGAATAAATTGGTCTCGATGCTGCGCCTGTGCGCCGTTGTCCGGTGCCAGACTGCGCGATGCTCGCCATTGCCGGGTGCCTTCCTGCTCGACAAAGGTGGCGAAGGACTCGTTGAACTCGGTGTCGTGCTTCACATAAAAGCGTTGGTGGGCGAGCTCGTGGAAGATCAGCGTTGCCAGCCGCTCGTCGCCCCAACCCATCATTGAGCTGAGAATCGGATCGTTGAACCAGCCGAGCGTCGAATAGGCCTCGACGCCGCCAATGGACACGTCCATACCTTTCAGGCGTTGTAAGGCAGCCTCGCCGCGGGCAGCACTCTGGCTGTAATAACCGCGATAGGCGACGCAACCGGCGATAGGGAAGCAATGGTTTTGCGGTGTCAGGGAAAATTCCGGCGTGGCAAAGACGTTCCAGACCACGAACGGCCGGCCAATGTCGGCGTACAGACGGTAGCTCTGGTTATCCGGCAGATGCAGCTGTTGGCTGGCGAATGTCCGGGCCTTTTGTGACTGGACCAGATGCGCGCGCAGCATCGGATCGCGAGACGGATCGGCAACCACCTCGGCCACCGGCTCCCTGGCCCGCAGCAACTGCAGCTGACCACTGGCCAATTGGCTGTAGTAACTGACGCCGGCGCAACCACTGAGTAATAAAAGCAACACGCCCGGAAACAAAATCCGCAAAACGCGATCAAGTAACCCAAGGCTTGGAAGCGGCCTGATCAAAATAAAATCATCCCTGGAGAGTCTGCCCGCAAGACTATCCCGCCTGACTGGAGCTCCGCTATGCGCAAATTGATGCTGACGGGAGGCTTGTTGATGCTGACCGGCTGTGCTGGTTTCGGCTTACCTCATCATGATCCGTCGCAAGCGTGGATCGAACTTGACTCACAGCAAGAAGACACCGCCCTGCAAGCGCTGGAAGTCGATGACAAGGCCTCCACCGACAAACGCTATTTCGAGGTACATCCGGGCAGTCATGAGCTGACGGTGCGTTACCAGTTTCCGGTCCAGCCCACCAACATCGGCCCTGACGCCGAACCGCTTTGGCGTGATTGCCAGTTGAATGTGAAATTCAATGACTTCAACGCCGGTGAGCGGTATCAGCTGCAAGCGGGGAATATCGGCTTCCGGCCATGGGCAAAGCTCTATGACCAGCAACGAAAAGTGATTGGCCAAGGCACGCCCGCTGGCTGCCAAAGCAGCTGATCGGCGCTATGCTGAATGACCATCCTTTGGGACATTCATCGTGCGCAGATTGATGCTGTTGCTCGCCGCAGGCGTAGTTGCCGGCTGCCAGAGTCCGTTACCGGCGGTAAATCCGCAGATGGCCTGGATCGAGTTCTCGACGCCATTCCCCAACGACAAGTTGCTGATGGCGGAGCGACTGGACAAACAGCGATTGCGTGACGGGCGTTTTTTCCAGGTGACGCCCGGCAGCCATGAGCTGGTCGTCAGGTTCGACTTTGAAGTGCCCGGTGGCGGGGGCATGGGCATGATGAGTTCCACTACGGAACGGCTGTGCTACCTGACCATCAACTACGATCATTTCGAAGCCGGCCAGCGTTATGTGCTGGAAGGCCGTTCGATAGCGTTCACCCCCGGCGCCCGGTTGTACAACGCCAAGCGGGAGATCGTCGCTGAAGATCGCGAGGCCTACTGCCTGATGTGAGGCAAATCAGCGGTCGTTTTTTTGATAAATTATTTTTTTGGTGCCGCCTTCGCAGGTGCCGACGACCATGTTCTGATCGTGGACTTCGTCATTGGTGACGATTTCCAGGGTGTAGGACGAGACGTTATTGGCCTGGATCTTGGCCTCGATCTCGGCCTTGAGTTCTTCACAGGATTTCGGTGCCGCCAGGGCCGAAGTGGCCAGCGCGCAACAGATAATCGCCAAGGCAAAACGTTTCATGGTTGAAGCTCCATTGAGGCAACGCGCAGGGGACTGCGGTTCAGCTGCTGTCATTTATTCGACCACAGTTTGGTAAAGCGAGTTCTGACTTCGCTCACAAAGCGCAGGTTTAGCCGTTGGGATTGTGTCGCTTAGAAGATCGCTTTCGCGAGCAAGCCCGCTCCCACTTTTTGAAATGCATTCCAAATGTGGGAGCAAGTCTGCCCGCGAAGGCTTCAGTACATTCAGCGCCTGATCATCAGCTAACCAATGTCGCATCCAGGCTGATCTTCGCATTCAACACTTTGGATACCGGGCAACCTTCTTTGGCCTTGTTGCTCAGCTCCTCGAACTGCGCCTGAGTCGCCCCGGGGATTTTCGCCTTGAGGATCAATTTCACCGCCGTGATCGCAAAACCACCGTCGACTTGATCCAGGGTGACTTCAGCATTGGTATCGATGCTGTCAGCCTTGAGCCCCGCATCACCCAAGATCATCGAAAACGCCATCGAGAAACATCCCGCATGCGCCGCGCCGATCAGTTCCTCCGGATTGGTGCCTTTGCCGCCTTCGAAACGAGCCTTGAAGCCGTAGGGTGCTTCTCTGAGTACACCGGTTTCAGTGGAGATCGAGCCGATGCCGGTTTTCAGATCACCTTCCCAATGAGCCGATGCTTTCTTCGTAATAGCCATGTCTGCCTCCTCAAGATCCGGCGCGAAACGTCGCACCTTCGTGGTTTTCGGTTGCTAGGGTTCTGAGGATAGACGGTGGTGCAAAGTTCACCCCATCTCAAAAGTCCTACCGTTTTCGTAGGAATTTATGTCTTGGCTATTGAATCTCGGGTATATGCCCTCATTGCATGAAGCACGCTTATAGATTCGGCAGGTTTTCGTTCGCAAGAAAAAACCTGCGCTCACCATTGGAGAAGCAGGCTTATGAAACGACTGTCCGATATCAAGTTCTCGACCCTTGATCTGGTGCCCGTGCGCGAGAACGGCAGCGCGGCCCAGTCGCTGCGCAATTCCCTGGACCTGGCGCAGCATGTCGAGAAATTCGGTTATAACCGCTTCTGGGTCGCCGAACACCACAACATGGACGGCATCGCCAGTTCGGCCACCTCGGTATTGCTCGGCTACCTGGCCGGTGGCACTTCGACCATTCGTGTCGGCTCCGGCGGCGTGATGCTGCCCAACCACGCGCCGCTGGTGATCGCGGAACAATTCGGCACCCTCGAAAGCCTGTATCCAGGCCGGATCGATCTGGGCTTGGGGCGCGCCCCCGGTTCTGATCAAATGACCGCCCGTGCCTTGCGCCGCGAGCGTTCCGGCAGCGCCGACGAGTTTCCGGAAGATGTTACGGAGCTGATGCGATATCTCGGCCCACGCACGCCAGACCAGCGCATCATCGCCATGCCGGGCACCGGGACCAATGTCCCTGTCTGGTTGCTGGGCTCTAGTCTGTTCAGTGCACTACTGGCCGGTGAACGAGGTTTGCCCTACGCTTTCGCCTCGCATTTCGCACCGCGCTTCATGCATGAGGCGATTCGCGTCTACCGCAATCACTTCAAGCCTTCGGCGGTGCTGGATAAGCCGTATGTGATGCTCGGCGTGCCGCTGGTCGCCGCTGACACTGACGAACAAGCGGATTACCTGGCGACTTCGGTCTATCAGCGCATCCTGGCGTTGATGCGTGGCCAAAGCCTGGTGCAGCGTCCGCCGGTGAAAACCATGGATGGCCTGTGGCTGCCCCATGAGAAGGAAGCCGTGGGTGATTTCCTCGGTCTTGCGATGGTGGGCAGCCCGCAGAAAATCCGCGCCAAGCTGGAGGTGCTGATCGAGCAGACTCAGGCAGACGAGCTGATTTTCACCTGCGACCTTTACGAACATGCGGATCGGGTGCATTCCTATGAGCTGCTGGCGCAGGTCATGAAGGGCTGAGGCTCGGACACGCCGCACATCAAAAAGCCGACGCATTGCGTCGGCTTTTTGATGTGCGCAGGATTCGACCTACTTCGAGTAGACGATGACCTTCGTGCCCTTCTCACAGGTGCCGACGACTTTCCCGCCGGCAGCAGCGCCTTTATCGACTATTTCCAATGAATAATTAGAAATGCCCTTGGCATCAAGTTTCGCTGCGATTTCGGCTTTCAGCTCTTCGCACGACTTGCCCTCAGCAAACGCTGTACCCGCAAGGCTCAACAAACCTACCGCTAAAATAAAATGTTTCATCGGTTGCATTCCCTGGTCGGATCAAAGGGAGCATCCAGCCATCAGCCGGAGGTACTCATGTAGCGCTTTGCCATTTCCCTATGGCACTCGGCCAGCGCGCAAGTTCAGAAGACTAGCTCAAACTCAGCTGCTGGCAATCCGGAACCCGACCTTGAGCGTGACCTGGAAGTGGGCGGCCTTGCCGTCCTTGATGTGCCCGCGGGTTTCGGTCACTTCAAACCATTCCAGGTGCTTGATGCTTTTATTGGCTTCGGCCAGCGCGTTGTTGATGGCGTCTTCAATGCTGGTGGTGGACGAGCCGACAAGCTCGACTTTCTTGTAGGTGTGATGGTCAGTCATGGCGTTCTCCTTGGGGTATGAAATACAGCCTAGCAGTGATTTTTCGTATTACTTCTGTCGGCTGTTGCAACGCAGAAGTTCAGAATTACTGCACTTTCTCGAACCCTTGAAGTCCCAACCAACACACGCTACTCATCATCAATGAAGGAGAGCCACCATGGCCAACACCTCTTTACGTAAAGCCTCATTGCAAAGCATGGAAGCCGAGATCGAGAGTCTGCTGAAATCTTTGGAAAATCTGAAAGACGACGCCTCGGACGAGTCGCGTAAAACCCTCAAAGCGCTGAAAAGCAACGCCGAGAACGCGCTGAAGCATTCGCGCCATCTGCTCAGCGATGCGTATGAAGAAGTCAAAGTCAAAACCCGCGAAACCGGGATTGCCACTCGGGACTACGCCCAGGAGCACCCTTGGACTACCGCAGGCGTTGCAGTGGGCGCATTGGGTCTGCTCGCGGCTTATCTGCTGTTCAAGCGCGGCGACTAATCTGTCTGGCGCAGTTCAGCCTTGAGCCACTGCGCCAACTGCCGAGCGCGCCCGTCCGCGGCGCGCTTGGGTAGCCACAAAGCCAGTTGCGCCGGGGTTTCACTGAATCCCCAGGGCGCAACCAGGCGGCCGGCCTTCAAGTCCTCAGCCACCAGCGGCTCCGGTGCAATCGCCACCCCCAGCCCCGCCACTGCGGCTTCCAGCAGATAATACAAATGCTCGAAACCTTGACCGTACTTCAACGCCTTGGCGTCGAGGCCACTTTGCTGTGCCCAGCTCGGCCAGGCCTGTGGGCGCGAGGTGGTGTGCAGCAAGGGTTCGTTCAATAACGCTGTGGCCGGCGAACCTTGCAGCCGTTCGTAACCTGCGAAACGTGGGCTCATCACCGGGCCGATTCGCTCGCTGGCCAACTCATAGACTTGCATGTCCGCCGGCCATGGCGGCTCGGCAAACACCAGCAGGGCATCGAGCCCCGGCCGTCGCGGATCGAGATCGCCTTCGCCCGCCGACAGGTGCAGACGCAGGTCCGGCAGGTCCGCATTCAATCGTCCCAAGCGTGGAATAAACCAGCGCGCCAACAAACTGCCCGAGCAGCCGAGAACAAATGGAGCGTCAGCGGTGCTTTGGGTCAGCTCTGCGCAAACCGTGCGTAGACGTTCAAAGGCTTCACCGCTGGCATCGCGCAAACGCACACCGGCATCTGTGAGTTTCAGGCCGCGTCCATCCTTGATGAACAGGCTGACGCCGAGGTGTTCTTCGAGCACCTTGAGTTGCCGGCTGACCGCACCATGAGTGACGTGCAGCTGTTCGGCTGCCTGACTGACGCTGTTCAGTCGGGCCGTCGCTTCAAAGGCGCGAAGGGCGTTCAGCGGGGGAAGGTCGTGGCTCATGAGATCTGTGAGTTTTCCTGACAGGTTGCGGCGATCTTATCGGTTTTCAGGCTGGGGCGTCAGGGGTAGAGTGACCGTCATTGTCATCTCACGAATCCTACTGGAGCGACCCATGACCCAGACTAATCTGCGCAACGGCCCCGACGCCAACGGCCTGTTTGGCTCGTTCGGCGGCCGTTACGTCGCCGAAACCCTGATGCCGTTGATCCTCGACCTGGCCCGTGAATACGAATTGGCCAAGGAAGATCCGGCATTCAAAAAAGAATTGGCCTACTTCCAGCGGGACTACGTCGGACGTCCAAGCCCGCTGTATTACGCCGAACGCCTGACCGAATTCTGCGGCGGCGCAAAGATTTATCTGAAGCGCGAAGAGCTGAACCACACCGGCGCGCATAAGATCAACAACTGCATCGGCCAGATTCTGCTGGCGCGGCGCATGGGCAAGAAACGCATCATCGCCGAGACCGGCGCCGGCATGCACGGCGTGGCGACGGCGACCGTGGCAGCGCGTTTCGGCCTGGATTGCGTGATCTACATGGGCACCACCGACATCGAACGTCAGCAGGCCAACGTGTTCCGCATGAAGCTGCTGGGCGCCGAAGTGATCCCGGTGGTCGCCGGGACCGGCACCCTGAAAGACGCGATGAACGAAGCGTTGCGTGACTGGGTAACCAACGTCGACAGCACCTTCTACCTGATCGGCACTGTGGCCGGCCCGCACCCTTATCCTGCGATGGTTCGCGACTTTCAGTCCGTTATCGGCAAGGAAACCCGCGACCAACTGCAAGCTCAGGAAGGTCGCCTGCCGGACAGTCTTGTGGCGTGCATCGGCGGCGGTTCCAACGCCATGGGCCTGTTCCACCCGTTCCTTGATGACAAAAGCGTCGAAATCATTGGTGTGGAAGCCGCCGGTTATGGCATCGAAACCGGTAAGCACGCTGCCAGCCTGAACGGCGGTGTTCCGGGCGTGCTGCACGGCAACCGAACCTTCCTGTTGCAGGACGACGATGGCCAGATCATTGACGCCCACTCGATCTCTGCCGGCCTCGACTATCCAGGCATCGGCCCGGAACACGCCTGGTTGCATGACATCGGCCGCGTTCAGTACACCTCGGTGACCGACGACGAAGCCCTCGATGCGTTCCACAAATGCTGCCGCCTGGAAGGGATTATTCCGGCACTGGAAAGCGCCCACGCCTTGGCCGAAGTGTTCAAGCGCGCACCGACCCTGCCCAAAGATCACCTGATGGTGGTCAACCTGTCCGGTCGTGGCGACAAAGACATGCAAACCGTGATGCACCACATGGAACAATCGAAGCAGGAGAAACACTGATGAGCCGCCTGCAAACGCGCTTTGCCGAACTCAAGGAACAGAATCGCGCCGCCCTGGTGACCTTCGTCACCGCTGGCGACCCGAGCTATGACACTTCCCTGGCGATCCTCAAAGGCTTGCCCGGTGCCGGTGCCGACGTGATCGAGTTGGGCATGCCCTTCACCGATCCAATGGCCGACGGCCCGGCCATCCAGTTAGCCAACATCCGCGCACTCGGCGCCAAGCAGAACCTGGCGAAAACCCTGCAAATGGTTCGCGAGTTCCGTGAAGGCAATACCGAGACGCCGCTGGTGCTGATGGGGTATTTCAACCCGATCCACATGTACGGCGTGCCGCGTTTCATTGCCGACGCTAAAGAGGCCGGGGTTGATGGTTTGATCGTGGTCGACCTGCCGCCGGAGCATAACGGTGAGCTGTGCGACCCGGCCCAGGCAGCGGGCCTGGACTTCATCCGTCTGACCACACCGACAACCGATGATGTGCGTCTGCCGACTGTTCTGAACGGAAGCTCTGGCTTTGTCTACTACGTCTCTGTTGCCGGTGTGACCGGGGCGGGTGCGGCGACCCTGGAGCATGTTGAAGAAGCCGTTGCCCGTCTGCGTCGCCACACCGACCTGCCGATCAGTATTGGCTTCGGCATTCGTACACCGGAGCAAGCGGCGTCCATCGCGCGTCTGGCCGATGGTGTGGTGGTGGGTTCGGCATTGATCGATCACATCGCCAATGCCACCACGCCGGAACAGGCGGTTGATGGCGTGCTGAGTCTGTGCTCGGCGCTGGCTGACGGCGTGCGTAAGGCCCGCGTCAGCTGAAGGTAAAGTTCCTGATACAGAGGAATTAGAGCCTCACGGTACAGACTAAACAGCAAGACCGAGGGCTTCAGGACTACGTTCTGAAGCCCTTTTTGCTGTTTGTGCAGTGAGGAAAGACCCGATGAAAATGCCGAAACGTCTGATTGCCAGCCTGGGCGTGCTGATGCTCAGTGCCACGCCGTTGCTGCATGCGAGCGCCGATCAGCGCGACGATCACGACCACGGCGGCCCGCAGCAGGGCCATTACGATAACCGTGGTGACAATCATGGCGATGACCACCGTGGCCCGCAGGACAATCATCGCGGCGGCCCTCCGCCACGGGATTTCGGCCCGGTGCGCCAGACTATTCACGATAACCACGGCTATTTTGTACGCGGCGCACCTCCCCCTCCAGGTGTTCATCTGGTGCGTGGCCGGCCGTTGCCTCACGGCTATTACGGTGAGCGTCTGGATGACCGTGCCTTGGGACGGCTGCCGTATTACCCGGGCTACGAATGGCGCCGTGCGGGGGGCGACATTGTGCTGATCGCCGTGGGCACCGGGATCGTCTATGAGATTCTGGAAGGGGTGCTTTGATCTAACGTGCAGGCAAAAAGAAGGCGTCATGGGTCATCCACGACGCCTTCTTGCTTATGGCAACTCCAGGCCGCCCGCTGCTTTATGCAATTTGCGCAAATGTTCGCCAACCAGTTTCAGGTTAGCTTCATTGGCAGCCATCTCAGCTGCCCGGCCTGGGTCGAGCAGCGCCCTGACTTCCTTGTCCAGATCTCCGGTCAGCAGCTGAAGCTGCTTCTGCCGCAAGCTGCTTTCCGATTCCAGGCGCTGCCATTCATTCGGTTGAGGCAATCCATAACCGCCGGTGCCGAGCAGCTCCGCCGGACGACTGAGGAAGCCGCTATTGGCGAGAATCTGCTGCAAGGTTGCGTTCGCCTTGTCCATGCCGCCGTTCTTCAATTCCCGAGCGCCCAGATAACGTTGTTTCACTTCATCCTGGGCCAGCACCAACTGTTGACGGAAGCTGGCCTGCTCCAGCAACAGCAGCGCGGCACTGGTGCGTAGGTCAGCTTGTTCAAACCATTGCCGACGCTCTTCAGCTTTCAGTGCCAGCCAGTCTTCGACTTTTTCCTGCTTGATCGGCAAGTGCTTCTTCAGCACTTCGAACATCGCTTGATAGCGGTCACGGAAGGAGTCGAATCGATAACCCAGGCGCAGCGCTTCGCGTGGGTCGTCGAGCACGCTGGTATTCGCCAGTCCGCGGCCCTTCATCACTTCCAGCAAACCGTTGGGCATGATGCTGTCGAGCCCGACCAGTTGCGCATTGTTGGTACCGCTGCGCAGCAACTTCAAGCCTTCCACCGCGCAGTTGTTGGACAGGAAAAAATAGTTTCCGTCGTAACTCCAGTGCATCTCGGCGGCGTGCTCCACCACGTCTTCAATTTCGTTGCGCGACAGGTTCAGCGGTACCGAGGCCAGGCTGCGCAGTTCAGTCTTGGTGTATTCGTCGATCACTTGGGCCAACGGCAGTACAAACAGGCGCGAGGGGTATTTACCCACCAGCCCATCCCAGCTCGAGAGCTGCACGTCGCCGACGAAGGCGCGGTAGGACAACACAAGATGCTGGTCGAGATCGAGGCGGCAATCTGGCCCGCGGGGCCTACCTGGCGCGCAGATCACCAGGCGCAACATGCTGTGCCCCCAGCGGCTGACCCAGTTCTGGTTGGCTTCGGCCAGCAGATAGTCGACGGCGTACACCCGTTCCGGATCGACCTGGCCCAGCGGTTGTTTGGCAAAGTCGTTGCCGGCATTGAGGAAGGCAAAGGATTTGCTGCAAGTGTCCTTGGCGGCGGGAGCCCAGCCGAAATGTTCTTTGTAGTAGCGATACAGCGCGGGGCGACGGCAGGCATAGCTCGGGTCGAGGAGGAAATACTCCATGTTGACCGCGACAAACTCTTTGGGACTGCTTGTTTCGTAGATGTCCGGGCTGCGGGCGATTTGCCGGTTGTGCTGCTCGCGCTCGCCACGGCGACCGACGTATTGCGGCCAGCCGGCCAGGTCGAGCAGGCGCGGGTCATCGCTCAGGGTAAAGCGGCGGTCGGATTGGCCACGGCATTCATCCGGGATGCCGATCAGGCCGGAACTGCTGTTGCGCCGGGTGCAGCGCTGTATCAGCGTGCGTTCCGCGTCCGGCCACAGGCGTGAACGGTCGTAAATGTGGGTGAGTTCATGCAACACCGTTGCGAGCATCTCGCGGCGGACGGTGCCATGGGGGCGATAGGTTTTCTTGGTGGCGGCGCTGCCGTCCGTGAGGCTTGCGAGCAGGTTGCGGTTCAGGTCGAGTTCGGACACCAGCGAGGCCTGGCCATAGGCATTACTCGGCATGTCGTCGGTCCAGCCGACATCAATGCGCCGGTCCAGTTTTTCGATAAAGCGTGGCGGCAAAGCCTGCATGGCTTCATCGAGCAACACCTGACTGGCTTGCTGTTGTTCGGGGCTCAGACCCTCGGTCTTGAGCCGTAATTGCAGGCCAGCCTGGGCCGTGTTGCACAGCAGCAACATCAGCCCGGCCACCAGCCAGGCGCTTGGCGACCTCACAGTGCGAGGATGGCTTCGGCGAGCACCTGATCACTGGCGTCCCGGGCTTCCGGCACACGAGTGCGCAACGTGTTGATGGCCGCTTCAAGGTGCGCGCCGCGTATGTCGCCATCGCTGGCAACGAAACTGGCGGCATCGTCGTGGGCTTCACGGATGATCTTCGAATCGCGGATCGACGTGGTGGTGTCAGACGTGAAATCAAGGGTGCGCTGGGTGGCATTGATGATGATGTTACTGGTGGCGACCAGGGTATGCGCCTGGGTCACATCGGCCAATAAAAGCAGGCCAAGGGCAACAGCAATTAGAGGGCTACGCATGGAACGACTCCGCAAGGACAAAGGATAACTATTGGACGAGAATTGCCTGCGCCAGTTCAAGGTCGCTTGCATGAAGTTTTGGCTGGCTGCGGCGCAGGTAAATCAGCGCGGACTCTAGCTGCGCTCCGCGTAACTGGCCGTCGCTGGCAATGAACGCTGCAGCGTCATCGTGTGCCTCGATCAGCAGCTTACGGTCGAAGGGGGCGGCGGTCACCATGCTGGTGGCGTAACCCGTGATGACGATGCCTTGGGTCGACAGGTTGAACGCGTCGAAGGCATAGGTCGGGCCCGACCAGCAGGCTGCGATAAATACTGAAATGAAAAGCTGCTTTGAAGGAAGACGCATGAGACTCGATTGTCGAAAGCGAGTCCAAAGGCTAGCGCAATGCCCGGGCTAGAGCCAGCGCCGAAACATTGGGACACGACAAGCGTGTCCCACGTGTCAGCGTCGCTTAGATCGTCAGGATGGCCTGTGCCAGCTGTGCATCAGTGGCGTTCAGCTGAGGCGCCTGGTGGCGAATGTGGTCAAGTGCGCTTTCCAGTTTCACGCCACGAATGGCGCCTTCGCTGGCGACGAAGCTGGCGGCGTCGTCACGGGCAGCGCGCACGATCTTGTCATCGCGAAAGGAAGAAGTGACATCGGATGTTGCATCGGAACTGGACTTCAGCGCGCCAACAACGGCATCCGTGGTCACGATAAAGCTGGTCGCGTGGGAATTGGCAGCCACGGCAAGCAGGGCTGCAGCGCTGAGCAGACGAAGACGGGACATGGTGTAACTCCTTTGGATAACCGATTGAGAGTGTTGAAGTAGCTGTTGAGTCAGACGCCTGTCGTACAGCGCTCGCCACGTTCTGGTTCGATATTAGGCCTGCTTTTATCGGTTCGAACAGTACCTTCTGTTAAAGCAGAGCCCTAGCGCCAGAACGGTTTATCCAATTCATTGAGCCGATCCGCGTGGCTGATGCCCAGGTCCGAGAGTTGCTGATCATTGAGTTGGCCCAGCAAACGTCGGGTTCTAGCTCTCTCAAGGTTGCCGGCGAGCACCCTCAGCAAGTGTTTAAGCCTGACGAATCGCGGCTTCGGTTGAAGGGCAGAAGCGGAAACATTCAGTAGATTATTCAAGGCGCAGTCCTTTTGCCGGTGAGTCAGGACTTCCATGTTGAGTCCTTCACCTCTGGATCTACAGATACACCGCTGAGAAATTGTACCGATTCAATTATGTAATTATTTTAACTGTACTGGTCGCCCGGTATTCCTTTTGTACCGGCACCAACAAAGAACGAAAACGACAAAGCCCGTCGTGGTTTCCCACGACGGGCTTTGTTTTTTCAATTTGGAGTGCTGGCGGTGGACCCGGTGGGTCAGAGCCAGCGACGCTAACTTAGCGCCAGAACGGCTTGCTCAGCTCTTCGTAGCGTTGTGCTTCGCTAATCCCGGCATCAGCCAGCAGACGCGAATCCAGACGAGCCAGTTGATGGCGGCTGGAGATGCGGCGCTGCCACAGCATCAGGTTGGCAATAACGCGAAGAGGCATGGAAGCCTGGGTTTTTGCAGCGGTATCTTCGAAGAACAGTTCGGAACTGAGTGTACGTTCCATGGTTGACATCCTTCCGCTTGTGGCGGGATTAGGTAGTGGTTAACTGATGCCAATGATCCTCTCGTTTGGCTAGTCTCTGTAGATACAGTTCACCTGTATTGTGAGGGACCAGTTAACTGTTAATAGGGGGTGTACTGGTCGAAATTGAGGCAACTGTACCTATCGGCACTACATTGGTGCGATTTTGATGTTTTCGCTTGAATGCGTAGGCAAATACGGTAGGAAATGACCAGTACAGCAGTACAGTTTTAAACAGAATCTAATGTGGCCAAAGGCAACTGACGCAACTGTGTTTGCGTCAGCTGTTTTTTTGCTGAATCAGACCGCCAGCATTCGCCCGGTTTCTTCCAGGCTGATGTGCCAGCTCAGGGCATCGCGCAGGATATGCGGGGTGTGCCCGCCCAATGCGCAGGCTGCCGTAAAGTAGTCATCCAGTGCCTGGCGATAGTCCGGGTGCACGCAGTTGTCGATAACCACTCGAGCCCGCTCCCGCGGTGCCAGGCCCCGCAGGTCGGCCAGACCGATCTCCGTCACCAGGATGTCGACATCATGCTCGGTATGGTCGACGTGGCTGACCATCGGCACCACGCTGGAGATTGCACCACCCTTGGCGATGGATTTGGTCACGAAGATTGCCAGGTGCGCGTTACGCGCAAAGTCACCGGAACCGCCGATGCCATTCATCATGCGTGTGCCGCAGACATGGGTGGAGTTGACGTTGCCGTACAGGTCGAATTCCAGCGCAGTATTGATGCCAATAATGCCCAGGCGCCGTACCACCTCGGGGT
Organism: Pseudomonas sp. UMAB-40; assembly: GCF_900095275.1. Classification (NCBI taxonomy): domain Bacteria; kingdom Pseudomonadati; phylum Pseudomonadota; class Gammaproteobacteria; order Pseudomonadales; family Pseudomonadaceae; genus Pseudomonas; species Pseudomonas sp. UMAB-40. The sequence continues at coordinate 353,433 of NZ_LT607554.1, forward strand.
GATTGGAAATTTCCTGAGGGCGAAGTACCAGTTTGTCCTTATAGCGCTCGAGGTTGCCGAAGACGTCGGCGTTGCGCCGGCTCGACAGGGTGATCGAACTGCCTGACGCAAAGCTCAGCTTGCCGGCGTCGATCAGGTCGAAGGTCGAGTCCTGCAGCACCTCGGAGTACATGGTCAGGTCTTCGAATGGCGAGTCGATCAGGCCGCACATCACCGAGTTTGCAATGGTGCCGATACCGGCCTGCAATGGGCCGAGCTTGTTGGTCATGCGCCCTGCGGCCACTTCTTGCTTGAAGAAGTCGATCAGGTGATCGGCAATGGCTTGGGTGTCGACGTCCGGCGGCAGGACGGTGGAGGGCGAGTCGGACTGATTGGTGATCACGATGGCGACAATCTTTTCCGGCGGGATCGGGATGGCGGTGCTGCCAATGCGATCGTCGACCTTTACCAGAGGAATCGGCGTGCGGGTCGGGCGGTAAGTCGGGATATAGATGTCGTGCAGACCCTCGAGGTTCGGGTTGTGCGCCAGGTTGATCTCGACAATCACCTGTTTGGCGAAAATCGCGAAGCTGGCCGAGTTGCCCACCGAAGTGGTTGGCACGATATGGCCCTGCTCAGTGATCGCCACGGCTTCAATCACGGCGATGTCCGGCAGCTTGAGTTGCTGGTTGCGCAGTTGCTCCACGGTTTCCGAGAGATGCTGGTCAATGAACATCACTTCGCCGGCGTTAATCGCCTTGCGCAAAGTGCTATCGACCTGGAATGGCATCCGTCGCGACAGTACACCGGCTTCGGTGAGCTGTTTATCGAGGTCGTTGCCCAGGCTGGCGCCGGTCATCAACGTGATTTTCAGCGGAGTGATTTTGGCGCGCTCGGCCAAGGCGTGAGGGACGGCTTTGGCTTCGCCAGCGCGAGTGAAACCACTCATGCCGACGGTCATGCCGTCCTGAATCAGAGCGGCAGCATCAGCGGCGCTCATCACCTTTTCCAACAACGAAGGCAAGCGAATACGATCACGGTACATGGATGGTTATCTCGGGTAACGGAAGCAAGGTGTGCAGTCTAGTGATTTGAAAAAAATCCGTCCCGCTACCATGGTCGAATGCAGAGGCCTGATTTAGAGCCTTTGGTCGGGTTTCACGGGGAATAAAAAAACCCCAGCCTACTAAAGGCTGAGGTTTTGGGTATTGCGTTGGAGCAGGTTTTACTCGACAGCTTTGACCATGTCTTCGATGACTTTCTTGGCGTCACCGAAGACCATCATGGTTTTGTCGAGGTAGAACAGTTCGTTGTCCAGACCGGCATAACCGCTGGCCATCGAGCGCTTGTTGACGATGATGGTCTTGGCCTTGAACGCCTCGAGAATCGGCATGCCGGCAATCGGCGATTTCGGGTCGTTCTTCGCGGCCGGGTTGACCACGTCGTTGGCGCCGAGTACCAGCACCACGTCGGCCTGACCGAACTCGGAGTTGATGTCTTCCATCTCGAACACCTGGTCGTAAGGCACTTCGGCCTCGGCCAGCAGCACGTTCATGTGGCCAGGCATGCGACCGGCAACCGGGTGGATCGCGTACTTCACGGTCACGCCACGGTGGGTCAACTTCTCGGTCAACTCTTTAAGCGCATGTTGCGCCCGAGCGACCGCCAGGCCGTAACCCGGAACGATGATCACGGTGTCGGCGTTGGTCAGCAGGAAGGTCGCGTCGTCAGCCGAACCGGATTTCACCGGGCGGGCTTCTTTCGAACCGGCCGGGCCAGCCGCGTCCACTGTATTGCCGAAACCACCGAGCAGTACATTAAAGAACGAGCGGTTCATCGCCTTGCACATGATGTACGAGAGGATCGCACCGGACGAACCCACCAGCGAACCGGCGATGATCAGCATCGAGTTATTCAGCGAGAAGCCGATACCTGCCGCTGCCCAGCCGGAGTAGCTGTTGAGCATCGACACCACCACCGGCATGTCTGCACCGCCGATCGGGATGATGATCAACACACCCAGCACGAAAGCCAGGGCCAGCATCAGTGCAAAGGCACTGAGGTTGCCGGTCAGCATGAAGGTGATGCCCAGCGCCAGTGTGGCCAGACCCAGCAACAGGTTCAGCTTGTGCTGGCCCCCGAACTGTACCGGTGCGCCCTGGAACAGGCGGAACTTGTACTTGCCTGACAGCTTGCCGAATGCGATCACCGAACCGGAGAAAGTGATTGCGCCGATGGCGGCGCCGAGGAACAGCTCCAGACGGTTGCCCGCAGGAATCGCATCACCCAGTTGCTTGACGATGCCCAGGGATTGCGGCTCAACGACGGCGGCGATGGCAATGAACACCGCGGCCATACCGATCATGCTGTGCATGAAAGCGACCAGTTCCGGCATCTTGGTCATTTCAACGCGCTTGGCCATGATCGAGCCGGCAGTGCCGCCGACCAGCAGACCGACGATGACGTAACCGATACCGGCGGTGGCCAGCTCCGCGCCCAGCTTATAGATGAGGCCGACAGTGGTGAGGATCGCCAACGCCATGCCGAGCATGCCGTATACGTTGCCGCGCCGCGATGTGGTCGGGTGCGACAAGCCTTTAAGGGCCTGGATGAAGCAGATCGACGCGATCAAGTAGAGCGTCGTTACAAGATTCATGCTCATTACTTAGGCGCCTCTTCTTTTACGGCTTTGGGGGCTTTTTTCTTGAACATCTCAAGCATCCGGCGGGTAACCAGGAAGCCACCAAACACGTTCACTGCAGCCAGAGCCACCGCGAGGGTGCCCATGGTCTTGCCCAGTGGCGTCACGGTCAAAGCCGCGGCCAGCATTGCGCCGACGATGACAATCGCCGAGATCGCGTTGGTCACCGCCATCAATGGCGTGTGCAGTGCAGGCGTAACGTTCCAGACCACGTGATAACCGACATAAATCGCCAGCACGAAGATGATCAGGTTGTAGATACCGGGGGAGATAAGCTCTTCCATCGTCTGAATCCCTGCTTAGGCGTTTTTGCGGATGACTTGGCCGTCGCGGCACATCAGGCACGCGGCGACGATATCGTCTTCGAGGTTGATCTCGAACTGGCCTTCTTTGTTGAAGACCAGCTTCAGGAAGTCCAGCAGGTTGCGTGCGTACAGAGCCGAAGCGTCTGCCGCGACCGCGCCGGCCAGATTGGTCGGCCCGCAAATGGTCACGCCATTCTCGACCACGACCTGGTCGGCCACGGTGAGCGGGCAGTTGCCGCCCTGAGCTGCGGCGAGGTCGATGACCACCGAGCCTGGCTTCATCTGCGCCACGGTTTCCGCGCTCAACAGCGTCGGTGCCTTGCGGCCCGGGATCAGTGCGGTGGTGATGACGATGTCAGCCTGCTTGGCGCGTTCGTGCACGGCCAGGGCCTGACGTTGCATCCAGCTGGCGGGCATTGGCCGGGCGTAACCGCCGACACCGACAGCGCATTCGCGCTCTTCATCGGTTTCATACGGCACGTCGACGAACTTGGCGCCGAGGGATTCAATCTGCTCTTTTACCGCAGGACGCACGTCAGACGCTTCAATCACCGCCCCCAGACGTTTCGCCGTGGCGATCGCCTGCAAACCCGCGACGCCAGCGCCGAGAATCAGCACGCGTGCCGCTTTCACGGTGCCCGCAGCCGTCATCAGCATCGGCATGAAGCGTGGATAGTGGTGAGCGGCCAGCAACACGGCTTTATAGCCGGCGATGTTCGCTTGGGAAGACAGCACATCCAGGCTTTGAGCGCGGGAGGTGCGCGGAGCCGCTTCCAGCGCGAACGCGGTAATGCCGCACTCGGCCAGCTTGGCAATGGTTTCATTGCTGAACGGGTTGAGCATGCCGACCACAACGGTGCCGCTTCTAATCAGCGTCAGCTCGCTGTCGCTGGGGGCGACTACCTTGAGAATCAGCTCGGCACCAAACGCATCGTTGGCGCTGCCAATGATTGCGCCTGCCGCTTCATAGGCACTGTCGACAACGCTGGCGTTAATGCCGGCGCCGCTTTGCACAGTGACCTTATGACCCTGGCCGATCAGCTTCTTGATGGTTTCCGGGGTTGCAGCAACCCGCGTTTCACCCGTCTGGGTTTCGAGAGGAACACCAATGTGCACGTCAAATCTCCTGCGTGATCTTATTGAGTAAACCCAGGCACTTCGGATGGTGCGGCTGGGGCGGCCGATCAGCACGATCCCGCCAAATCTGGGCGGGGCGCGGCATTTTGCAGGCGAACTTTGTGCCCTTCAAGGGATTATGACGGGTGACGGAAAATTAACTACAAGTCACCCCGTGACCGAATGTCGCAACCAACCGCCTAGATCCCTTGCAGGGCGTGCCTTGTAAGGATTCTGGCCGAATTTCAAGAATTTACACATCGGCACGGTGAATGAGGCGTCATTGCTGGTGAATAGAGGCTCAAAGCCACGTCGGCAGGGACTTGTGGGACGTTTGTACTGCTCGTCGGTACAGTCTGCCAATATGCGACAAAAACGTACATCTGTAGGGCTTTGATTTTGCTGACTACGGGGTCAGCTAACAGCGGTAAGCCTTTACCCTTCTAGGCTGTAGCTTTGGGCCTGGGTGACCAGCCAATCGCGAAATGCCCTTAGAGACGCCGATTCGACCTTTCGCTCCGGAATCATCAGGTAATAAGCCTTGATGCTCGACAGCGCCTGGGTGTTGGCTATCACGAGGCGCTTCTCCGCCAGTTCGCGCTGAATCAGGAATGGCGGAATCAGCGCGATCCCCATGTCGTGCATCGCCGCTTGGGCAAGCATGGAGAATAGCTCGTAGCGCGGTCCTGTCATGTCGCGCGGCACATTAAGGTGCTGAGAGTTGAACCACTGGCGCCAGGCATAAGGGCGCGTGGTCTGTTGCAGCAGGGGCATTTCGGCGATTTCATCGGCTGTCAGATTGGCTTTTTTGCCCAGTAGCGTAGGGCTGCATACCGGCATCGGATTTTCGCCCATCAACCTGTGGGATTCGGTACCCGACCAATCCGCATCACCAAAGTAAATCGCGGCATCGAAATCGGTGTCGGCAAACAGGAAGGGGCGTGTGCGGTTGGTGAGGTTGACCGTCACTTCCGGGTGTTTGTGCTGGAAGTCCTTGAGCCGTGGCAGCAGCCATTGGGTGCCAAAGGTCGGCACGACGGCCAGTTCGATCACATTGGCGCCCTGTTGTCCCATCACGGACAAGGTGTCCCGCTCAACCGCGTCAAGCTGGGTGGCTACGCGGCGGCTGTAGGAAAGTCCGGCTTCCGTCAGCTTCACTCCGCGCCGCGAGCGTCGGAAAAGTTCTACGCTGAGGAACTCCTCAAGGCTGGCGATCTGTCTGCAAATAGCGCCTTGAGTGAGCGAAAGTTCCTGCGCCGCTTTAGTAAAGCTTTCGTGGCGCGCTGCCGCTTCAAAGCTGATCAGGGCGGTGGTGCTAGGGATTTTCCGACGCATGTACTCCAACCTCACTAATACATCGCATAAAGGCTATTTCGCGACGTTACGGAGTGAGAAATTAGCACAACAGTATGCAAAATCCTCGTTTGCCGTAATGCCGGGCCAGGCCTAGGATCAGTCCACGTTATTTGACCCGATTCGAGAGGACACACTCATGGGCGGTAAAGCTAGCTTCAACTGGATCGATCCTCTGCTGCTGGATCAACAGCTCACCGAAGAAGAACGCATGATTCGCGACACTGCCGAGCAATTCGCTCAGCAGAAGCTCGCACCGCGCGTTCTCGAAGCTTTCCGCCATGAGAAGACTGATCCAGCGATCTTCCGTGAAATGGGCGAAGTCGGCCTGTTGGGCGCGACCATCCCTGAGCAGTACGGCGGCAGCGGCCTCAATTATGTCAGCTACGGTCTGATCGCTCGTGAAGTCGAGCGTGTCGACTCCGGTTACCGCTCAATGATGAGTGTGCAGTCCTCGCTGGTAATGGTGCCGATCAATGAATTCGGCACTGAAGCCCAGAAGCAGAAGTACCTGCCGAAACTGGCCTCGGGCGAGTGGATTGGCTGCTTCGGTCTGACAGAGCCTAACCATGGTTCCGACCCGGGCGCGATGATTACTCGTGCACGCAAAGTGGAAGGCGGCTACAGCCTCTCCGGCAGCAAAATGTGGATCACCAACAGTCCGATCGCTGATGTGTTCGTGGTCTGGGGTAAGGATGATGCGGGCGACATCCGTGGCTTCGTCCTGGAGAAAGGCTGGAAAGGCCTGAGTGCTCCGGCGATCCACGGCAAGGTTGGCTTGCGTGCATCGATCACCGGCGAGATCGTCATGGACAACGTGTTTGTCCCTGAAGAGAACATTTTTCCTGACGTCCGTGGTTTGAAAGGCCCTTTTACTTGCCTCAACTCCGCGCGTTATGGCATTTCCTGGGGAGCGCTGGGCGCTGCCGAGTTCTGCTGGCACACCGCTCGCCAGTACACCCTGGATCGTCAGCAGTTCGGCCGTCCGTTGGCCGCCACTCAACTGATCCAGAAGAAGCTCGCAGACATGCAGACCGAAATCACCATGGCGCTGCAAGGCTGCCTGCGTCTGGGTCGTATGAAGGATGAAGGCACTGCGGCAGTCGAGATCACCTCGATGATGAAGCGCAACTCCTGCGGCAAGTCCCTGGACATCGCTCGCATGGCGCGCGACATGCTGGGCGGCAACGGCATCTCTGATGAGTTCGGTGTCGCTCGCCATCTGGTCAACCTGGAAGTGGTGAATACCTATGAAGGTACGCATGACGTCCACGCACTGATCCTCGGTCGCGCGCAGACCGGCATCCAGGCGTTCTATTAATAGGAGAACGTCCATGGGCGCGCTTTCGCATCTACGGGTACTGGATTTATCGCGGGTGCTGGCCGGGCCTTGGGCCGGGCAGATCCTTGCGGACCTTGGCGCCGAAGTGATCAAGGTCGAGCGCCCGGGCAATGGCGACGATACGCGCGCCTGGGGACCGCCCTTCCTGAAAGACGCCTATGGCGAGAACACCAGCGAGGCCGCCTATTACTTGTCGGCCAATCGCAACAAGCAATCGGTGACCATCGACTTCACGCGTCCAGAGGGGCAAAAGCTGGTGCGTGAGCTGGCAGCCAAGTCGGACATCCTGATCGAAAACTTCAAGGTCGGTGGCCTGGCGGCTTATGGGTTGGACTATGAGTCGCTCAAAGCCATCAATCCGAATCTGATTTATTGCTCGATTACCGGGTTTGGCCAAACCGGGCCTTACGCCAAGCGTGCGGGTTATGACTTCATGATCCAGGGCCTGGGTGGGCTGATGAGTCTGACCGGTCGACCTGAGGGGGATGAGGGCGCAGGGCCGGTGAAAGTCGGTGTGGCGCTGACAGACATCCTGACCGGACTCTATTCGACTGTTGCGATCCTTGCCGCGTTGGCCCATAGGGATCATGACGGTGGCGGTCAGCATATCGATATGGCGTTGCTGGATGTTCAGGTTGCGTGTCTGGCCAACCAGGCGATGAACTATCTGACTACGGGTAATGCGCCTAAGCGCCTGGGTAATGCTCATCCGAACATCGTGCCTTATCAGGATTTTCCTACGGCAGATGGCGACTTCATCCTCACCGTGGGTAATGACGGGCAGTTCCGCAAGTTTGCGGAGGTGGCTGGGCAGCCTCAGTGGGCGGATGACCCACGCTTCGCGACCAACAAGCTGCGGGTGGCGAATCGTGCGGTGTTGATCCCGCTGATCCGTCAGGCGACCGTCTTCAAGACCACGGCTGAGTGGGTACTGCAACTGGAGCAGGCGGGTGTGCCATGCGGACCTATTAATGACTTGGCTCAGATGTTTGCTGATCCTCAGGTCAAGGCGCGTGGTTTGGCGATCGAGCTACCCCATGTGCTGGCAGGGATGGTGCCGCAGGTAGCGAGCCCTATTCGCCTGTCGGAAACGCCGGTGGAGTATCGTAATGCGCCTCCGTTATTGGGCGAGCACACGCTGGAGGTTTTGCAGCGAGTGTTGGGTCTGGACGCAGATACGGTTTCCGCTTTCAGAGAGGCGGGGGTGCTCTGAAGATTCCTTCTATATAAAAGGGAGGGGGTTGCTCTCCTATATATAGAGAGAATCGGCCTGGTTTCCGGCTTTCTGCAACTTATTGATAGAAAAGCCAAATCAGGGGTTGACGGCAGATTCTGGAAGTCTATAATTCGCCCCACTTCCGGCGTAGTCGAAACGGAAAACTCCTTGGTAAACAAAGAGTTACGCGGTTTTCGGCAGCGAGTTGCTTCGGGTCATCGAAGCCCAGAAGGAGTTGATCAGGCAGGGTTGTTTGGCTTGAT